>CAZURA010000280.1:0-2583 GCA_964622985.1 uncultured Bacteroides sp. | reverse complement strand
GGGGTGGTATTAAAATAATCGTTCTGCTGGTACTGTTTTACAACCTTGTTATAAAATATCCTAATCTCTTGGCCCAATCCGGGTTCGCTCTCCATGTCGGAGCTTCCAGTATAAAGCCTTTACATGTTTGTTTTGAAATATCAATATAGTCCAGGTAGTATTCGTTAAGTATTCTTTTTCCTTCCTCGTTCTTGAGTAGATCGAAGGATGCAAAATGTGGCAAATCAATACCCTGATTAAATATAAGAGTTGTTTCTAATCCACCATCAGTCAAGAATGTAGATTCCGCCAATTGTGGTAGGGCTGTTCTATATTTGGCCATATGTCATGTTATTCGATACAACATGGAACCAATGCCCATCAAGAAAGGTATCTATACACCCTCTTGGGCAAGATGTCCCTGTGACAACGTCATGTGAATCCTAACCGATATCCCTATCCACCATCACTGCAATCACACATTCGCAAAATTGAAAGTATGATTCGAATAAACATGTTAAAGAAATCACAAATTTTCGCTAGCCCCTCATCACATAGAACCCTGTAACCAAATCTTAAGCATTATGAAATACGGAGTAAACCGGGTGACCCTTGTTGTTAAATATATTATGCGTATAATCCGTTTTAAGACTATTAGCTATTGCCTTAACGCCTTGAGGTATAATATATCATAAGAATAATTCTTGAAAAAATGCAGGCTATTTATATTGTTGTGAACAAATATTGTTAATGCTTGTTATAGACGATATATTCTGATCAATGGAAGACGTTAAGTCCATACACGCATTGGCTTATTTCAATTTATTGAAGACAGGAAGTTGGATAGAGGAAAGAGTAAAAGAAGCATTAAAGCCTCTTAATCTAACCCATGCTCAATTAAATGTTCTTTATATTTTAATGGAAAGTGATCCCAAACCCGTATCTGCAAATGAATTGAAAAAGAAGATCTTAGTCAGTAATCCTGATGTAACCCGGTTGCTGGATAGGTTAGTTAAAAAAGGATATGTGGTAAGAGAAACTTGTCCCGAAAACCGAAGGAAAATAGATATCTCATTAACAGACAGCGGCAGAGAGATTTTTGCAAAAGCTAACCTTGCAGCAAAAAAGGCAGTAAGAAATTTTTTTGAAGATCAAGTTTCAATTGAAGAAGCAAAAGAACTTAAAAGAATCTTGCACAAAATGAGAGTTTAAAAATTTTTGTACAAAACATTGTTCAAAACAAAAGATGTGCAAAACAAATAACATCAATAATTTAAATTAACAGAAGAATGAAAACGAAGAATTTTGCATTAGCATTGATTATCCTGTTGACAGGTAATGTTATGTTTGCCCAAAAAGTAGAAGTAAACACTAAAAATTCAAGTATTGACTGGCATGGTAAAAAGATTGGTGGCCAGCATAAAGGTAACATTCAATTAAAGAGTGGGAATTTTGAGTTAAAGGATGATAGAATGGTGGCAGGAAAATTAGTGATAGATATGACATCTATTACTAATACAGACCTTAATGATGAAGGATATAATCAAAAATTGGTTGGCCACTTAAAATCGGATGATTTTTTTGGAGTAGAAAAATATCCCACAGCTAGTTTTGTGGTTTCTCATAGCTCGAAATTCAGTAATGGGAAAGCCAATGTTACAGGAGATATCACCATTAAGGGCAATACGGAAAGCATCACTTTTGAAGTTGTTAGAACAGGAAATGAATATACTACTAGAATTGATCTCGATCGATCGAAATTTGATGTAAGGTACGGCTCTAAATCATTTTTCGACAATCTGGGTGATAAGGCAATTGACGATATTTTCATCCTCGATATTAAGCTTGTGGTATTAAATAACCACAAGCTTACTTTTGTCCTGAAAAATCCAAGGTTATGAACCGGAAAGATTTTTTCAATAAGTTCTTAACTGCCGGAGTAGTTAGTCTGTCAGCTCCAGCAATGTTAAAAGCTTCTAATGCAGAAGTGAAAAACTCCAATTATGACAAATTAATGGATCGCGTAGGATTTAATCATATACCAAATATGGAAGATAAAACAATGAATTCAGCATTGCACCGAGCCGACACAAGAGGCCATGCTAACCACGGTTGGCTGGATACCTATCATTCCTTCAGCTTTGCAAACTATCACAACCCTGAACGCATGCATTTTGGTGTGTTAAGAGTACTTAATGATGATCGTGTAGCTGAAGGAAGAGGATTTGGGACACATCCGCATGACAATATGGAAATAATCTCCATACCTCTGGAAGGCGACCTGGAACACAAAGACAGCATGGGAAATTTTGCTATCATTAATGAAGGTGATATTCAGGTGATGAGTGCAGGTAAAGGTATATTTCATAGTGAATACAACAAGAACCAAGATAGAGAAGTGAAGTTCTGTAAATGGAAATTACAAGTGCAGAGTTTTCGGTAAATAAGAGTGCGGAGAAAATGGTAACAATAGTACACAACTCTTATTGGTTTAAACTTAGTAAAAATATCATTGGTTAAAAATCGTTTTTCGGTTCTTCATTCTATAACCCATTCCGGATAGATTTATCACTTCACACCTGAACAACAGTCGATCAAGCAAAG
>CAZURA010000279.1:0-2713 GCA_964622985.1 uncultured Bacteroides sp. | reverse complement strand
AATGGAGTGCTCACTTTACCCTGGTATGAGGTGCTCACTTTTACTGGAATCTCCAATACTGCTCTTGAATCGAAGAAATACACAGATTTGATAATAATTGGAAAAGTACTTATATTTGTACGTATATAGAAACCTAAATACGTACTATTATGTTAGCGGCAAATTATTCAGAGTTTAGAGGTGATCTAAAAAAGTTCTTGGATAGCGTTGAAAAGAATAATGAGACATTAATAATAAAGAGGGGAAAAGGAAAAGGAACCGTAATGATTTCTCTTGATGAATATAATTCATTGATGGAGACTGTTCATCTTCTATCATCAAAAGCTAATGCTGATAGGTTATATGAATCGATGCAGCAAATGAAAGAAGGGAAAACCGTCTCTCAAGATTTGATTGAAGAATAATGAGAATAATCTTTTCAAAGAATGCTTGGGAGGATTATACATCCTGGTTAATCGAGGATAAAAAGATGCTCAAAAAGATAAATGCGCTGGTTAAAGACATTCAAAGAAATCCACATTCAGGTATCGGAAAACCTGAGCCATTGAAATATGACTTAGCTGGACTATGGTCCAGGAGAATAGATAGGGAACATAGGTTGGTATACCAAGTCACTAACAATGAGCTGCTAATCTATAGCTGCAAGTACCATTATGATAAATAAGTACGAAGCCAAACAATGAGTATGCGCCATTTGTGATTGTCACGCCTTTTGCTATCCTAGATCAAACAGAACTGAAGCAACCATTGCACTGCAAAAGACCGCGCCAATTAACGGCGCATACACGGAACCGTTATCGCAAATAAACATTAATATTATGAAACTCTTAAAAGAACAAACTCAACAAAACAATTCGCGCCGGGATTTCCTGAAAATGGGGAGTATGGCAGCAATTGGAATGTCGCTTCCTTTGTATCAATCTTTTGCATTGTCAACTTCAGTTAAAAAGTTGAAAGTCGGTATTGTTGGAGGACGTTTTGGTTGTTCATTCCAGTTTCACGAACATCCCAACTGTATTGTTGAAGCAGTGAGTGACTTAAGGCCGGAACGCCGTGGTAAGCTGATGGAGACATATGCATGTTCGAAATCTTATAACTCTCTGGAAGAGTTGGTAAAGGATAAGAATATTGATGCAGTTGCGGTATTTACAGAGGGGCCTAATCATGTTAAACATGTAATGGAATGCCTGAAACATGGTAAACATGTACTTTGCGCAGTTCCTGCCATCTGGGGATCAATGACCGAAGCTGAAATGTTATTTGAAGCTGTAACAAAATCCGGATTAATCTATATGATGGCAGAAACCAGCTATTACCAGCAGTTTACGATTTCTGCAAGGAATTTCTATAAGGAGGGTAAGTTTGGCGATCTTTTCTATTGCGAATCGGAATACCAGCACGACGGTTTGGAAGAACTTTATTTTGAAAACGGAAAACGTACATGGCGACATGGTGTTGCACCAATGCATTATCCTACACATTGCACTGCCCACTTAATAAGCGTTACCGGAGAGCGTTTAACTCAGGTCAGCTGTAATGGATGGGGTGACGATGATCCAATTCTGCAAGACAATATTTACAATAATCCCTTCTGGAATGAGTCGGCTCTGTTTAAGACAAACCGGGGAAATAGTTTTCGTGTAAATGTTTGGTGGAAAGGTGCACATATGGGGTGTGAACGGGCACAGTGGATTGGAAATAAAATGAGCTTTTATTCGCCCAATCCGGTTGGAAGCGATTCAATAATTATCAATTCAACTGAGAAACTGGGAAAAGACGATGCCGGTTTTGTACGCACTGAAGCAAAAAAACAGAAATACGATCAACCAAATTGGTGGGAAACTGAACTCCTTCCTGAGCCTTTAAGACACAATAGCGGACATCATGGATCTCATACATTTATCACGCATGAATTTGTTGAGGCATGTTTAAATGAAAGAAGACCAACTGTTGATATTCACGAGGCACTCGCTTATACCGTTCCTGGAGTAATTGCACATGAATCCGCTTTAAAAGGAGGAATTTCAGTTGAGATTCCTCAATTTGACTAAACAAAATGATCTGAAAAAAATCAAACAACTACTATTTTGTTGTATACCATATTTATAATGCCGTTGGTAGTAGCGGTAGTGGGATTGCATTAGCCGCATCAAAAGATTTATCCAAGTGACTTGCCATAACATGGTGTATACGCAATAGGCTTGTCATGCATTTTGCAGCCTCACTCCTATCCACGTTGATTCTAAATCCTAAAACCAATAATTTTAATAAAGAAAATAGAAACTCTATCGGTCAAGCAAAATATCGTACCATCGTCTTGCGCCTGTGGGTGCCTGTTTCGGCCACTAGCTAATACTGCGCATACACTAACCGTTAGCGTTCATATCCAGCTGAAATCATTTATTTTTTTCATATTAGCGAGAAGCAAGAAAATATTTTGATATGAGAAAATTTATATTCCTGCTCCTTGCAGCCCTTACAATAATAAGTTGTACGAACGACAAATCAGTAGCTAAGCAAGATGCCTGGTCCAATGCACAATGGATTGCATTTGAACAACTTCAAGATAGTATGCTAATCGTCCCGGGAGTGCATGGCATTGGAAATCATCTGGGACAAAAAGGCCTTAAAAGATCTGTTGTTCCCATGTTTCGCAAAGATTTAAATACTCCCCACCTTCAGACAACGATTCTTTAAAGTTAAGTTTGTTTTC
>CAZURA010000278.1:0-2766 GCA_964622985.1 uncultured Bacteroides sp. | reverse complement strand
GTGGGAATTAACTCAAACAGTGCAAACACCTATCAGATGGATGATTTTTCCCATATGGTGGAACGCATGAAAGAACACAGGTTCCCATGGGTGTATCTATATGATGAGAGTCAGGAAGTAGCTTTGGCTTATGGAGCACTGCGAACACCACACTTTTATGTATTCAACAAAGAACGGAAGCTCGTTTATACAGGACGTGCTGTGGATCAGCCCATGGACTCCAGCCGTATTACCGTGAACGATCTGGACCGAGCATTGGATGAACTTACTTCAGGCAAAGAGATCACCCTACCTGTCACCAATCCCATTGGATGTAATGTGAAATGGGAAGGCAAAGATAAACACTGGATGCCGGCTGATGCCTGTGACCTGGTTTGAGCTGACTTAGGCCATATACACCTTTCGAATCCGCTTTTTTCCAAGGTGTATCCTGCTTTTGACCGTCCCGATGGGAATGTTCATTCTCTGGGAGATCTCTTTGTAAGAGTAGCCAGTGAGAAACATATGAATGGGTTTCTCATATACTGAAGGAAGAAGACCGATAATGTCATGCAGTTCTTTCTTCATTAGCTCTTCATCCGGAAGTGAGGTCTTGTATTCCTCATCCTGAGATGAATAGTGGTTCAATTCATCCGTGTCGTGCGTCAGTTGTTTGTAATGACTGCTTCTCAGGTAGTTGATATGTGTATTCTTTAGAATCGTATAGAGCCAGGCCCTGATATGATCATTGTTATGCAGTCGGGTACGGTTCTTCAGGGCTTTATAACTGGTCTCCTGGACCAAGTCAAGAGCATCTTCCCGGTCCTCCGTGAGTTGTAGTGCATAGTAAAAGAGTTGCTCAAGCATTTTCACCAGGTCACTGGCAAAATGATCCGGATGTGGGATGTTGTTGGGTGTGTTCATTTGTCTGATTACTATACCTGAAGAAAATTACTAAATAATCAAATACACATCAAGTAACTGGCGAAATAGATATTCACCACAAAGTGTCCATATATCCTTGATTAATCGGAATAGTTTTCACACTTTTAAGATCATCTAATTTTAATTGATTCACCTTATACTTGTTTTACTATGAAATGGAAACTTTCAGCCCTATTTGTTGCGAGTACTCTATTATTAGTCTCTTGTCACAAGAAAATAGCGCCTGCCTCGATAGTTAAGGCTGCTGATCCCGGTTTTGAAATGTTGTTTGATGGCCAGAGTACTGATGGTTGGCGTGGCTTTCAGAAGGATCATTTACCTTCAAAATGGGTGCTTGAAAACGGCACTCTGCATTTTAATCCTACTTTGAAAGGGGATGGCGGCACTGTCGTTTATGATAAACCATTCGCTAATTTTCACTTAAAGCTGGAATGGAAGATCGCCGAGGGAGGCAATTCAGGTATCTTTTACCTGGGATCGGAAGCTCCAAGCTTTAACAGGATCTACAAAACTGCTCCCGAAATGCAGGTGCTGGACAATGAACGGCATCCTGACGCGAAGATGGGAAAGAATGGAAACCGGATGGCTGGATCGTTGTACGATCTTATACCTGCAGATCCTCAGAATTCCTTTGAAGCAGGGGAATGGAACAAGGTAGAAGTCATTCATAAGGATGGCCATGTGATACATATGATGAATGGTGAAAAAGTAGTGGAGTATCAGACTGGAACCGCGGAATGGGATGCATTGGTTGCTGGATCCAAATTTCCAGGATTGAATCCTGATTGGGCAAATCTACCTGAAGAGGGATATATAGGTATTCAGGATCATGGTGATAAGGTATGGTACAGGAATATCCAAATAAAAGAGTTATAATCCCCAAAAAAATATACTATGCAATCCAGAAGAGCATTTATGAAGAGTGCAGCCATGGCAGCTGCAGCTTTATCAGGCGGACAGGTTGCTTTGGCCGGCCGAAAAGATGAGACCTACCTGTTTCCTCAGATGGGTGAAGACAAAGATCTGTTTTTCAAGATTTCGCTGGCCCAATGGTCACTAAACAGAGCCCTTTTTAAAGGTGAGCTGGATAATCTTGATTTTCCTTCATACGCTAAAAAGAAATTTGATATTCACGCAGTGGAATATGTGAATCAGTTTTTCAAATCCGCAGAGAAGAGTTATATCAAGGAGCTGTTGAAACGTACAGAGGATAGCGGTGTAAAGAACATCTTGATCATGATTGACAGGGAAGGAAACCTGGGGGATCAGGATGAAGAGAAGAGGAAGATAGCTGTTGAAAATCATTTTAAGTGGGTAGAAGCTGCTCAACTATTGGGTTGTCATTCCATCAGAGTAAATGCAGGAGGAAGAGGATCAGCTGAAGATGTGGCTCATTCTGCCACCAAAAGCCTCAGGTCATTAAGTCAGTTTGCAGCAGATTACGGGATTAATGTGATCGTCGAGAACCATGGAGGGTTTTCTTCCAGAGCCAGCTGGCTGGTCTCTGTGATTCGAAATACAGGTATGGTAAACTGTGGTACTCTTCCCGATTTCGGTAATTTTCGAGTCAGCAGAACCGAGTCTTATGATCTCTACCTGGGAATGCAGGAGTTAATGCCGCTCGCCAAAGGTGTCAGTGCGAAGTCTAACAATTTTGATGAGGAGGGGAATGAAGTCGATAAAGATTATTACAGGATTCTGCAGATAGTCAAAGATGCTGGATTCAGGGGCTATATCGGTATTGAGTACGAAGGCAGGGAACTAAGTGCTGATGAAGGAATTATAGCTACAAAGGAGCTGTTGATAAAACACTGAAGGTGATCAAAAAAATTCTTTAGCTTA
>CAZURA010000277.1:0-2794 GCA_964622985.1 uncultured Bacteroides sp. | reverse complement strand
TATTATGTGAGTGTACATACCCAATGAGGATCCGGTAAGTGGTCTTCAACTACACGATCCGGCAGATAGATTTGAGTTTCGTGGTCAGATCACTGATCGAAGGAATTATGTTGACGAGCTTATTACGCAAAGCGGTACATTGAGTAATTCGCAGTGGGGAGGAACTTATAGCTCTTGCATTGATGAAGCATACCTTATCGATGCAGGAGAAGGCAATAGGGTTATCTATCAGTTGGATAATTATCAAATCGGGAGTGGTGATTACCTATTCTTCTATGACGGTAATACATCTGATTCGGAGCGAATTAAACTAATAAAGGGATATAGTTACGGAGGGGATGAGGTGATAGAGAGTTCAGGAAGATATTTATTCGTTAGATTATCAGTGGATACGGATGGAGGTGCTCGAGGCTTCTCCGGGCAGGTATCTCTTCCAGATGAAGGTGGTGGCGGTCCCGATATAGATCCTCCTTCAATTCCCACAGGATTGCACACAACAGATATCAATGTAACCACACTGGATCTTTCCTGGAATCATTCCGACGATAACAGAGCAGTGACAGGATACAGGGTGTATTCTGATGGAGCGCTGGATGGATCAACAACCACTAGTTCTTATCATATGACACTGCTCACTGCGCAAACAACTTATGATATTTCTATTTCTGCTTTCGATGCAGCCTCCAATGAAAGTGCAAAAACTCCTATCATTTCTGTAACTACCCTGGAAGCGGATGAGCAGCCACCTTCAGTGCCAACTGGATTGGCAGTAACAGGGACTGCCGGGAATTCTGTTGATCTGGTCTGGAATGATGCTACAGACAACGTAGCGGTTGCTGGATATAAAGTATTTGTGGATGGATCTTATCATGATCAGACATCAGATAACTCCTTTCGAGTGAGTGGTCTGAATTCAAATACCAGTTATGTATTCACAGTAAGTGCCTTTGATGTGGTTCCCAACGAAAGTGATCAATCGTTACCTATCATTGGAACTACGGGTAATCCAGACAACGAACCACCCACCAAACCCACAGAAGTTACGGCAGTGAGTATCACCAGCCATTCCATCAGTATTGTTTGGAACATCTCAACAGACAATGTAAAGGTGGACGGTTATCATATTTATGCTAATGGATTGTTAAAAGGCACAGCATTCACTAACTCTTTCACAATCACGCAATTAAACCCAGGCATTACGTATGATATTACAGTCTCTGCTTATGACGCATCTTCCAATGAGAGCTTGAAATCAGATGTGATCTCGGAACAGACAGTGAATCCGGACCAAACTCTGGATCCAACCATGCCTGAAGTTAGCACGGTCAGTGTAAAAAAAAGTACTTACAGTGTGACTACCACTTCCCAGATGACCTCTTTAGGTCATACGGATATTGAAGATTATGGTGTCCTGTATTCAAAAGTCCTGGAGAAACTTGAATCGGGTCAGGTGGCATACGGGGAGCCAAGTAAGGATTCGGTGGCACATGATACAAGGGTGAAAGAGGGCCTGATACTGCTCTACGACTTTTCAGAGGGGAGGGGATCCCAGATCATTGACAGATCAGATTTTGGGGATCCTTTTAACCTGAGGATCAACAAACCATTGAATACATACTGGTTGCCCGGCCAGGGGCTCAAAGTTGCCGGTAATACGATGATCTACAGTGAGGAGGCCCCCGATCATCTATTTAATGAAATTGCCTCCACCGATGAGATGACCCTGGAAGCCTGGATCATTCCCGCTGAACTTAATCAATCGGGACCGGCCCGGATCGTATCTGTTTCCACAGGTAATGACAGCAGGGCATTTACACTGGGCCAAGAGGGGAATGTTACAGATTTTGAGTACGCTATCAGAGTGAGCACAACCACTTCCAGCCAGAATGGATTGCCCGAGGTGTTGACTGATCACGATTTCTTTAGTCTTGGATTGCACCATGTGGTCTATACCAGAGAGAAAAACGGGGAGGAGGTCCTCTATGTGAATGGTAAACAGAAGTATACGGGAGACAGACCCGGGGAATTGGGTCTCTGGGCAGAAAGCAACCGATTTCTTTTGGCCAATGAGATGACAGAGGAGAGACCGTGGAACGGTACGTACTATTTGGTGGCGGTGTATAACCGGGCACTGGAAGAGGGTGAAGTTGAGGAGAACTATAGTGCAGGATTCGGCAAGATACATTTCACAGCTAACCTGGAGTCGTTGGAGACCAATACCTCCTATTACATGTCACCTTTTGTTAGAACCGACCAGGGCATTGTATACGGTGAGGTTAAAAGTTTTATGATCCAGAACATCCTCCATTTTGGCGAACAAGACAGCTTTGAGTTTGATATGGCGGTGGTTCCCAATCCTTCCGATGGCTACTTTGAGATCACCGCTGAAGATAGCAGCAATGTAGAACAAACAGCCTTTCTTAGGATTGCGGATATGTCGGGACAGATCATTTATGCCGATAATATTGACCTGGGCGACCATCCTATCTCCTTTAAAAAGAACTATGATCTCACCGGATTCATGAGGAACGGGATCTATTCAGTCATCGTGTTGCTTGGCACCAAATCAAAGGCTCAAAGGTTGGTAATCAACAAGGATTAGATTTCTCAGCTCTTTATCCTCACATATTCTTGGTCAAATAAATTGCAGACTTCGTCAAGAATCCCTTTACTGAAGGGAATTTCAGAGCATCGGGCCATTGACTCAATACATGAATCGGATGCAACTATTTTTTATCAAGCAAAGGTCTCTATAGTTGAAGCCTTACCACAGCATTGCAGAAATCTGTTAAGA
>CAZURA010000276.1:0-2845 GCA_964622985.1 uncultured Bacteroides sp. | reverse complement strand
TGAAGATACTGGCTCAACCTGGGTCGGAAAATACGGGCTAGGCCGAAGGCTTACGAACATTGCATTGGAGCTGATCAGGGAACCGACAGTTCTTTTTGTGGATGAACCTACCTCCGGACTCTCCTCCATGGGTTCGGAAAAAGTGATGTGGTTACTCAAGGAACAGGCATTGAAAGGGCGCCTTGTCATCGTAAATATCCATCAACCCTACTCCGATATCTACAAACTTTTTGACAGATTCCTGATCCTGGATAAAAAAGGACATGTGATCTATAAGGGCAATCCCATCGATGCCATCACCTATTTCAAGTCTCTCAGCAACTATGTGAATGCCGATGTGGGTCATTGTTTCACCTGTGGCAATGTAATGCCCGAAGAGATACTGAAGATGGTGGAAGCCAAGGAGGTGGATGAATATGGCAAGCTGACAAAAGAGCGAAAAGTCACTCCGGAAGAGTGGTACGATATATATGTTGACAGGATTGAATCGAAGCAAGCGATCACACCCGTAAAATCCCACCTTCCCAGAGTCGATTTCAAGATCCCTCACCCTGTAAGACAATTTGGTATTTTCTGCCAGCGGAACATCCTCACAAAACTGGCCAACAGACAATATATGCTGATGGCCTTCCTTCAAGCTCCGTTCCTGGCACTTATTATTGGGTTTTTCACAAAGTACACCAAAGACCTTTCATCCACTGCCACCTATCAGTTTGCCGAGAATGTGAACCAGGTGGCATATATGTTTATGGCGATTGTGGTGGCTCTCTTTTTGGGGCTCATGCTGAGTGCCAATGAGATCATCACCGACAGGAAGATAGTGGAAAGAGAATCCTTCCTGAGGCTAAGCAGATTGAGCTACCTGCACTCCAAGATCCTGGTATTGTTTCTGATCACTGCTGTCAATATGTTCACTTTTGTGTTAGTCGGGAATATGATTCTTGAGATCAGGGGAATGCTTTTCCACTATTGGATGTTGCTGTTTACGGTATCCTGCGTGGCAATTATGATCGGACTGAACATCTCCTCAGCATTCAATTCAGTGGTTACCGCCATTATTGTCATTCCTATTGTTCTGATTCCAAATTTTCTTTTCAGTGGAGTCATGATAGAGTTTGACAGGTTAAACCATTTTATAGAGAATCACAAGTATGTGCCTGCAATCGGAGAGGTGATGACCTCCCGGTGGGCCTATGAAGCAATGGCCGTACACCAGTTCAAAGGAAATCAGTTCTCCAGTGAATTTTTTGATATAGACCAGGCCAAAGGTAATGCTACCTATCAGATAGATCACGTATCCACCCTTCAGCAGAAGCTGAATGTGGTAGGATATGCATGCAAAAAGGAGAAAGATTTGGAAAAATATTCTGATGATCTGATTTTAGTCAGGAATGAACTGCAGAATCTGACACAGTTGAACCTGGTTACCTCATTCGGAGATTTGGAAGAGCTACATCCGGCTCTGTTCAATCTGTCGATCTATAATATGGTCGACGATTCCCTGAACAAAGTCAAAGAACATTTCATCTCACTAAGAAGTAAAGCGGTTATCATGAAAGATATACGTATCGAGGAAATGGTAATGGAATGGGGAGGTGAGGATGCCTATGCTGAGATGAAAAGGAGACACACAAATGAGAAAGTGGAGCAATTGCTACTGAAAAGGAGTCAATTGGAAGTGGAGTGGAATAATCAACTTATACGCAAAGTTTCTCCCATATATATGGAACCGGGCTCCCGTTTCGGGAGGGCTCATTTTTATGCGCCGGTTAAGAAATTGGGAGATCTCTCTGTCGACACCTTCTGGTTTAATCTGGTTGTCATCTGGATCTCAGTATCTATTTATTATCTCGCTCTGGTGTATGACCTGTTTCGAAGAATCACAAACTGGAATCGCGTCAGACAGCTACGCAGGGGAAAATAAACAATAAGAGCAGATCGGAGTTATTATAACATATTCAATTCAATTACAATCATTAAAATTACCAATCATGAAGAAGCCCTTTTTAGTATCTATTGTTGCAGGAGTTCTATTCCTCCTCTTTCAGGCATTTAATACAGGAATCCCCTCTGATGTTGGGTTTCCAGATGATGTAAATGAAGTAATGCAATCCCGGTGCTACGGTTGTCATAACGACGAAGCCAAGAGCGATGACGCAAAGAAAGCGTTGAATTTTGATTCTTGGGATGATTACAGGATCACCAAGAAAGTTGGAATTCTTGGGGATATTGGAGAGGTGGTCGAAGAAAATAAGATGCCACCCCAAAAGTACCTGGAGCATAATCCCGATAAGAAGTTGACTGAATCCCAAAAGGAACTGCTTATTAAGTGGGCAAAAGAGGAGTCTTCCGCTTTAATGAAAGGTGCCGATTGATGAGGAAACCTTTGAAGGTTGCAGGACTTGTACTGATCGGACTCTTTGTGATTTTGCAGTTCTTTCAACCTGACCGAAACCTCGGACCCTTGGATTCGGAGAATGACCTGGTTGCCGCATCTATGATCCCGGACAGCCTGGCCAACATCCTGAAGAAATCGTGCTACGACTGCCACTCCAACCATACGGACTATCCCTGGTACAGTTACATCTCGCCCGTTTCGTGGTTCCTGGAGAAGCACATCAGAGACGGAAAAGAAGAGCTCAACCTGAGTGATTATAAGTCCCTGGATAAAAGTGAAAAGATCGGGGTGATGACTGATATTTATGATGTGGTGGAAGCAGGATCCATGCCACTTTCCGGTTACGTGCTTATTCACAGGGATGCCCTGTTGACTGAGGAAGAGATAGAAGCCATTTGTTACTGGTCTGATATGGAGGCTTTGAGGATTATGAACAATTAGTTGACT
>CAZURA010000275.1:0-2846 GCA_964622985.1 uncultured Bacteroides sp. | reverse complement strand
TCCCATCCCTCTTTGGACTGATTATTCCAAGGCCGATAAGTTCATTCATATATTTTGTCAGTGTGGTCTTACTGGTGCGATTCAATACCTGATTTAATAGCGCAGGTTTGAAATATGGTTGCTTAAAAAGAAGTTCATTTTCTGACAAAATCCAGACCTCATGTCCATTATTTCATAATATATTGAACATATTGGCAGATCATGTTCAACTATTGCATGCAATTAATACCAACACGCTCAATGTTTGTCATTGATTGGACAATATTTTTTCCACATTTGAAATGTTGTAGCTTTACTGTATCTGTTATAAATGCATAATATTGAATACTTGAACCTTATATAACACTCCTGATGAAAATAAGTGTATTCTTTGTAGCCCTTGTAATTATTATTACAGGCTGTTCGAAATCCGACGCAGATGAAAAACCAAACATCCTCTTTTGCATTATGGATGACGCTTCTATACATATGGGAGCCTATGGATATGAATGGTGCAAGACCCCGTCATTTGATGAAATAGCCGAACAAGGCATTCTATTTATGAATGCCTACACTCCAAATGCAAAGTGTGCCCCTTCAAGATCATCGGTACTGACAGGGCGTAATTCATGGCAGCTGGAAGAGGCGGCAAACCATGTTGTGAATTTTCCCGAAAAATTTAAAACATTTCCGGAAGTACTGAAGGCAAATGGCTATGTGACAGGTATGACAGGAAAGGGATGGGGACCCGGAGATCCCGGTGAAATTGATGGGAAACCCAGGGTGCTGATTGCTGAATCTTACAGTGAAAATAGGGTTAAACCATGGGCAACAGGTATGAGCAGTGAAGATTACGCAGCAAATTTTGAGGATTTCCTGAATGCGAACGAAGAAGGGGAACCCTGGTTTTTCTGGTTTGGGTCGCGTGAGCCTCACCGCCGGTATGAGTATGGATCTGGCCAAAAAGCAGGAGGAAAGGCACTGAGCGATATTGAATCTGTACCAAAATTCTGGCCAGACAATGAAATCATTCGCAATGACATGCTTGATTATGCACTTGAAATAGAATATGTCGATACGCATCTGGAGCGCATGATCAAAAGCCTGAAAGAGCGTAATCAACTGGACAATACCATTATAGTTATGACATCAGATCATGGAATGCCATTTCCAAGATGCAAAGCCCAGGAATATGAATACTCCAACCATGTGCCCCTTGCAATTATGTGGCCTGATGGAATTGAAAACCCTGGCCGAACCGTACTTGATATGGTAAGTTTCATTGATTTTGCTCCAACTTTTCTGGAATTGGCCGGTGTTCCATTCGGGGAATCCGGGATGCATTCCTCGCCGGGGAAAAGCCTGACAGATATTCTATATTCTGAAAAAGGCGGACAGGTAAATCCCGAACGTGATATTGTATTAATTGGCAAAGAGAGGCACGACTACAGTCGTCCAAAGAACCAGGGTTTTCCAATCAGAGGAATTGTCTCGGACGACTATTTGTATTTATACAATTATGACATTTCCCTCTGGCCGGCTGGAAACCCGGAAATTGGTTATTTGGATATTGATGGTTCGCCCACTAAAACTGAGATCTTAAGATTATACAGAACAGGTGAGGATGATCGGTACTGGAAATTAGCCATGGGAAAGCGTGAATCAAATGAAGAATTTTATCACATAACTGATGACCCGGCATGTCTTAATAATCTTGCCGCAGAGCCTGAACTTTCAGATATAAAGCAAAAAATGAAAGCCAGGATGGAAAGTTTGTTAATGGATCAACAGGATCCCCGTATGTCCGGTAACGGTGAAATCTTTAATAGCTATGGATATTCAAATGAAATGGGATGGAATTATTATGAACGGTTTATGGATGGAGAGTTTACCATTGATGATACACGCTGGGTAAACCCGGACGATCAGGAAAAATAACAAATTCACAATTCTTTATTTTCCGAATCCGAAAAGAATTCCTGCAAATCCCAGAATACGGTACATAGGGAAATGAATATTTAGCTCTTTTCCCGTATAATCGTAGTATCAAGCTATATGAGGTAATTTTCTTCATTTGTTATGTTGCTGTGTTCCAGAAAAAAATTATCCAAGTGAAGATTTTATATCCGCTAGGCCATTTTGGGATTCCACGGGTATTTAATACAGATAGTGATTTGCCAGCCTTCTGAAATCCACGGATCGGTACGGCCTCTTTCTTTTCTTATTTTGAAAACCAACCTGTTTTAAGGCAGATCAACAAAAACTCCTGCCTCATACATGGCATCTGCCGACTCGCCTCACACAATCATCTGTTGTCCTGGATTCTCATCACCGTATTGCATCCAATGAGAAGAATGAATGCTGTGAAATATAATAAGTTGGGGCTGCTTTTCATATAACTGATTTAAATATTTGTGAATTCAACAAGATGCATTTGCCTCAATCCGGATTTACTATCGATTGCATCGAAGCAGATCGCTGATCCGTCCCGGTTCCACCTTGGATGAAAATCGCAACGCAAATTGCCAGTTATATATTTCTTCTCAGGCATTTTATGAACTGCCAGGGTTTTGGTGCGGTCAGTTTCAAAATTATTGAGTAATATGGATTGCTCCAGGGTCTCCTTCACTTTACGGTCTGTGGCGATCCATTTTTGATCAGGAGAAAAGGTGCAATGGCCGTCAAAATCAAGCAATCCGTTGCCAAGTCTTTTGTATTCATTCACTCCATCCACGAAATGATAATGGCGTCTTCCGTTTGAGTCCAGATCAAACGTGGCAATTATTTCCTTATTGTTTCTCCAGTCAAAATGGGATACACTGGTACCATATGGAACCACCTCTCGCAAATCCGATCCGTCAATTCCA
>CAZURA010000274.1:0-2908 GCA_964622985.1 uncultured Bacteroides sp. | reverse complement strand
AAGAAAGAGTATTCATTCAATTCCTTTCTGTTTTCCATCACATATAATGCCATTCTCAACCATTACAAAAAGAAAAGCAGAGAAAAAAAATACCTTGATCAGATAGTGACCGAGCATACGAGTGAGACTAATGAAACTTCGTTACAAGTGGAATATGATAGTCTACTTGAATTGGCCATGCAGACCATTGAGGAGCTGCCCGATAAAAGAAAACTTGTATTTAAGCTAAGCCGCTTCGAGGGTTTATCAAATAAGGAGATTGCTGTGCAGCTTCATCTCTCGAAAAGAACCGTTGAAAATCACATTCAACTGGCATTGAGATCTCTCAGACAGAAATTAGGCAAAGAACTGCTTTTTGCCATCTTATTATTACTCCATCTAATAAGCTAATCCCACTTCCATCTGTAAAGGATTGTTTTTCTGCTAATTAAAATTTTTTTTGTTTTGTGATTAGGTACAATGCTTTTCTCAGTTGTATAACTAGTATAAATCCACAAAGTTGTTTAAGGTTAGCAACGATTGGTTTTGTTTTAGGTAGAAGTTGTAAAAGTATCTCCTCAGCGGGGTACTTTTACTCTTCTTCCCACATGTATTCGTATACAATCCAACATTGAGAGCAGATTTAATGAATAATAAGAGTCCCATATCTGATATAAATAGCGAATTATTGCATAAGTTCTTTCACCAGAAATGCAAATCAGAGGAGAAGGAGATTGTAATACAATGCCTGTCAGATCCTGGAAGTGAAAAAAAACTGAAGTATGTAATTCGTGACCAATGGAATGACATTAAATCTGTCCCACCAGGAAATGATGTTGATGTTGACGGTGACAGACTCCTGAGCAAGATTCATCAACAAATCCACATGAACGAGTGGATGAAATCTCAAAGCAGATCCTGGACTCGAAAAATATACGGAGGATTCTCTAAAATCGCCGCTACCCTGCTAATACCTTTATTGGTATACAGCGGATGGAACTTGATAAAAAACAGTGATCTATTCCGTGCACAAGAGAAAGTCGCATTTGCCGAAATACATTCACCTCTTGGAGCAAGAACTCATTTTGAACTTCCAGACGGTTCAACCGGCTGGCTCAATTCAGGCAGTACACTATACTTTCCACATCAGTTTAGGGGACAAAAGAGAAAGGTCCGATTAAGCGGTGAAGGCTATTTTGAGATAGAAACCAATCCAAAAAAACCTTTTGTAGTACAAGCCGGAGAGTTTGAGGTTATTGCACTGGGTACCCGTTTTAATGTAAAGAACTACGGGAATGATGTAACAACTGACATTACTTTAAACGAAGGTAAAGTTTTAGTAAACAGAATCTTACAAGATGGCAATGTAAGCAGGATCTCTGAACTGAACCCTGATCAACAGCTTATCATAAATAACAATACGTTAAGCGTTCAGAAAAGAAAGGTGGAGGCAGACAGAATTTCTTCATGGACAAATGGAATGCTAAGCTTCAGGGACGAGCCCATGGTTGATGTGATCAAGAAAATTGAAAGATGGTATAATGTCGAAATCATTCTCAAAGATCAGGAACTAGAGAATTACAAGTACTGGGCCACTTTCGTGGATGAAACCCTGGATGAAGTGTTGAAACTGATAAAGCTTACCTCTCCGGTTGATTATTCCGTATCGGAACGGGTAAAACTTCCTGATGGATCTTTTTCAAAGAAAAGCATCACCCTGTTCATAAAACCAGGCTATAAAAGACCCACCCAGTGATCTGGGATCAACAGAATATTTATGCTAAACTACAATACTAAACTAAAAATCAGCCTATGAGAAGAAACTTCAAGTGAGATTAAAGAAAAGCAGGAAAGCGCTGGAACGCTCTCCTGCCGATTTAGCAGGTAAACATTATTGAATTTTCTTACCCAAGAAAACTATTAACCCACTAAACAATGTAAATATATGAAAAAACTAAACCTTGTTGCTGAAGCATTTATATCCGACCTATGCTTCTCAAAAAAACTACTGGCTATGAAAACTACCGTGCTGATATTAGTGATTAGCGTAGTACAGGCTTTCGGAGCAAGCTCCTACTCTCAGAATACACGTCTTACATTGAATATGCAAGATGTTCCCATTGCAGAAGTACTGGATGAGATTGAAGAACAGAGTGAGTTCTTCTTCCTGTTCAATCAAAAACTGGTTAATGTTGAAAAAACAGTTGACCTTAATACGAAGAATGAAAAGATCTCACACATTCTCGACAGGCTGTTCGCTGATGCGGATATCAATTTTATCGTGGTCGATCGCCAGATCCTCCTTTCCCCGAAGGATATCCTGAGGGCCGAGAAAAAAGTCAGCAAAATAAAACAACAACCTATCCAGGTAACCGGTACTGTGACCGATCATGAAGGAAATTCATTACCGGGTGTGAACATCATAGTAAAAGGAACGACCTGGGGGACAATTACAGGTCCTGATGGGAAATTCGAGATCGAAGTTAGCGATCCCGCTGCAGTATTGATTTTCTCATATATTGGTTATACGAGCCAGGAGATCGCTGTAGGTTCCCAAACAACGATAAATATTGTACTTGAGGCAGAAACGATTGGGATTGAAGAGGTGTACGTTACAGCTTTAGGGATTAAGCGTGAGGCTAAATCTCTGGGTTATACAGCCAGTAAAGTAGCTGGAGCCGCCATTGAACGTTCAGCAGCACCTAATATTATAAATGCCCTAAGCGGTAAGACTGCCGGAGTCTTTATTACCAATCCGAATTCTATTGAAGGTGGTTCTTCAAGAATTACCCTAAGAGGTATGACAAGCCTCTCAGGAGGAAACTCCCCATTAATTATAGTGGATGGAATGCCATTTGACAATACATCTGAGGCTACTAGTGTCATGTCAGGACGATATTGTCGGATAAAGTCTTTTCAGCTTTATTCG
>CAZURA010000273.1:0-2924 GCA_964622985.1 uncultured Bacteroides sp. | reverse complement strand
AGGAAAATGGAAAAATCAACTCAATTTCATCGAGTCTATGGACAGACTCTAATTACTATTTTTTAGTTACCGCGATAATATCATTTTTCGACTTCGTTCAGAAAAACCAGTCTTCAATGTATAGATATAAAGTCCGCTTTCATAGGATAGCGCATCCCACTTAACCTCATAATTACCTGCTGGTTGTTCTTCAGAAACCAAGGTAACCACTTTTTCTCCTGCGAGATTAAAAATGCTAAGATCAACTACAGAGTTTTTAGATAATTGATAATTAATAGATGTAGTTGGTTGAAAGGGATTTGGGTAATTCTGGCTTAGCTGAAAGTCATCCTGAGAGTTTATAAACTCACTTTCTGTCGAAGTAAAAACCTCGCTTTCGGGATAATATGGTTTACTTATCACTCCTTCACTACTTAAAAGCAATGATAAGTCTGAATCCTTCAAAACATCATCAACATAAATTGAGTCTCCATTGATGAAAGCTAATTTGGAAACAAAACGCACACCATGTGAGTAATCCGCATACATGGCTGAGTGACCATTGTATACCGGTTGAATGGGATTGTTTTCATCTATATGCCAACCGTAGATTACGACCCTTTCGTAATCCCTGTCGGGGCTATATATTTTATTCGAAATGATAATGTCCTTTTTATGTCCACCAATACTATTATTTGCCGACCTGTCAACTCCTAATTGGGAAAACTGTTGTTCTATTGAATCTGTGTGCTGACTAAAGACCTGTATGGTAGTCATTTGATCTGAAGGTGGAATGGGCTGAGGGGACAACTTAATTTCTGAATTCTCATAAATTTGATCTACTATCCTTTTCGTTAGGAGTGAACAATCTAATACATCAGCCAGGTATTGCGCGGTTGAAGGCGTCATTGGTATATACAAATAATCCTGATCGGACCCGATAGCCATATAATCACAAGCAGCAAAATAGATCAATTCATAATGCTGTGCATGCACAGTTTTACTAATCTGAATAGGTCGCAATTTGCGTGAGAAAGAGGGAACATTACCAGAAAGGATTTCACTGACAACTGCGATTTCCCTGTCCACAATATTCAAACCGGCAACTTGAGTAACAAATTCTGATCCATCAGCGGCATTTTCCGAGCGTTCAGGAATATTCAGGTAGTACAGGGTATCACTAGTGCTAAAAGAGGATTCCGGTTGGGCACATATCGCTTGAATGGAAAGTACCATCAAAATAAGAGTACTAAGTGTTTTTGCCATTTTCAATCTTTCTAGTTTAAGGATTTCAGAGGTATTACAGCCTGCTTCAGCGAACTTTATTCAATGGAGTAACTATCGTTAGGCAGTCGAAAGCGCGGCTCCAACCGCTGTGGCGAAGGCGGCATGGGGCGGGATTTGAAACGTGAGGCCAAACCGGGTTAAAAGACTGGTCAATATCGTCTCGGCTTGCGGTATGGTAGTTAGCCGGCCCGTGGCAATGATGACTGTTTGATTGGTGGCAATGGCGGCTCCACGTGCCACCACACCAATAGTTTGAAAGACTAAATTCAACACAGCCAGCGCCACATCCTCCTCGGTCGCATCATCTGCACTCTTGCCGAAATTCGAGGCAGTCAGCGTCGGAGACAGTTCGGGAATTTCCCTGGAGGTAATATCCCCGACACTCAGATCTACTCGATCCAGCTGGCCATTCCGGGCTTTCTGACTAAGGAGTTGCACATCGCTTATACTCAGTAGCTGTTTAGAAAGCCCCACAATCGTGCCACCACCAATCCCGGTTCCACCCCAATGCAGAATCCCGTCTTCATTCACTACAACAATGGCGGTTCCTGTCCCCATACTGACCACAATTCCATGGGGCGTTTCGGCAAGAAATGTACCTCCACGTCCAATGGCCTCAAATTCCTCCACATGGTGAACAGGAAGCCCGAGCAAGGTCGTACCGATCCGTCCCGCCCCCACGCCGGTCACAGCAAGGTGATGGATGGAGTTCAGTTCCTCCTTAGCCTCTGTAAGGAACTTCCCTAATGCTCCGGCAGCTGATGCAATCGGATCATCCGCTTTTACATGCAACGGTCGGATAATCCTTTGCTCAGCATATCCTACCAGGTTTGTGGTGGTACCTCCAATATCAATTCCGATAATCATATAATTTGCTTTCTATATATCTTTATTAATCGGGTGTCTGGGTCCGGGGTCCTTTGGTCTTAATTATCACCACTCCATTGATCGCCTGGGTACCATAAACGGCAGTTCCGCCGCTCTTCAGGATATTAATGGTCGCTATTTCACAGGGATTCACAAAGGAGATATCTGATACAATCATCCCATCGACCTCATAGACCGCTTCGTTCTTCATTTCTGAATTGATGGACTTTTGCCCGCGTACATACACCCCTTCGGCTCCACCTGCTCCACTCGTAACCTGAAGCTCGGGAAAGTTATTCCTGAGCAAAGAGAACACATCTGAGTAGTTACAGAAATCATTATTTTCATGAGACAGGTGTGCCACGGCATAAGAGAGCTGATCAGTCTTTATATATCCCATACCGGTGGCAATTTCACGGTTCTTCTTGTTATCCTTGAAGATCAGGTTGACAGAGACAAAATCATCCTTGGGGGTCACTCGCTTACTGAACGGAGCAAACACCTTTGTTTTGATCATGATCACGTCTTTCTTACTACATTCCAGTTCAAACTGCCCCAACGAATCGGTCATCACAACAGATTTGGCCTTTTTGGAAGTCACCTCCACATTATACAGAGGGTAACGGTTAAAGGCGGTAATCTTCCCTTTCACCATGCGGGTTTGGGAAAATGCAGGAAGTGCCATAAGCAGGCATACGGTAATAGCGACAGGTATTCTCATGGGTTTTAGTTTATAATGCGAATTAAGAGTTAAAAATTAGAAAGATAAAAGCGGCTGCCAGCCGACCAAA
>CAZURA010000272.1:0-2932 GCA_964622985.1 uncultured Bacteroides sp. | reverse complement strand
CTTGATCCTGTAAAATTCCCCAAATTATTCAGATGGAGCATGTATTACGTGTTGATAATTGCCTGCATCATGATGAGAGGAATGCAGGAAGATTTTATCTATTTCCAATTTTAACCTCCATGAAGAGCTTTATTAAGAACATTACCGCCATTACAATACCATTCATTGTCTATTTGATAATCATTGTCATCATGGATCCTTTCAACTACCTGAAGGTTTCAGGTGTTGTGGATGATTCGAAGAAATGGGATATTTCCATGGAGGTACAACCACACTTGTACAGAATGATAGCTTATGAGCAAAACCCCCGGGTCAACATTGCACTGGGAGACTCCAGAACAAACAGCCTGTTTTGCTGTATGGATACCGAGCGGTGGAGTAATCTTTCTTTTGCGGGAGCAAGTATCAAAGAGATGGTCGATGCTTTCTGGTGGGCGATGGAGAATCATAAAGCAGACACTGTCTTGATCGGCCTGAGTCTCAACAATTACAATAAGTTCAGCAAGCGTTTCTGGGTGGAAGAGACCATATCGACTAAATCGAATTTCTTCTCATACGCTTTCAACAGGTTTACTTTTATATGCTCCTGGTTGATACTTAAATCCTACCTCACAAAAAATGAGTTACGTATTAACGACATTTCAATGACCAGGGATGAATTCTGGCAATACCAGATCTCTGAAACTCCGATAAAGCTATTTGGAAACTATGCATATCCCGATAATTATTTTGCGGAGTTTGAAGAGATTTCACACTATTGCGCAGCATCTGGAATAAAGTTGATTTTCTGGATTCCTCCTGAACATCAGGATTATCAGGGCAGCCTGGAAGAACTCGATCTGCTTGAAGCCAATCAACGATTTAAGCAGGACCTGTACTCTCTTGGCGAGGTGTATGATTACAACTACCTGAATGAGTTGACTCAAAACAGGGAAATATTCCTGGACCCTTTACATCTCAAGGAGGAAATCATTCCCTTTATCAGGGATGAAATCACCGGAATAAAAAGCTTTCTGGCGCGTCATCATATTCCAGGATAAAACTTCCCTGGTACGCTGATCTGCAACCGGTAAACACCCTATGTGAATATTTATAGAGAAAAAGTTGCATAAGTCTTAGAATACAAAATACTTGACATAGGGGTCTGTATTGTAGTAACTTACATTACATCTAAGCCTAACAGTATATGAAATCATTTCTTAAAGTATTTGTATTTCTCACATTACTGGTTTTTGTTTTTGCCCAGTGTGAAAAGGAATCCGATCCCAATTCTCCAGTTGATATTCCCGACCAAGCATTCCTAAATGCACTCATTGAAGAAGGAGTAGATACAAATGGGGATGGACTGATTAGTTATGAGGAAGCCGAGGCTACAATAAGATTGAATGTAAGTGGACGTACTTGGAATGCCGATTCAAGTTGGATTAGATGGCAGATTGAGAGTCTTGATGGTATTGAAAACTTTATCAATTTGGAGACTTTACAATGTTACGAAAACCAATTAACCAGTCTGGATGTTTCTAATAATACTAAGTTAGAAGAGTTGTCTTGCAGTTCAAACGAATTGACCACTTTGGATGTTTCCAAGAATATTGAATTATCTATATTAGGATGCAAGAATAACCAGCTTACCGGCCTGGATGTTTCGAATAATTCTTCTTTGAAAGATCTTAGATGCCACACAAACCAATTAACCAGCCTGGATGTTTCGAATAATACTAAGATAGAAACACTGTTCTGCTCGAGTAACCGATTAACCACCCTAGATGTATCGAATAATACTTCCTTATCGAAACTGGAATGCTACTTTAATGATATTGCCCAACTTGATGTATCCAATAACACTGTCTTAGAGTACCTCTCGTGTCAATTTAACCAATTAACTTCCCTAGATGTAACGAATAATGCCTCCTTGAGGAGCTTTGCGTGCTTAAAAAATCAACTGTCTGACCTCAACATTTCAAATAATGTCTTAATAGAGACCATATATTGCGGATACAATCAACTAACCAATCTGGATGTATCAAATAATACCTTCTTGAAGACCTTAATTTGCTATGATAATCAACTGTCAGAACTCAATGTATCAAATAATTCTGAGCTCGAGAGGCTAGGTTGTTCTGAGAATGAGTTGACCAGCCTGGATGTTTCAAATAACACTAAGTTAGTAAGTCTGGCATGCTCTCGCAACCGATTATCCAATCTTGATATTTCAAATAACACAGATTTAGAAGAGTTAAGTTGCTCAGGTAACACCTTAACCAGCCTGGATATTTCTAAAAATGTTGATTTAGAAGTGTTGAATTGCGGTTCAATCGAATTGACCAATTTGGATGTTTCCAAGAATATTGCATTATCAGTGTTGATATGTGACGATAACCAGCTTACCAGTCTAGATGTAACAAACAATCTAGGATTAAATTACCTGGCCTGTCACAATAATCAATTAACCAGTCTGTTTGTATCAAATAATAGCGCCTTATCATTTTTGTATTGTGGAGAGAATCAACTAACTACACTTGATATTTCATATAACGCTGCTTTAGTCACAAACACAGGCCCAATTACACCCAATTATGATCTTGATATATCCCAAATGCCGTCACTGTATGAGGTTTGTGTCTGGGAAATACCATTCCCCCCAGAGGGAGTTGAGGTAAATGTGGAAGGCAGTCCCAACGTCTATTTCACAACAGACTGCAGTCAATAGAAGATACCTGCTCTAATTCACCATCGCCGGTTACTCCAATGCTTCGCATTGTCGTGAGCTCGGCAACTGCGTTGCCTCGGTTCACGCTGGGGGTTTTTTATGCGCTGTATCCTCCATATTTACAAATTCAGCCCCCAAACAATCCCATTTCAGTCACTTCTCCACCGAATAGGGGAAGGATGCCACCGAGAAATATAACCTGATTTATTGGATTCCTAGTTA
>CAZURA010000271.1:0-3022 GCA_964622985.1 uncultured Bacteroides sp. | reverse complement strand
ATTCTCTAACCATTCGTAGCTTAAATTCGGAATTGCAGTATTTCTTTGATATTGAGGCGTTTAATGAAAATGGTATTTCGGAATAGTAATTTCTAAATAGCTGATTTACAATGAAAAGGAGCCTTATAAAATCCAGTGGAAATTTTGGATTTGGGTCATCGAGCATACAGTCGGCAGTTTTTGCTCCACTTTTTGCTGCCAAAAAGTGGAAGGAATAAGAATAAAAGAAGCAATAATCCTAGCAATCAGGAATATTCTATGCAAAGACAATAGTGCAGAAACTTGAGTATTTAAGTAATACCAAAACTATCAAAAATGAAAATTGCTAAACTTTTCACCTTTCTAATTCTTGCCTCAACTGTATTTTTTTCTTGCTCTAAACAAACCACCCAGAATATCGACTTGTCTGGAGAATGGCAATTTCAGATGGATCCCGATGACGTGGGAGAGCAACAAAACTGGTTTAACGCCGATCTGCCGGAGACTGTTAAACTACCTGGTTCCATGGTTGAAAATGACAAAGGTTTGGAAATTACTCTTGAAACCAACTGGACAGGTGGTGTACGAAATCCAGACTGGCACACACATCCTTGTTATGCTCCTTTTCACCATTCAACCAATATTCGATTTCCATATTGGCTGCAACCCGATAAAAAATACACCGGAGCAGCCTGGTACCAAAAAACCATTACGATTCCTGAAAACTGGGAAGGAAAAACCGTATGGATAAATTTGGAGCGTCCGCACTGGGAAAGTACACTTTGGGTGGATGGTGCTGAAGTTGGTATGCAAAACAGCCTTGCAACACCACACCGTTTTAAAATTTCCGATTATTTATCGATTGGTGAAAACCAAATTGCAATTAGAATCGATAACCGCACCAAAGACATCGATGTTGGCGAAAACTCACACAGTATTTCGGATCATACACAATCGAATTGGAATGGTATTGTTGGCGATATTGCACTGGAAATGGCAGATGCCATTTATATTGAAAATGTTCGGATTTTTCCGGAGGTAAAAAACAAAACTGTAGAAATAGTAGCCATCGTAAACAATACCACGCTACAAGAAGAAATGGTGAGTATTGAGGTGGAAAGCAAACACAAACAAACGGAAATTGAAAGTGCAGAAAAACAATACGAGTTTTCGATTGTACCCGGAGAAAACATTGTAAAAATGACTTACTCGGTTGAAGATGCCAAGCTTTGGGATGAATTTACACCAAATGTGTACGAGCTGTTACTGGAGCTAAGTTATAACAAAGGTGAAAATGCAAAACGTCTTGATTTTGGTTTCCGCGATTTTAAAGCCAGGGCCAATGGATTGATGATTAACGAACGCCCTGTATTTTTACGCGGAACTCTGGAATGTGCTATTTTTCCCAAAACGGGATATCCGCCATGCGATGTTGCCGGCTGGGAAAAGGTGTATAAAGCGGTAAAAGCCCATGGGCTAAACCACGTCAGGTTTCATTCGTGGTGCCCACCCAAAGCAGCATTTATTGCTGCCGACAGCATGGGAGTTTATTTGCAGGTAGAATGTTCGTCGTGGGCCAACCAAAGCACACAATTGGGAAGTGGCTTACCAATCGACCAGTATATTTACGAAGAAAGCGAACGGATTGTAGCCGAATATGGAAATCATCCATCGTTTGTAATGATGGCCTATGGCAACGAACCGGGTGGCCCTAAACACGAAGACTATTTGAAGGGATTTGTAGAATATTGGAAAGATAAAGATACGCGGCGACTGTACACAGCGGGTGCTGGCTGGCCTTTAATTGAAGAAAACGATTTTCAAAATACGCACAGAAACGTACGAATCCAAGGTTGGGGAGAGGAGTTACACAGTGTTATAAATAGCCAGCCACCAAGTAGCGATTACGACTGGACCGATGGAATAGAAGGGCTGAAAAGTCCCATGGTAAGCCACGAAATAGGGCAATGGTGTGTGTATCCTAACTTTAAAGAAATAGAAAAATATACCGGTCCCTTAAAAGTTAAAAATTTTGAACTTTTCCGCGAAAGCCTGCATGCCAACCACATGGAACACCTGGCAGAAGATTTTCTGATGGCATCCGGAAAATTACAAACGCTTTGTTACAAGGCTGATATTGAAGCTGCTTTACGTACACCTAAATTTGGCGGATTCCAGCTGCTCGACCTCCACGATTTCCCCGGACAGGGAACTGCATTGGTGGGTATACTCGATCCTTTCTGGGAGGAAAAAGGTTACGTAACGCCGAAAGAGTACAGCCGCTTTTGCAATTCAACAGTGCCGTTAGCCAGGCTTGAAAAACGAATTTTCAAGGAGGGCGAAACCATGACTGCTGCCATTGAAGTAGCCCACTTCGGAAAGAAAGAGATAAATGAGAATCCTACTTGGAAACTTACCGAAAATAAACAGCTAGTAGCAAATGGAACGCTTGGTCAACAAGAAATAAAAATTGGCAATGCACAAAAGCTGGGTGATGTGGTTTACCAGTTTCCAAAAGAAGACCGACCAAGGAAACTTACTCTGGAAGTAGCTGTTGGGGAGTATGCTAATTCGTGGGATATATGGACTTATCCACGAAACCCAGAGCTCAGCTCAAAACAAATTAAGGTGGTTGAGAAACTTTCTCGTTCAACAGTAAACTACCTCGAAAATGGTGGAACGGTATTGCTAAGTCTTGGAAAAGGAAAAATTGCTCCGGAAATGGGAGGTGATGTCGGCGTTGGTTTCTCAAGTATTTTTTGGAATACCGCCTGGACCAGGGGTCAAAAGCCACACACACTGGGAATACTTTGCGACCCTGAACATCCTGCCTTAGCACAATTCCCTACCGAGTACCACAGCAACTGGCAGTGGTGGGATGCCATGAGCCACTGCGATGCCATAAACCTTAATGCTTTTCCGGTAACGCTAAAACCAGTGGTTCGCATAATTGATGATTGGGTTACCAACCGCCGGCTGGCAATGCTGGTTGAAGCCAAAGTAGGAAAAGGTAAAATACTAATCAGCGGAGTTGATTTGGCAA
>CAZURA010000270.1:0-3104 GCA_964622985.1 uncultured Bacteroides sp. | reverse complement strand
CCCTGGAACCCCTGGTTGAAAAGGTTCTGGTCCTCCTGGGGGACCAGGCGTCCAGCGTATGAAGTCTGCAGCCCACGGCCCGGCATCCATCCTCCGAGTGAAACGGCAGAGATGTTGATTTCGATAGACAATTCGGGATAATAAGGGCCCCAAAATGGGGACCCGGGAGGTCTTGTTATGGTTTGGAATCGAACCTTCTTGCTGGGGCTGTCGTCGGTGCTTTTCGCCTGTGCCGGCCCTCATGCAGGTGGCGGCGAGTGCTCGGGTGATTCGGACAACGAGTACTGCAAGCCGGTGATGGAAGCCGCGCCCGATGACGGCTAGGCGGACTCGGTGGAAGGGCTCAAGGGCCTGCCTTCCTCGGTGGACGGCTCGGACACGGTGGTCTGGGAGGTCTGGAACCAGTGGCACGAGACCGACACGGCCGAGGCCCGCGCCGCGGGAATGGCCTGGGGACAGGACAGCGGCCTCGACTGGGACGAAAAGTACTCCCGGTGGATCGAATCCATGGAGAAAATCGACGGATTCGGCACCTACTACAAAACCTTCGAGCTGACCACGCCCTGGGGGAAAAAGTATCCGGCGCCCAACCTGGAGTGCGCCGAGGTGGCCATCTTCCTGCGGGCCCCCTTTTCCGCGTGGTACCCCCGTGCCTTCTACGTGGCAGCCTGGGACCCCTCCGCAGGCCGTGTCTATTTCGGTCATTTCGGTGCGCGCACCAAGACCGGGCGCTACGGTAACCTCCCCCGGTTCCGGAACAGCTACGACGACCACACCGACACCTGGGACCAGGTGAACTGGCCGTCGGATCCCAATCTGCGCACGCGGAAACTGTCCAAGAGCGGCGATGATGAAAACGATTTTCTGGGCGACGATCTGTACTCGGGCGCCTATTTTGACGAGATCTTCCTGAACAAGCGCGCCGGCTATTTCATGTACTACCTTCTGATCTTCACCGGGTCCATGCACCTGGCTTCGTCGAACTACACCTTCAACCTGAAGCCCGAGGTCATGCGCGAGGGGGACGTGCTGCTGGAACGCTGGCAGAAGAAGGGCATCGGACACTCCCTGGTGGTCAAACGGGTGGAGCCCCTGCCGGGGGATCGGCTGGACGCGGAACTGGCCAGCGGATCCATGCCAAGGAGACAGCCCAAGTGGGAGAGCGGGCCCAGCTCCAAGAGCACCTTTACCAACACGTACTGCGGGGGCGAGGGCGAAAACCATGACGGCGACGCCTATGCCGCCCTCGGCGGTGGACTGAAGCGGTGGCGGGCCCCGCGAATCGTGAACGGCTATTACAGGAACCGGGTTCCCGACAAGGACCTGGCCTACTGGATCCCCAGTACCGATCGCGAAGCCATCGCCGGTCGGATCGAGACTCTGCAGGGGTTGCTGGGTGAACTGACGCCGGTAGAAAAGCGGGACATGCTGGTGGAAAAGATCGAGGACAAGCGTGCCCATCTCAGGGACCATCCATCGTCCTGTTCGGCCCGGATCGGGCGGGAAGAGGCGTTCAACGACCTGTACGAGGTCATGCAGACGTCCTTCGGCAAGGACCGTGAACAGGTGGACCGGCTGTACCGGAAACTGGATGACTACGTCCTGGCGGAACTGGTCTACGAACAGTCCAGGACCTGCTGCTGGAACTCCACCACACGGGCCATGTACGAGATCATCATGGACTACAACCTGGCCCAGGCCTGGGACACGGAGACCGGGGTCTGCCGATCCGTGGAGGTGTTCAAGGTCAGCGGCGGTGGCTACGATGTCTTCGAAACCCATGCCCAGCTCATCGGTCGCGGCCACGAGTGGGTGGCCTGGTCGGCGGACGAGTCCTGCCCACAGAGCGACGTGGAGAACGACACCGAGGCCGAGCACACCTGGACGGCCCAGTGCGACATCATCGACGTGCTGGTGGATGGCGCCGGCCTGCCCGTGGACGAATGCACCGACGTCTTCGAGGGCAATGACGATCGGGACCATGCGGCTCCGGTGCCCCTGGGGGCCTACCCCGGACTGCGCATCTGCTCCGGGGAGGAGGACTGGTTCGCCGTCACCCTCGACGGAAATGACCGCACTGTGCTCATCGCCTTCGAGACGGCCCTGGGGGACCTGGACCTGGAACTGTATGGCGGCGACGGGAACCAGATCGGGTTTTCCAACGGGACCGGGGATTCCGAGTCCGTGGACCTGGACGGGCAGCCCGCTGGAACGGTGTTCATCCGGGTGTTCGGCTCAAACACAGCCACCAACGAGTACACCCTCAAAATTGAGTAACCCGCCGGACCGCGGCCATTCCCACCAACGCCAACAACAGGAGCAGGAGCGCGACGGGTGAACCGGCCCCCCCCGTGGCGGTGCAGCCGTTGGAACCACCGGTCGGGCCCGGGTCAAAGGACGGCGTGTCAGGTGGGGGGACCGTGCCCGTGTCGTAGACCGTGCCCCCGGTTTCGTCGGGCCACTGGGTGCCGGTGTCGCCAACCGTGTCGGGCCAGGGATTCCCCTGGTCGGGAGCCGCGATCTCACCCGTGTTCTCGGCCGTTCCTTCGTCGGGGACCGGCGTTCCCGGGTCCGGCTGGTCCGGCGCGCAGAACGCGGCGGGCATGCAGGCGTCACCGATGTCGGTGTCCACGAACTCGCAACAGCCCCCCGGGAAGTCGTCGAGGCAGTCCCCGGACCCCTTGCAGGGGTAGGTGCAGAAGGACGTGGCGCCAACCCCGCTGGTGTACAGGCAGAACACGCCCCCCAGGTTGGGGTTGCAAAAGGGCAGCGAGGGCTCGGAAGGGTATCCGCAGGGCCCTCCGGCATGCCCGCCGGGGTCGTAGGGTGGCGGCCCCTGACCGCAGGGCTGGTCCACGGCCTCGAAATCGATGGTCAGTGTGTAGGGGCCGGGATGGTCCGTGCCAGTGCTTGCCGTGGTGTAGCTGTCGGCCACCACGAAAAGGGGTCCGCAGTCCACCGGGGCCTCCACCACCTTGTCATTGCGTGCGAAACAGTCCCACTCGTTGAGGGCCCGGTAGAGGTGTACGTCCACATCCGTGTCCCCGTCGTCCTGCACGGCCACGGTGACGGTCCCCGGTTGAACGACGTCCAGGCGGTACACC
>CAZURA010000269.1:0-3111 GCA_964622985.1 uncultured Bacteroides sp. | reverse complement strand
CCTCCACCGCGCACCATCAAAAAAAAAACTTCTGAATAAACGGATCCTTGTTACTGCAGGACCTACACACGAAAAGATCGATCCGGTACGTTTTATTGGCAACCACTCGAGCGGAAAGATGGGATATGCCATTGCTGAGGCATTTGCAGCCGAAGGTGCGGAAGTAATCCTGATTTCAGGGCCGGTAAGTGTAGAAACTAAATCTTCACGAGTAGTTGTGGAACACGTTATCTCTGCCGATGAGATGTATGAAGCATGTAAGAAGCAGATCAGTGAGGTGGATGTGGCTGTTTTCAATGCAGCTGTATCAGACTTTGCGCCTGTCGAAAGCTCCAATGAGAAAGTAAAACGGGGTGTTGAGGAGTGGAACATTCGGTTGCGCCCCACAAAGGATATTGCAGCCGAACTGGGGAAGCAAAAGAGAGAGGAACAACTCTTTGTGGGCTTTGCCCTGGAAACGGATCGGGAGTTGGAACATGCTACATCTAAATTGAAGAAAAAGAACCTTGATCTGATAGTGCTCAATTCATTGAGGGATGAGGGAGCCGGATTCGGAACCGATACGAACCTGGTCACCATGATCGACCAATCAGGGCACATGGAAGAATATAAACTGAAGCCTAAAGACCAGGTGGCACAAGATCTGGTGAAACGGGTGATAAAGATGACTGGAAATGCGTAAAAGGGGTATTATTCTCATCATGTGGCTGGCTTCCGTATACTCGCTCCAGGGACAGGAATTGAGGTGCCAGGTACAGGTAGTGAGCCAGCAAATTCAGGGAACCAATAAACAGGTTTTTCAAACCCTTCAGAACACCATCTACGAATTTATGAATAACCGGGTGTGGACCGACCACGTCTATTCCATGGAGGAGCGCATTGAATGTAACCTGATGTTCAACATCCGGGAGCAACTATCGGCCGATGAATTCAAGGGTACATTGACCGTGCAGGCGAGAAGGCCTGTATTCAACAGCAACTATAATACAGTGACCCTGAATTTTGTGGATAACGACATTCACTTCCGGTATGTGGAGTTTGCCCCGCTGGAGTTCGATCTCAATTCACACACTTCAAATCTTACATCCATCCTTGCATTTTATGCTTATTATATATTAGGATTGGATTATGATTCATTCTCGCTTTTCGGAGGAACCCTCTATTTTGAGAATGCTGAAAGGATCGTGCTGAATGCACAAAATGCTCCGGAGGGTGGATGGAAACCACTGGATGACCTTGCTCATAAAAGCAGGTACTGGCTGGTAAAGGATATGATTGATTCGGAGTATGAGCCTATCCGCGAATTCAACTATACCTACCATCGGCTGGGATTGGATGTGATGGACGAGAAGGTGGCTGAAGGAAGGGCGGAAGTTACCAACAGCCTGGAACTGCTGCAGCAGATATACCGGAAACGACCCGATCCCTACATGTACCTCCTGCGACTGGTATTTGATTCCAAGGCGGATGAGTTTGTTGATGTCTATACGGAGTCCTATCCTGAGGAGAGGACCCGGGCACATACCATATTAACAGAGGTAGACAAGCCCAATATCAATAAGTATAAAGCCATTTTGGAGCAAACGATTTAGGCGGGTCACAGATGATTCATTCCCTTTACATTAAGAATTACGTGCTGATTGACCAGCTTGAGATGCAATTCTCGGAGGGTTTTACAACCATTACAGGTGAAACCGGTGCCGGTAAATCGATCCTGATGGGTGCATTGTCTCTGATTCTTGGACAACGGGTAGATACCTCAGTGCTAAAGCTGAAAGATGCCAAATGTATTGTTGAGGGGACCTTCCATACCGGTGAGTCTGTTCGAAAGGTGTTTGACGAGAATGACCTGGATTTTGAAACGATCACCACCTTGCGCAGGGAGATCTCTCCGGGAGGTAAATCGCGGGCTTTTATCAATGACACTCCTGTCAACCTGCCTTTGTTAAGGGAGATAGGCAACCGTTTGGTGGATATTCATTCACAACATCAGAACCTGCAGTTGAATGATCATCTCTACCAGTTGGATGTGATTGATCATATTGCCGGAACAGGTAAGGCGCTAGCCGAGTATCAAACTACATATGCTGCTTACACCAACATCAGCAGGGAACTGGAACAGGTGCGGAGCGAGATAGTGAAGCTGAAGGGAGAGATGGAGTATATGCAATTCCAGTACAACGAACTGGATGCTGCGAATCTGAAGGAGGGTGAGATGGAACACCTGGAGGCGGACCTTCAACGAGCCGAACATACAGAAGAGATCAGGAATGCACTCTTTCACTCTGCTCAATTGCTATCAGGTGAAACCACAGGAATCCTCGATCAGTTGAAAGAGTCTTTGGTAGAGTTGCAGAAGATCTCCAAATACTATAAACCCTCGCAGGAACTGGCCAGCCGCATGGAGTCAGCCTATATTGAATTGAAGGATTTGCTGAATGAAGTAGAGGTGCAGGCAGACAAGGCCGATATTGAGCCTGGAAAACTGGAGAAGCTTCAGGAGAGGGTAGACCTGTTTTATAGCCTGATGCAAAAGCACAGGATCAGGGAGATGGGAGAGTTAATTGTTATCAGGGATCAACTTCAGGCGAAACTGGAGGATCTCACATTCTCCGATGAAAAGATCCGGGAACTGGAGAAGGAACTATTGGGATTAGAGGATGTTCTGGAAAGACTATCCGGGGTGTTGCACCTGAAGCGATCAACAGCTGCAGAAGGAATGCAGAAAGAAGTGGAATCGCAATTGAGGCAGCTGGGTATTCCCAATGCCAGGTTTAAGGTGGGGATAGATAAGAAGGGCAGCTACGATCAGTTTGGATCGGATGAGATCACGTTTCTTTTCTCTGCCAATAAGCAGGTTTCCATGGAGGAGATCTCCCGGGTAGCTTCCGGAGGGGAAGTCTCCCGGTTGATGCTTTGTATCAAATCCCTGGTCTCCGATCGAAAAGGAATGCCTACTTTGATATTTGATGAGATCGATGCGGGAGTGAGCGGGGAGATCGCTGATAAGGTGGGTGGGATTATGGACCAGCTGGCAGAAGGACGACAGGTAATGGCCATTACCCATTTGCCGCAGGTGGCTTCCAGAGGAGCAGATCATTTTATTGTATA
>CAZURA010000268.1:0-3128 GCA_964622985.1 uncultured Bacteroides sp. | reverse complement strand
CGTGGGAGCACGCGATGGGTTAACGCACACATGCTTGCTTCGCATCCGGACGCCGATGAGTCAGGGTTCTGTTCGCTATAAGGGCTACTGCCTTTTTACGAAGTAATCGATATCTGGGATCCCTCTCAGATGTCCATATCACCCTCGAGCCCGCACTCGGGACACTGGATGTGCTGTGTTCGACCGGTCTTTGGTACCTGGAAATCTTTCTTGCACTGGGGGCACCGGATGGTGGTCATCTTCGGTCTCTTGGTCTTCTTACCCACCTTCATCTCGCTACGGCTGACAACCGAGTCCTCGATGGTGGACTCACCCTCTCCATTTCCCGAGAAGAGCAGCGACGAGCGCTGGATGATGGAATCCCGGATGGTCACGTTGGTGATCTGCGTCGTCGGGGTTCCCTGATCGGCCATCCGTTTGGTCAGGTCATGGCCCAGTTCCGCCAGCAGACCTGTCAAAGCGTTCTGCTCAGGAGCTGCAACGAACAGCTCGATGGAGTTTGTATCCTCGCGGACGCTCACCCTCATGACCAGCTGATGCTTCTTCACCTTGGTTATCCCGTAGTACCAGGACTCGGCGATGAAGGGTGCCGGTTGCTTGTAGTCTCGGACGAAGTTGATGTCCCTGCCGCTCAGAGCCTGTCGAGCCATCTCGAAGGCCTTGGCGGGCGTCACGTGCGAGGGGATCTCGTAGATCCGGGAATCATGCTGGGAGAGAACGTTGGTGACCAGATTTCTGAGCATCGCGGGGTTGGCAGTCTCCTGGGTGAAGAATATGGGACAGACGACGTTCACTTCCTTGCGACGCATCTGGGTTGTATGGAGCTGACCCTGGCTATCTCGGAACGTCACGGCCCCGTCGATGAAGGAGGTCATGCACATCTGCGGATCAAGGTAGACCGCCACGGTCTTCTTCTCACCCGGGTTGATATGTCCGAGCTGGACCTTTCGACCTTCCATCAGGTAATCAGGTTCGACCTTCTCCAGCCGAAGGACCTTGCCATCGAACATCACTTCCAGGCCGACCTCGTTGATCACCGATGGTGATTCGTTGACCACAGCCGCCTTGACACGAACGTAGCCGCGGATGGCCTCCGTTCCGCGCATCACCTTGACCTGCGAGGGGCTCGTCGGCTGAGCGGTCACAACGGTGGCAGGAGCTCCTTCCCCAACAGCTTCCACCCACTGCGTCGATTGGATCTGGTAGGTCTTCTTGTCCGAAGCCCGCTGGAAATCCAGCTTGATGGAGAGCGAGAGGCTGCCCTTCTCCTTGGTCCTGATGGCCACATCGACCGTCTTGCTCTCGCCTGCTCGAAGTTCGGACACCGGTGCGACCGGTTGAACCTCGATCGGTCCGGTGACCGTCACCTTGACATTGGTCGCATGAGCCTTCCCGGTGTTCTCCAGCGTGGCCGGGAGTCTGGTCCAGACATTTCCCTTGAGGGTGCCAGACAACGACGCAGAAAGGACGGGTTCGGTCTTCTGCTGGAGCTTGGTGAGCGCCTCACCGACACCATGGGTCAAAGCCATGGCGGAAGACACGTTGCCAGCGGCGAGGGCTGCCTTGGCTTGTGCTAGATTCTCCGCGATATCGCTGGTATGGGCGACCTTGGCGGTATCTCTGAGCGCTTTTTCCATATCCTTGATGGCCTTCTCGACCTTGCTGACATCACCCAATCCATCCTGGATCTCGTGCTGCAGCGTATTCAGGTAATCCACGGTCTCGGCGTACTGCTTGCGCTGGTATGCCTCCACGGCCTTGTTGAACAGGTCCCGGTTGACCTCGACCTTCCTGGACTCGGCCTTTTCCAGTTTGGCTTTGGTGGTCTCGAGGCTGCTGGTCGCTTCCTCGTACTTCGCCAGGGAGGAGGACAATTGTGACTTCGCTGCCCTGGCGCGGCGGATGGCATCACCATAGTTGTCACCATCCAGGGCCAGCGTTGCCTTCTCTAGCTCTGAACCCTCGTAACCATACTGTATGCCCACCTTGCCTGCTTGCACATGCAACTCGTTCGCTTCACCGACCAGGGCTTGCGCCTGCCTGTGTTTCCTTCTTCTCCGGACACGCTGGAAGACGACCAAGAAACCCAGAAGGATGACGAAGCCGCTTCCACCGAAGACATAGTTGTTATGGATAGTGGGAGCGAAGTCGGAGTTGTCTCCGATACCATCTCCATCGGTATCCAGGTTCTCGGTCCTATCGTTGGGAAAGAGATCCAGGGTCAGACCTGTGGTCGAATCCTTCTCGCTTCGTCCCTGGTTCCAGCGGTCGGGGTATCCATCTCCATCGCTATCGACGGAGGCCGCGGGGTCATCGGGGAAAGCATCCGGGTTGTTCCCAGATTCGTTATCACCAAATCCATCTCCATCGATATCGGCCCATTGGGTCTTGTCCGACGGGAAGGCATCGGCATTGGCCCCATTCGCATTGTCGCCGAACCCGTCTCCATCAGAATCTAGCCACTGGGTAGCATCCTCGGGGAAAGCATCGGCGCCGAAATAGACCCCATCCCCATCATCGACGTACAGTTGCTCGGAGACCCAAGATGACCATTCACCATGCGGGTCCTTCACCTTGAACTGGATGGAATGAGCGCCTATGGTGAGATTGGATAAAGTTAGAGATGAAGTGCTACCCAGGGCACCTTCAACGTCGGATCGCCATTGGAATCTGTCCGGCGTCTCATCGTCGTTCCATTGTGCGGTCATGGTGAAGGGCTGGCCAACGATGGGCCAGGTCGTGGGCATCTCGATCCCGATGGCGATGGGTGCCTTGTTGATGTAAGGTGACAGCGTGTCTGGTAGGCTGGTAGCATTCTCGTCATCGGTGACCGTGAGTATGATGTTGTGGTTTCCGACCGTCTGGAAGGATATCTCCAACGTTACGTTGTTGCCTCTGGGTACACCATCCACCTCCCACTGATACTTGGTGATGGAGCCATCATCTGAGCCGAAGACCGTGAATGTCAGTTCATCATCCACAAGTCCCAGTGTCGGACCAAAGATGCTTGCCCTGGGACGACCATTGATGTCCAGGTTTATCGATGCAGGCTCGCTACCGTGATCGTTGGAATCCCACACCTGATAGGTGATGGTGTGCGACCCGTTGGAGATGTTGGATATCGAGAA
>CAZURA010000267.1:0-3177 GCA_964622985.1 uncultured Bacteroides sp. | reverse complement strand
AAACTCTCTCTTAACTTTATCCTAAACGAGTTCCGAACGTTGCTGACGATAAACAGTGGAGGTGATATTACTGATGATGGTGGCGGTATAATAACAGCAAAGGGAGTTTGTTGGAGTTTATCTCAGAGTCCAACTATCACAAATAATACTACTTCTGATGGAACGGGAACAGGTGCTTTTATAAGTAATCTCACAGGATTAATGAAAAGCACAACCTATTATGTACGTGCTTATGCTACAAATGCAGCGGGCACTTCGTATGGGGACGAGATGATTTTAAGAACATATGAAGGCACTATTACAGATTATGACGACAATGAATATTATACAGTTGTTATTGGGGATCAGACCTGGATGCAGGAGAATTTGAATGTCAGTCATTATGCTGATGGTTCTCCCGTTTCGTTGGTGGAGGATAGTGCTGCATGGGCAGGATTGACAGTAACTGAAAAAGCCTACTGCTGGTACGACAATAATTCATCTTCTGGGGACACCTATGGAGCCTTATACACCTGGGCGGCAGCGATGAAAGGTGCAAATAGTAGTGATACAAATCCGAGTGGAGTACAGGGAGTATGTCCGGACGGTTGGCACCTTCCGAGCGATGAAGAGTGGAAGCAGTTGGAGATGCATCTTGGAATGAGTCGGGCTGAGGCAGACGATACAGACAATCGGGGTACAGATGAAGGAGGTAAACTTAAAGAAACTGGAATAACTCATTGGGCAAGCCCCAATGCGGGAGCAACCAATGAATCCGGATTCACAGCGCTTCCGGGTGGCTACCGCAAATTCTGGGGATCGTTCTCCTACATTGGTTTAAGCGGGTACTGGTGGAGTTCCTCAGAGGGCGACGCCGTCAATACCTACAGCCGGTACCTGGTCTACTATGGCACAGATGTTTACAGGGGCTTCTACGGTAAGAATAGCGGGTATTCTGTGCGTTGCGCTCAGGATTAATGTGCGCCGTGAGCACACAGAGCGAAGGGCGAACACCCTCGGTTCTGTGAGAGGCTGGGGGTGAAACTCCCCCGGTCTACTTGACAGACTATTTGATTATTTGTCTATTTACCTGCCCCAACTTTTGCATCAGTAATTTAGTACAATTCCACTTTGAAGGATAAATTAAAAAAGTGATTAAAAGCATTGAGAATTTTTACTCTTTTGAATTTGTAAGCAACTTGAGCTCGTGGTAGTGAAGAAATTTTTTAGGATATAGCTGTAGGAGTCCATTGCCTCACTTAACCCGGTGCCGGAACTACTCCGCAGGGGCTCCCCCCGCTGCCTGCGCGCTGTAGATGCTTCTCTGGGGCCTACTGTGAGAATACATTCAACTATATACTCTTAGTTGGTAGCTGGTGAGTGTGCACTATTACCCCTCAATCCTATTCTCTTGTGTCTTGTAATAGGTGATAGTTGGCTCAATGATAAATAATAATGGCTTTTTCTGTGATGGGTTGAATTTGTCAATGGATCAGACTTAGAATTGGATGAGAAGGTCATTGATAGTTCAATTATTTAGGAACTGTATTCCTGATTATAAAATCGCATTTGAGAGCCATTTATACCCTTGGGTGGATAAGATATCCTTACGGAAGAATAGAAAGTCGATGTACGGGGCTGTGAGAGGGCCCAAATGGCATGAGGCAGCAGCTATTCTTACCCTGGTTAGTACCCTGAAAAAAGAAGCCCCTGTAATATCCTGTATTACAAAGGCTTTATTAAGGAAGTGTACCCGGAGCCGGAATCGAACCGGCACGGCCATTACTGGCCACTGGATTTTAAGTCCAGCGCGTCTACCTATTCCGCCATCCGGGCATCGAGCAGGTAGCTGCTCATGCTATGTTTTTTCAACTCTATGAGAACGATTGCCATCTACCTTGGGATGGCTGAATAGGCCAGCACTCTTGCCGGCTACTCCCTATAATGCTCCACCGGAGCATTTCTTAACGGTCGGCCCTGCCATCCGGGCGCCCCCCACCAAGCTGGCCCCTCCTTAAAATGATCCACCGGATCATTTCTTTACAGTCGGGCCTCATCCGGGCTTCGATGAGGTAGTTGCTACAATAATTGCGGTGCAAATTTAAGTAAAAAAGCAATACCTTATTCAACCAGTGTTTTCATGGCATCTTCCACATCGCCGGGAGAGCTCATGATCTTTGTGAATGTCCCCATGGTGAGTTCGGGCCAGTGCAAAGCAAAGCGGTAGCGGCCATGCAGCATGGTGGCTCTGTTATTCAGGAGAATAATCTCATAGGGCATTGCCGCCACATGGCTTTCTCCTATGATGGGTAAAAAATGGGCCTCGCCCTCCTCCTCGTGGGGTAATCCCACGCCAAATACTGCCATTTTCTTACCTTCATCGATAATTTCATACACCTTTACGGTTTTTCCTTCTCTGGCAGACAGGTTACCCTGAATGGTGGCCAGGCCCTGCTGAAAGCTATCGAAATCAGCCAGTTTTACGGGATCGGTAAAATAAGGCATTCCCATCATGTACCGGTATTTCTTCAGATCCTTTGCCGTCAAATCACCTCCAAATGGTTTCATCAATGTTCCCACTTCTTTCATTGTACTTTTTATCTCAGAAGAGACATCCAATGCAGAAGAATTAAGTGTTCCTTCATCCATATGCTCCCTGAAATAAGCATAAAAAAGATACTCCGGATTAACGATGGATACCTGGATCTTTCCTTCTGATTTCCGGAATCCCACTTTCATGGCTGCTGCCAGCATGGAACGTCCTTTGACGCTCTGACAGAGGGTTTTGATTTTTTCACTGGTGAATACCACCACATGAAGGTCTGTATTATCTCCTGGCTGATAATCCCCGATCACTTCATACCCGTTGCTGGATAATACAGTTTGCACTTTTTCGGTAGCCTGATCCATAGTGCCAGACAATTCAGCAATTCGGATAAAGGGAGAAATTCCTGAGACATAGAGTGAGCCTATCGCCACTAATATCCCGAATGCAAGCATTCTTTTCATAGTCCTGGTTTTTGTGTTAATGAGTTTTCAAGGATCAAAAATAGCAGCAATACCTGTTGGTTACTAAGAATTTGGACTGATATATATCAGGTGGGTGATAGACCTAGGTGGAAAGAAGGGGCGTATCAGGATACTAATCGAGTAGGAAGATAGGGATTTATTAACAAATCCCTATCTGTCCTCTCACAC
>CAZURA010000266.1:0-3212 GCA_964622985.1 uncultured Bacteroides sp. | reverse complement strand
CAAATCTACCCACTATCCATCAGCATTGAAAGACGGGGTTGGCCGGACGGATACTGTCGTATTATAGTTACGTTGAATTAAAAGATAACCATTGTTATCTCCATTCACTTGCTGTAAGGTTGAAGTATCTGGATTGAAAGGAAGTAATTCTTGTAAAGTTGCATCAAGTATAGGATCGTAATAACTTGGAAAAACTGTTGTGAAATTATCATAACTACAACTTACATCAGTAAATAAACAACTGCCAGATAGTATCAGTGTGTTGCCTATCTGATTGATCAATATAAATTCTTCATCTTGATCGAGACTAATATCAATACGTTCGGGTAAATAAAAACTATAATATGTACTTGCTGTACAAGGATTTCTTATAGTTGTAATACCCTCTGGCAGATACAAATCTAAACTACCAGCAGTATTATTAATCATAAGTAACATAACCTTGTTATAATCTTCATTACCGATTAATTTGAAAAAGATTTTATCTGCATCATAAGCATCGAAAATTGAATATTGCAGTAGTGATAAAGATTTTGATAGATTGACACTATTAAGTTTAGGTAACAATGAGTTTAATGTGTTGTTAAGCTTCTCTGATTCTTGTGCTTTCATTGTAAAGCCGCAAATCAATAGGGCTGCAAGAAATGGTACTAGCTTTTTCATTTGCATAAGATTTAGTTGCTAAATATTTGCACTAGTGTCCGATAAGAATTTTATTGCGATTTGAATAGAATAATGCTGTATTGACTTTGAGTATTCAAGGTACTAAAAAAAGACGTATAAATCATGTATTTTGCTGAATATTAATAGCATGGCAGCAATATACCTGGTTTTTCACCGGGAGTTTGAACTGCCTACTTTGAGTCACTAAGTTTGATAATCTTCCTGGTCGTCACAAAGTCCTGAGATCTGACTGTGATGAAATATATACCTTTCCGGAACGGTGAAAGGTCTATCTGGTGAATGGATTCGTAGACTTCCTGAGTATACAGATACCGGCCTTTCAAAGAGACTACCTCAATGATATATTTTCCTGCTCCGTTTATCTGAACAGTAATTATTTCATCTGCAGGATTGGGGTAAATTCTTACATCATCATGGTTTATTTTACCCACTCCTACTCCATTGATCGTGAATTCTTTTGGATCGGAAATATTATTCGCGTTGTCTCTTGCATATATCCAATAATTGCCATTGCCCAGATCAGCTGTAGACAGATCAACAATCTCATCGGCAACGGCAGGTACAGAATCCAGACATGCTTCACGAATCTCAACTAAGCTCCTGCTGGTATTCTCAGGCACCAGATAGATCATACCATCTTCTGTACTTATTGCTCTGATAATCTCTGGCTGATACAGTGAGTCTTCCGTCATATAGATCACCGGAGCCTCCAGGTCCTCACAATCTGCAGTAAAATACACATTAGGACTGCCCTCCATTACTAATACAAAATCATCAGGGGGGAAGGGCATTGTCCATACACAAACTTTTGTTAGAGAGGGCATAAAACTAATGTCCAGATCATAATAAGATAATAGAGAGCTGTTTTCCAAGGAAATGTTATTTGACAGGTCCAAAAATGTTATTTGATTCCTACCACACCCTAAAATCTCCAAAGAAGTATTATTGGATACATTTAAAGAAGTCAGCTGATTATTACTACAATCCAAGTATTCTAAAGCATGATTATTAGAAACATCAAGCGAAGTAATTTGGTTTGACCAACAATATAGATTTCTTAGGGCAAGTAGTGAAGAAACTTCTAAATAAGTGACCTGGTTAGCGGCGCAGGCCAGTACTTCTATTTTATCGTTTTTTGAAATATCAACATTAGCTAATTGGTTCACTCCATACCATAAGATTCTTAGTTCAGTATTATTGGATACATCAAGAGTGGTTAGCTCATTTGAACTGCACCACAGCTCTGTTAAGTGGATATTATGCGCAACATCAAGTGAGGTCAACTGATTCCATCCGCAATCCAGCTCTGATAAGGCAGGATTATTTGAAACATCAAGTGAGGTCAACTCATTCCTTCCGCAATCCAGTTCTGTTAAAGCTGAATTATTTGAAACATCAAGTGCGGTCAATTCATTTATTTGACAATCCAATACGGATAATACATTATTATTTGAAATATTAAGATTGGATAATTCGTTACCAAAGCAACTCAATTCTGTTAAGTGGTCATTACTCGAAACATCCAGAGACGATAGCTGATTGCTGTAGCATTTCAATACAGATAAGGCATTATTCTTAGAAATATCCAGGCTAGTTAGGCTATTTACACTGACATCCAACTCAGTCAGATTGGCAAATGCTTCAATACCCGATAAATCGACAATCCTGATACTCGTCCAATAATTATTTATATTCAAATCAGTTATTGCCTCCGCTTCATCATAACTTATGAGAGAATCTCCATCAGTATCGACTCCCTGTTCAATTAGAGTATGTAAGAAATTAATATCGACAATGTCAACAATCTCAATTTCACCGATGATCGTAAATGTTTGATGTTGGGACAGGTTTCCGGCTTCGTCCCTGGCATATAACCAGTAGTTCCCTGCATCCAACATTGAAACAGGAATACTTACAGCAGCATCTGCAATTGCAGTCACGGAATCAATACATACTTCACGAATACTAAATAAATCCTTATCTGTATTCTCAGGAACCAAATAAATCATTCCATCCTCTGTACTTGTTGCCAGAATGAATTCTTGCTGGTACAGGGAATCTTCCGAGATATAAAGCACGGGGGCTTCCATATCTCCGCATTCTGTGGTGAACACAACATCAGGGGTTCCTTCCATATTGAGATCAAAGTTTTCCGGGGGAAAAGGCATGGTCCACACGCATACCATTTCAAGGCTGGGCATATAACTAATATCCAGATCCCAGGAGAATAAAACGTCGTTTTCCAATGCCGCATTATTGGAAAGGTCCAGCGTGGTGAAAAGGTTGCCGCCACATTCCAGCGCTTCAAGTAAAACGTTATTCGTAATATCCAACTCGGTCAACATGTTTTCATTACAGTATAATTCTCTTAGTTGTGAATGTTCGGATACATTAATAATGGTTAACTGATTTTCGCTGCAATCCAGGTCAATCAACAGGAGATTATTAGATATATCCAGGTGGGTTAATTGATTAAACTGGGGTATGCACATGTTACATACGTTTAATTAATTTATATTCAACAGGTT
>CAZURA010000265.1:0-3212 GCA_964622985.1 uncultured Bacteroides sp. | reverse complement strand
TTCACAAAGATACAAAATAATATTACGTCATAGTATATTTAACTTAACACTAGGAAAAAGGACAGGCATTCGTTTACCATCATCATTCAAATCCTTGACAAAATCCACCTTTTGGAAATACTCAGTTTTTTCAAATACAACCGAAAAAAATGGAACTTCAATTCGACAAAATAAGAAGATACAATATCTGGTAAATGGGAAAATCTATATTTTTCTTGATGAAGTTCAAAACATCAGCAACTGGGAATCTTTTGTAAATTCCTACTCCCAGGATTTCACAAGGGAAATTGAACTATTCATTACAGGCTCAAACTCCAATCTGCTTTCCGGTGAACTGGCCACCCTGCTTTCTGGACGCTATATTGAATTTGAGATCCACCCCTTCAGTTTCTTTGAGTTTGCAGGTATTAAATCACTACCTGTGAATAAAGAAACCTTCCTTAAATACCTCCAAAGCGGGGGACTTCCGGAAATGTTCCATTTCAATTCGGAAGAACTGAACCGTAATTATTCTGAGAGCCTCAAGAACACTATAGTATTGCGTGATATTGTCGAACGCCATAATATAAAAGACATACAATTATCTTTCACCGGGCAGAGAGGTATAATCTCCGGGGGAAACAAATCCTCGGAGGAGAATGCAAATATTTCCTGAATGATTTAGCATTTTCATATTCTTGATTTATAACGGAAGTGGTGGGTTGGACTTTTGTTTTTTGGATTGGACATTGCGAAAACCGTTATTTGATTTCCAATGTTCCTTCCAGGGTGGTTGTGCCGGAATCCGGCCCGACGAATACTTTAAATTCGCCCGGCTCAATAACGTATTCCATGCTTCGGTTCCATAGGCCAAAACTTCTCCATGGAACTGTCAAGATAATCTCTTTGCTTTCGCCTGGCTTCAGGGTGATCCGCTGATACGCCTTCAATTCTTTGAATGGACGAACAACGGATGCCAATACGTCCCGCAGATAGAGCTGGACGACCTCATCGCCGCTTACCGTTCCGGTATTCTTTACCGTCAGCTTTATTTCAACGGGTTCATTCCACTGTATATCAGCTGGCAGCTTGAGATTTGAATATTCAAACGTTGTATAACTCAACCCGTATCCGAACGGAAAAACCGGCAACGCATTATCATCCAGATAGGCATAGCTTCTTCCTGACGGTTTCAGGCTGTAGTATACCGGAATCTGTCCGTCATGACGCGGCCAGGATATAGGGGTGCGGCCGGCGGGATTGATTTCGCCAAAGATCGCTTCCGCGATGGCTGTATTCCCGTTCTGACCTGCATACCATCCCTCTAAAAGAGCATCGACCTCCTCCAGCCAGTTTTGAACATCCACCGGCCCGCCGGTTTGCAATACAACGATGGTTTTTGCCCCGCATTCAGATAATATATGAATTATCTCCTCCTGATCGTAATCCCACCTGAAGCCGTGTGATTCCGACAGAATTATAGCCGCGTCATCTCCGTGTGGCTGGTGTACATTTCCGTATTTCTTCGAGCTTACAGGTAATTTCAACCGAGAACGATCCGCATTTTCCCCGTCAACAATAGCACCAAAGAAGACCACCGCATCACAGCGTTTGGCCAATTCCTTAACATCCTGCCCGTCCTGATGCACAAGGACTTCCACTTCACCCTTAAGATAGTCCTCAAAAGCCTCAGCAGGCGTCACAACATTATATTTTTTTCTCTTTCCCCATGGTCCCTCGTAGCTTCCCAGGTTGTAATCATTCCTTCCCGGCCCGAACAAACCGATCTTCTTGATCTTCCCTTTATCAAGAGGGAGTGCCTGCTCTTCATTTTTTAACAGCGTCATACATTTTCGAGCGGCACGCAAAGCCAGTTGTCGATGCTGTTCGGATTGAACCTCATCGTTGGCTTTAGCGGGATCGACATAGGGATTCTCAAACAAGCCCAACTCAAACTTGCACCTCAACACACGTTCCACGGCCTGATTGATCACCTCCTCCGGAATCAACCCTTTTTTAAAATCTGTATATCTACCTGCATAGTAAACCGGCAGCTCCACATCCAATCCCGCGGTGAGAGATTTCACGAAGGCTTCCGAGTAGTTTTCTGCAGTTAAATGTTTGGCAAAAACACCTTTGATTCCGCCCCAATCGGACACCGTAAATCCGTTGAAACCCCACTCTTCACGCAGGATGTCATTCAGTAAAACGCTGCTTTCCGTGCAAGGAACCCCGTCAACGGAGTTATAGGCCGCCATAATGGAACGAGCCCCTCCCTCTTCAACGCAAGCCCGGAAGGGTTCCAGGTAAACTTCCCGCAGTTCACGCCAGGATGTAGTGGATGCCCAGGAATCGCGACCGCCGGAACCGTAATTATCTACATAGTGTTTGGGAGAAGAGATCACGCCACCTTGTTCCAACGCTTTGGTATACAGCATTCCCATCCGCGAATTCAACAAGACATCCTCCCCGTACCCTTCCTGGGTCCGGCCCCACCTGGGATCGCGCGAAATATTCACCACCGGGGCATAGACCTGCCGCACCCCAACCGCTCTAAGTTCACTGGCAACAGCCTGCCCCACTTCAAAATAGAGCTCCTCGTCAAACGTGGCAGCCATCGCAATACTTTGCGGAAATGACGTGCCGTATCCGAACTGCGCTCCATGGAGGGCTTCGCCATGCTGCAAAACCGGGATGCCCCAACGGTTGGCCTCAATGGATTTTTTAGTGTCTTCATTAATCGCCTCCGCACAAAGGTCAAACGGATAAAAATCTTGAAACACCTTCTGCCTGAAGAAAAAGTGTCCCACCTTGTAATTACGCTCAAAGTGTCTTCCTGGAAATTTTACCTGGGCACACAACTGGTCTAATTTTTCATCCATGGACATCCGGCCCATCAGATCGGCAACGCGCTCCTCAACGGGCAGTGCCGCATCCTGATATGGGTATTGACCAGCAGCTGTGACAGCCATCGCCAGTCCAGTGATTAGTGCGATTAGTTTCATTTCTTTGGGGTTTGCTTATAACTTTTCCAAAAGCTGCTGTTTCTTGAGGACTTCAATTTCAGCTGTCAGCTCTTTGCGCATTTCCTCAACTACAGTTTTGTATTCCGGATCATTCACCAGGTTAAGCTCGTCCAAAGGATCTTTCACAGTTTTATAGAGCTGGGTCCGGTCATAATAGTTTTTAAAGTATTTATCTGCTCCGTAGCGACTTTTATACCAGCATATTCT
>CAZURA010000264.1:0-3235 GCA_964622985.1 uncultured Bacteroides sp. | reverse complement strand
CTGAAATCCTGCATTTCTATTTTCCGAAAACTCGCATTGTTATTTACCGATTACAATTTAGTAATATTATTTTGCTCGTAAAAGAGTAGCATCGCTTTTTTATAATCAGAAGCTTTTACGCTTCTGTACGACAACGGACAATAGCTATTTCCCATAAGAATGGCATTGCTTATAATGCGAGCAGTACGCTTGTTGCCATCATTAAATGGCTGAATGCAGCATAGTAAGGCAAATAATAGCAATTCAATTCATTTAGTGGTAAAGTGTTCAAAACAATTATATTTGTGATATGCTAAAACTAAACGGGATAGAAGAAAGTAAACTTATAAACAGATTAAGGGCTGGTGACCAAACTGCTTTTGAGATTCTGTTTCGTTTCTATTATCCTGGGTTGGTTGTTTTTGCCGCACAAATTACTTTAGATAAAGACGAAGCGACCGAAATTGTTCAGGATTTTTTTGTTCGTCTTTGGGAAAAACGAACCTCAATAAAAGAATCGTCATCTTTAAAACCTTACTTTTTTACTTCGGTTAAGAACCGATCTTTTAATTATCTCAAAAAAACAGAAGCTCATGCGCAAAGCATAGAACAATTAAAAGATCTCACCGAAACCAACCCATTGTACGAACCGGATATTTTTATCGAATCAGAGCTGCAGGGAAAAATAAAAGCAGCGATTGATAAATTACCGGCGCGTTGTAGCGAAATTTTTGTTTTGAGTCGTTTTCAAGGCCTATCGAACGATGAAATAGCCACAAAATTAGACATTTCGAAACGTACGGTTGAAACTCAGGTTTCCAACGCTTTAAAGGTTTTACGTGTGGAATTAAAAGATTATGTGGGACTACTTTTATTACTCGGGATAATAAATTTTTAATAAATATCATTTTTCTATACGTGTTATTCTATCCTGAACTGTATTCTTAATAGATTGCAAAATCTAGCAGATTAAAACTCCTTGAAAGGAAGAATACAAATTAAGAAAATGACCAATAAAAAGAATTCAAAATCAAATCATATTAATGCCTTTATTAAGGGAAGAAAGAACCTTGGTAATGAAGAACAAGTTCTTGAAGCGGGCAAATTAATTGGTGAAATCGAAGAGGTGGAAGTTGATACCGCTTATTTTAATGTTCAACAACGCATTTCAACAAAAGGCAAACTTTTAAAACTATATACAGTTGTTAGTCGTTACGCTGCAATTTTGGTGCTCCCATTACTATTTGTTTCTATTTGGGCACTTTTAAATACTAAACAAATTGAACCGAACGAAGAATTTGCAATGCAGGAAATTACCTGCCCCGTTGGAATGCGTTCGCAAGTTACTTTGCCCGATGGAAGCCAGGTGTGGCTAAATGCAGAAAGTACCATAAAATATGCGCTTCCTTTTGTAAGAGAGAACAGGACAGTTGAATTATTTGGAGAGGCTTTTCTTGATGTTACCAAAAATACAAATTCTCCTTTTTCCATTCAATCGGGAAATGTAAAAGTAAATGTGGTGGGTACACAGTTTAATTTTAAGTCGTACGGTAATGATAATAGAATTGAAGTGACTTTAAAAGAGGGCAAAATTAATTTGGATCTAATGTTGGGAAATGCCGAGTCGTCTAGTACCGAAATGCTACCGGGCGATCACTTTGTTTTTGATAAGATTACGCATAAAGCTTTTGTTAAAAATCAGGACATCGATAATTTCTTAGGTTGGAAGGATAATAAACTTGTTTTGGATGAAACACCAATACTGGAAATGAAGAAGATTCTGGAACGTTGGTATGATGTTGAAATTGAGATTGCCGATAAAAGTATTGAAAACTACAAATTCACTACAACATTCGAAAACGAAACATTGGAACAAGTTCTTGAATTACTGGAGTTAAGTTCACCCATAAATATGGAATATATTCCTGCACGAATAGATAAAACAACAAAACAAGTCATCAATTCAAAAATTATAATATCAAAAAAGAACTAAAGAGTATATGCCTATGTAATATCTTCCAAAAAAAGGAAGTGCTCTAACACTTCCTTCACATTCATACCTTCCTACAGGTACAAATAGTATTAATAAAACATTCAAATTTATGAAAAAAAATGATGAACTGCTATGGTCATACCGATGCTGTAGAAAAAAACTTATTATTATGCGTAACGCATTACTTATTTTGCTTATTGGTACGTTTCAGGTTTTAGCAACCGGTTCGTACTCGCAAACTACCCAACTAAACCTCGAAATGAAAGGAGCTACCGTTAAACAAGTTCTGAGTAAAATTGAAGATGAAAGTGAGTTCTATTTCTTATACAATAGCGAGCTTGTTGACGTTGAAAAAAGAGTAGACATTTCGATAAAAAATAAAAAGCTTGGAGATGTTTTAACGCAATTATTTGACTCCAATGAAGTTGATTTTCTTTTTAAAGACAGGCATGTAGTAATAACGCCCAAAGATGAAAGTGTCACTCAACAAACCTCCATCTCCGGAACAGTTACCGACGAAGCCGGCGAACCGCTGCCAGGTGTAACCGTTTTAATAAAAGGGACCACGCAGGGAACGGTTACCGACATGAATGGAAAATACTCTATTTCAGATCTTCCTGGAGATGCCACTCTACAATTCAGTTTTGTTGGCATGTTAAGTCAGGAGGTAGAAGTTGGGACTCAAACAACCATAGATGTTACAATGAATCCTGATGCCATTGGTATTGAAGAGGTTGTTGCAATTGGTTATGGTACCATGAGAAAATCGGATTTAACCGGTTCTTTGGTATCAGTTAGAAGTGATAATTTTGATAAACAACCAATTACAAGAATTGATCAGGCCTTACAAGGTAGAGCAGCTGGTGTTCAGGTTAGCCAGGTAAGTGGTGCTCCCGGAGCTGCTTTAAAAGTTAGGATTAGGGGAACAAACTCAATTAATGGATTGAATGAACCGCTGTATATTGTAGATGGCTTGTCAGTTTCAAACATTAACGCAATTAATGTAAGCGATATTCAATCAATGGAAGTATTAAAAGATGCTTCTTCAACAGCAATTTATGGTTCGAGAGGTGCAAATGGCGTAGTAGTTATTACTACTAAAAACGGTAGAAAGAATGACATGAAGATAGACGTTGAGTCTTCTTATGGTATTTCAAACGTTCCTAGCTTCTTGCCTATAATGGAAGCTGCTGATTTTGCTGAAGGTGTTAATTTTTGGGATAAAAAAGAAACATTTTCATCTTCAGAAATTAGTGCATTAAA
>CAZURA010000263.1:0-3267 GCA_964622985.1 uncultured Bacteroides sp. | reverse complement strand
AAGCGGTGCCATTCATATCTGTTGCGTAAGCCCTGACATGATATGTGGTATTGACGGACAATCCAGTGAAGCTACTCTCAAAGCGTCCTGTGGCATTTCTAGCTCCAAGATCATTCTTTGTACTATTTTCTATTTTCGGCTCACTGCTTTCTGAATAACAGAATCCATGCTGTGTAATCTCATCTTCCCCCAGATAAACTATATTACCCTCTATAGAAAAGTAGTTACCCGATACCTCAGTTATTGAATCTGTGGAAACAATCAGTTTTGCCGTGGGTTCAAATCGTTCACAATTATTAATTGACGTAAGGAATAGCAAGCCCACAATTATGAGGAGTACTGTAAATGGATATTGATTCTTCCTTATCCAGATCATACTGTATATCCTGTTTTCTATTCCTTTCTTAAAAAAATAAAATCACCACCCTCATTGCCAACATTCTGAATCTCTCCATACCTTGGAAGGACATTACTGTTACTTATGACTGCATTTTTCATACTACTGAACAACTCTTCTGATGACAGGTATGCTCTCTGATTTTCATCCAATCGCTGTAGCAGATACTTGATAAATGCACTCTGATCAGGAACCTCAGTCATTGTTCCGCTTGTCATTGCTTTTCGACTCGGCTGCTCATATATTCGTTCATATATTACCTCTTGAGGAACAGTAACTGATCTAGTTTTAAATATTGATCCTGCAAAACAGGCATCTGTAATTAATAAGGTATGCTTTGAGTGAATCCCTCGCAAGTGATTGACCAAGGTACTGTTTGGAAGCCAATCAGCAGTGGTTTCCAGCGTTGCATCTGTGGGAAGCCAATAGCCACTCTCTGAATCTTTATCATAGTAACCATGACCAGCATAAAAAATGAGAAGATTGTCATTAGGGGTAATCTTATCTCTGAGCAGGTCAAGCTCCCGGATGATATCCGTTCGCTTTGGATTCTTAAGAACTAAGATGTTCTTTTGATCAAACGTATATTTTCTCGTTAAGGTCCGGTAAAGGTTCTCGGCATCTCGTATTGGATTGTCAAGGTCAGCAAGCTCTCTGTCTCTGTAATCATCAATACCAATTAACAATCCATAATAGGTAGATTCTTTATTGATCTTATCAGCAAGAGTAACAATCGGTGGGTTATACTCTATCGTTATAACCTTTGCCGTAAGGTTATTGTTATCATCCATTGCTTTCAAGCGCACTTCATTCATCCCTGCGATCAGTTTTAAATGGGTCACAAAGACACCTGTCTCATTAACCGGAAGGACCTCCCTGTTTACCGATACAAACCGGACTTTTCCTTTATCTGTTACTTCTCCAATCAAATCTATATGATCCACTTCGACCTTTAATACCTGTCCATCTCTAACTTTCGGAGCCACCAGGGTGATCACTGGAGCAGTCGTATCTACTAACTCTGCAACAGGCTCATTATTCAAATGAAATCTACCGGAACTGCTTTTTACAATCTGCGAGTATATGGAGCTACATCCAACGAGCAACAGAATTGATAGTAATAGTCTGACAGATCTCATCTTTACTTTTCTTACTATTAGTGTTTCAAAACCTATATCTTATCCCAACCCATGGAGCAATTGTCAGAGGTTCGATCCCTGTGGTGATTGAAATTCCCCTGTTCTCACTAAACAAGGGATTCATCGAGCTATCTTTGGTACCAGCTACGGTCCAAATGATATCAGCCACCCAGATCCCGATTGCCATGTATGCGAGCACTTCAGATATATTATCCTGTCTGACAGATTTGGTTAACGATATCTCAGCATCTTCTGTAGTACCTGCCTCGAGAAAACTGTCATATGTTGCTACTGCCACTTTATTTAATACAACAGATCCGGCAATGCATCCATAACCAGCAACGCCTTTAATCCAGTGTGGATTTCCAGTCGTTTGAGAAAGCCCAATTCCGGGCAGAGCCAGTGATTGGATGATGAGACCAGTCCGATTATAGTCCTTAGTCGTCACTTCAACAGGCATATCTTTTCTTTCAACCGGAGATGAGATGGGGGGAAGTACCAATTCTGCATGAATATTAACGATAATCTCTGCATTCATGATAATGTTATCCGCACCTAAATCCCAGGTGATCATCTTATTCATTCCCCCCATAACATCTTCTCCAATGTCACCCTCCAATGCTTTTACTTTGATCCTTTTCCCATCTGCATCAGCGATCTCAACACTTACAACAAAATTCTCTAATGGACTGCTGTTTAAGATGTCATAAGAGATCAGAACACAGTTATCCTTCAATTCAAATCTGGGTTCTGATATGTCAAAATCCGATTGTGCCAAAATATTTGCGCCAAATTGGAGCAAACATGTGATCCACAGGAAGAAAGAGAATTTCCCCATTATCAGATCCGTTTTCAGCTTAACTTAACAAATTCATCCTAATTTAGGTCCGGTGCAAGAGTAAAAGCCTCCCGCTCTTTACCGTATGCATAAACTCATTCTTTGGCGTTCCTACAGCTTGATTATCTTCTCGGTTATTATAAAGTCTTTTGACCTAACTGTAATGAAATAGACTCCCTTCTGGAAGGATGAAAGGTCAATCTGGTGCATATCTCCATTGAAGTTTCTGCTAAGAATTATCCGGCCATTCATTGAGATTAACTCGAATGAATACTCTCCTGGTTCTTTGGTCTGTACTGTTATCAAGTTATTGGTCGGAGCATGAAAGATTCTGGTTTGTCCAGAAAATATATTTTCAACACCAACTCCCATGATTGTGAATTCTTTAGGTTCGGAAATATTATCTGAATCGTCTCTGGCGTATAGCCAATATACTCCATTCCCCAAACCAGATATATTAATGGTTACAACATCCTCTTCAATTGCGGCTACAGAATCCAAACATACTCCACGAATGTTAGTTAGATCCTGATACGTATACTCAGGTACCAAATATATCACCCCATCTTCTGTGCTTATTGCATTAATGGATTCTGGCTGATATAGGGCGTCTTCAGTAATATATAGTACCGGTGGATTAGAATCGATATCACCAATGATTGTAAAGGCTTCAGGTTCGGAAATGTTTCCACTGGAATCTCTGGCATATAACCAATATACCCCATTTTCTAATCCAGATATAGAAATATTTACAGGAGTATTCGCAACAGCGACAGCGGAATCTAAACATACTCCACGAATGATAGTTAGATCCTTATACGTATACTCAGGAACTAAATAGAGTCTGTCCATAGACTCGATGAAATTGAGTTGATTTCTCCATTTTCCTTAGA
>CAZURA010000262.1:0-3415 GCA_964622985.1 uncultured Bacteroides sp. | reverse complement strand
AATTTCCGCAGCTATGCAAGATCACCGGTTTTCCCTGATCGTGAATGGCTTTTACAATCTTCTGTGTATAGGGAAAAATATACTCCTGCATCATTGCCGGAGGGAACATAGAGTGAGTTTTGAATCCCCAATCGTCGGTAACCACACAGGCACCCACTGACTCAATAGAGGAGAGGAGGGTATAGAATTCCAGTAATCGGTTCCCTATGTTTTCGAAGATCGCACCCATAAGGTCAGGGTCCTCCAGGTAGAGCATACAGAGATTCTCAAATCCCACAATATCAGTGGCGTTCTCCAGGATTCCCCCGTTGCTGAAACCGAGTAGTTTCATACCCCCCGGCAGGTATCCGGAAAGCTTCCTGTAAATCTCATAGTTACCAGTTTGCGGATCGGGCCAGGGATATTGTTCGAACGAAGATCTGTCTGTGATCAGAACTCCCTGATTCTGTGAACGGCTTGCCAGTGAGTCCTGATCTCCTTTCGGGAAAGAGAAGATTCCGGTTTCAAAGGTATATACCGGGGCGTAATCGTATCCCAACCTGTGAAAAGCATCGATCACCATTTGGTAATACTCCCTGCTACCGGTCTCAGGCAGGGGAAATGTGGAAGTCACTTGCTGACAGATTTCCAGGTTCACACTGAATTCGAACAAGACGGGACGCTGGGTCTTCTCTCTTCGAAGGACCTTGTAAAGGTTCTCGATATCAGGCTCAAAAGGTGTAAAAGGCAGTTTCATGAAAATGCAATATATATTACTGCCACTAAATATCAAACTTGAATGAAACATTCAAGGGGATTGGTTATTTTTAACATGTATGTAAAATGACCAATCCAAGCGAATCATGAGAAGATGTATCTTATTAGTTATCGCAATACTATTCACTGCATGCATCCAGGGGCAGGAGGGAAGTGAAAGGCAAGGGCTTCATGTCAGTCCTGACCACCCACAATACTGGGAGTACAACGGAATACCGGTCCTTTTGCTGGGAGGCTCTGATGAGGACAACCTGTTTCAACTGCCCGGATTGAAAGCACAGTTGGACCTGCTGGAGTCAGTTGGAGGTAACTATGTAAGGAATACCATGTCGAGCCGGGATCCGGGTAATGTTTGGCCCTTCAGGTTAGATCCGGAAACCGGAAAGTATGTACTGAACCGATGGAACGAGGAGTACTGGAGCCGGTTTGAGACATTCCTGAAACTCACTGCCGAAAGGAATATTTTCGTGCAGATCGAAGTGTGGGCAACATTCGATTTCTACAGGGAGAACTGGGACAGGAATCCTTTTAATCCGGTGAATAATACCAGTTATTCGGCATACCGGACCAAACTCCCGGAGAAGGTCGATACGCATCCTACCTTATGTGAAAATCCATTTTTCTGGTCCATTCCCTCTCACCAGAATAATATGACTCTGCTGGAGTATCAACAGCGTTATGTGGACAAACTCCTGCACTACTCACTGAATTATGATCATGTACTCTATTGCATCGATAATGAGACCTCCGTAACCTCGGACTGGGGGAAGTTCTGGTCGGAATACATCCGGAAAAAAGCTTCTGAGAAAAGGAAGGTGGTGCATGTGACAGAGATGTGGGACCCATGGGACCTGAACCATATCTCCCACAGGGAGAGTTTTGACCATCCCGAGACCTACTCTTTTGTGGAGATCTCACAGAACAACCATCAGCGGGGGGAGGAGCATTGGGAAAATGGACTTTACCAGATCGACCGGCTCAGGAATGCGGGGTACCTAAGACCGGTCAACAATGTGAAAACGTATGGAGCCACCGGTGGAAGGCATGGTGGTGATACACATGATGCTATCGAGAAATTCGTGCGCAGTTCCCTGTTTGGATCTGCAGCAGTTCGTTTTCACCGTCCCGCCTCAGGATTAGGATTGAATGATACAGCCCAGGCGGTCATCTCAAGCATGCGAAAGATTGCTGACCGAATGGATTTCTTCCGTGCTGCACCTCATAACGACCTGTTGGAAGGAAGGAAAGAGAATGAGGCGTATTGCAGGGCCATCCCGGGAGAAGAATACCTGGTCTATTTTCCTGATAAAGGGGAGGTGGATCTCAGATTGGTATCTGATAAACGAGGATACCAGGTAAGCCGATTGGATATCTTATCAGGAAAGTGGAGTGAGGAGAAAGCCAGGATCACTCAGCATAAGATGGTTTTGAAGAGTGAGGATAAACATGTACTTTTCCTGATCCAACATTAATATCAATCACGATTTTTTATGAAACACTTATTTATTTCTCTGACACTTACCCTTCTGACTTTATCAGGTTTTTCGCAAAACAGGATTTTACCTCTGTGGGAAGACAATCCTCCCAACTACCGGGAAACGGGCGAAGTGACCATCTGGGACACCTCAGATATAGTACGTGTACGATTGGTTCAACAGCCCGATATAGCTGTGTTCCTGCCTTCAAAGAAGAATGCAACCGGAGAAGCTGTGGTGATTTGTCCCGGAGGAGGCTACCAAATTCTTGCGTACGACTGGGAAGGAAGTGATATAGCCCGATGGTTTAACTCACAGGGAATTGCGGCTTTTGTACTGAAATACCGTTTACCCCATTCAAAAAACAATATAGTTCCACATAAATCACCCTTGATGGATGCCCAACGCGCCATGCGACTGGTAAGGTACCATGCAGCAAAATGGAATGTGGATCCCGGGAAGGTCGGAATCATGGGATTTTCTGCCGGGGGGCACCTGGCTTCCACGTTGTCCACTCACTACGACGGAGGCGATCCATCCAGTGAAGATCCCATTGAAAAGATCAGTTGCCGGCCTGACTATTCCATCCTGATCTACCCGGTGATATCATTTCATGATACATTCACCCACGGGGGATCAAAGAGCGCATTACTGGGAGAGGAACCTGATGAGGAACTGGTGACGTATTATTCCAATGAATTGCAGGTATCAGAAGATACGCCTCCGGCTATCCTGATCCATTCGGATGATGACAAAGGCGTTCCTGTGGAAAACAGTCTGCTCTATTATAAGGCCTTAAGAGCCCACCACGTCACCTCGGAATTACATGTCTATCCCTATGGTGGTCACGGGTATTCCCTGGCCATTGGAAAAGGACATCTGTCCACATGGCCCGACCGGGTGATCCAGTGGATAAGGTATCTGCATCGGTAAGATTCACTAGGTATTCGAATTGACAGAAATATTTGTGTTTTTTCCTTTGTCAGTATAAAAAAATCATCTATTTTTGCCACGCATTTGAACAATGCGCGTTCTAGAAAAGAATACCCATAGCCATCAATAGCATAAGGTCTGGTAGTTCAGTTTGGTTAGAATGCCGGCCTGTCACGCCGGAGGTCGCGGGTTCGAGTCCCGTCCAGACCGCCCATAAACAAAAGAACTCTCTGATATTCAGGGAGTTCTAT
>CAZURA010000261.1:0-3418 GCA_964622985.1 uncultured Bacteroides sp. | reverse complement strand
GATATTTATCAACAATGAAACGTTGAGCATTCATCCCCAAATGTGACGAAGAACCAGCTTGCTCCGGAATATACATTAGCTGTCATAATATCAAATACTTCCATTTGACTTATATTCCCCAAGGGCTTAACTTGCATATACCAATCCTACAATATGCCCAACAAACTATCCCAATTCTGGCAGGAACTCAAGCGAAGAAAAGTTACACGCGTCATCACAATCTATGCAGCAGCAGCGTTTGTGATCCTTCAGTTAGTAGAAATCTTAGCCCCATCTCTTAGATTACCCGAATGGACTATGAACTTTATCCTGGTCCTGCTTATTGTCGGTTTCACTATAACAGTAATAGTCTCCTGGATATACGACATCCACCCTGAAGGGGGTATAGTAAGGACTGAACCAGCTCATAAGGTAAAAGCAGAGGAAAAGCCTGTTTCCTCATCAGGTTGGAAGATAGCCAGCTACATCAGTTTTGTGGTGATTGTAGGGTTAATTATATTGAATGTGATACCTCGTGGTCAGCTTTCTGATGAATTTTATAATCTAGAGAAATCTATCGCAGTTTTGCCATTTCAAAACATGAGTAGTAGCAACGATTTCGACTATTTCGGGGATGCTATGACTGATGAGATAATCATGCAATTATATAAAATCAATGAGTTTATCGTCCGGTCAAGAACTTCCGTTATGCAATACAAGTCAACAGAGAAGACAAGCCCTGAAATCGGTCAGGAACTCAAGGCTAATTACTTATTAGAGGGAAGTGCACAAAGATTTGAGGACCAGGTACGGATTCTTGTACAATTGATACGTGCAGAAACGGATGAACATATCTGGGGGGAAGTGTATGAGGGTAAGTGGCAGGAAATATTTGAGCTGCAAAGTGAAATTGCGAGAAATATTGCCGTTGCTTTAAAAACTGTGCTTACTCCAGAGGAGATCCAGTCAATCAATACAGAACCTACCCGGAATTTCGATGCCTACGATTACTACCTCCAAGGTAATATTGAGCACTGGAAATACTTTCAGGATCATGATCCTTCACACATTCATAAGTCAATAGAGTTTTACCTAAGGGCGATTGAATTAGATTCAGAGTATTCACTAGCCTATACTGGAATGGGAAGAGAATATTGGATGTTAGGACATTATGCCCTTAATCCATCTCAGGATCACTGGAACGAATCGAAGCGACTCCTGCAAAAAGCCATTGAACTGGATCCTGATAATGGTTGGGCATATGCTGAACTGGGAGTAGTACAACACAATTGGGATTGGGATAGTACTGCAGCAAGAAAGTCATTTGACAAAGCAATGCAACTATCTCCTAATAACGATAATTGTTATATCCATTTTATACATTTCGAAAGTAGATTAAGAAATTGTTCCCGCTTGAAAAAGTTAATTGAGGAGTTTGCCGAAACCCTTGCCGTTGAAATAGATGAAGGAAATATTTGGCATCTGATGTGGCTGGAATGTCAGAATGATTCTAAGGAAATAGTGCGTATTGGTGATCAATACTGGAATGCGACTTCATCCATGAATCCAACTATACACTATTATCTGGCCAATATCGAAGAAGGACACATAGAGAAGGCTACAGAGATTGCTGAAAATATTATCCGCCGGACAACAGATCCATCCATACAATTGATGCTAAAAGGATACCATATGGCTGTGATCGGAGAACTAGAAGATGCAAACACTATCATAGAAGACCTTCATAAGTTATCTGAATCCAGATTTGTGTCAAAGGTATTCTTTGCCAATATCTATTATGCCCTTGGAGACCGTGAGCTGACCCAAAAATATATGGAACTCGCTCTTTTGGAACATGATTGGAGAATACATGCTTTTCTATGTCATACTTCTATGAACCTAATAAAACGTGAGCCTTGGTTCAAAGATTTAATCGATCGAAGCTGGATTCCACTTAATGAATGAATAAGTCGGGAAATGGCTGGAGAAGAATGATATGCTCTGATTCAACATTCTCTTTACGACAGTGTATACAGAAATATCCTAGTCGAAAAAGAAAGCAGTTGAGGGATAATCATTTATATTAAGATTAACCGAAAGTAATATTTACAACAGCTAACATAGTGTCATACGCCATTTGTGATTGTCACAGCTTTTGCAGAATAGTATCCGCCGAACTTGACTTGGCAATTGCTTCGCAAAAGCCGCGCCAATAAACGGCGCATACACTAACCGTTACCTGCAAGCTTGAAACCTGCATGTTGTTGAGATTAGAAAAATCATGATGATTTATTTGGATTACTAACACTTAAAATGGATAAAATGAACCGACGTTACTTTCTATCTTTTACCGTTCTGGCGGCATCAGGTTTATTATTAGGAGCTTTCACTCCGGCTACTAAACAAATAAATGTTAAGGATATCAGGGGAACTTTTTCTGCTGTGAGAAATGAAATTTCAATATTTACTAAAGCAAATGTAAAACCAACCCGTATATTTCATATTACTGACACCCATCTATTAATCGATGATCAAAGGGGAGAAAAATACCGGAAATTCAGCAAGCGAATGGCCGGCGCCTATAAAAGCAATATTCATTTTCAAAGTGGCGAAAACTACTCAACAAAAGAAAGTTTTGAGTGGACACTTCAAAGAGCAAAAGAAGAAAAAGCAGATTTTCTGGCATTAACAGGTGATATCTTTAGTTTTCCATCTGAGGCTTCGGTAGAATGGGCATTGAATAAGCTAAACGAAACTGGCATTCCTTTCGCTTACGTTGCCGGCAACCATGACTGGCATTACGAAGGAATGAAGGGAAGTGCTATGCAACTTCGCAATATATGGACAGAAAAACATTTGAAACCGATGTATCAGGGTAACAATCCTTTATTTGCATCATACGATGTTAACGGTATACGATTTGTATGTATTGATAATTCAACATATGAAATATTGCCCGAACAATTGGAATTTTTTAAAAAGCAGGTAAATTCTGGTATTCCGATTATTCTTATGATGCATATCCCTCTTTATATGCCAGGAAGGCCATTGTTGTATGGCTGCGCAAACCCAGAATGGAGTGAAAAAACAGATAAAAATTATAAATTGGAAAGACGGGAAAAATGGCGAAAAGGGGGACACACAAAGGTGACATTTGATTTTTACAACGAAGTGTTCCGTGCTACAAATCTTTTAACCATACTTGCCGGCCATACACATCACAGCGCTCTCGATGTAAAAAATGGCATTCCTCAGGTTGTTTCCGGTCATAATGCCACAGGATATTATTCGGATATCAGAATTAGTACTTTGTAACGAAATATGTTATGCATTAAAAAAGGAAGCTATTGAAAAAAGAATTTTATTATATGAATCAGAATGCCAGCAGGTAACAATGTATAAAAATAATAGCCGAGATAGTAGTAAATTCAAGGACTTT
>CAZURA010000260.1:0-3459 GCA_964622985.1 uncultured Bacteroides sp. | reverse complement strand
CATCTGTTTTTATTATCAAGATACAAAATAAAACGCTATTCTAAACTATAGCCTTTTCAAATTCCTCGATATATCTTCTTTCAGCAGCTTTTTCAAGTGAACTAAATACTTGGTAAATAAGGGCCTCCTTAGAACGTTCAAAAGCATTCTTTACAAACCTCCAGCTAGCAGAACCGGCTGCTAAAGCTCCTCCTAGTAAAGCTAAAAAAGTAAGAGCCGATGGACCATCAATAATTGCTGCAACTGAATGTCTTGCAACACCAATTCCACCTGCACCGATTCCAGCACCGGATGATATCCTTGTAATCCAATATTTTTTTACGGCCTTGCGTTGAGATTCTAGTCCATTTGCAATGTCCCGCACCAAATTATCAATTGCATCCTTGCGTGCATTTGTATCATCATCTACCTCAAAACAATCTTTGACAGCCATCAAAGAAGTGCGAAGTTCTTTTCGAAATTGTTTGTTGCGTGTATTCTCATAGAATTCCGCAAGACTAACATCTCTAAGGTACATAGATTCAGTATTATGAATCAGGCCTTGCAGGGCATAAATAAGTTCATGCTTCTCGGTTTTAGCATTTTGCTTATTAATTGACAGGTCTAACTCTTGAATGGTAGAAAAGTCCGGTTGCCAGGAAAACGAACCTACTTTAAAGTCTTGCCAAATCACCATTGCGTTTATAAGTCCTAACAATTCATTTGAAACATTTTCCTGAGCGAAATCCTGCATATAAGAATAGTAATTTGGATTCCAATTCCGCATATGTGGAAGGTAGACAGCACCCCCTTGTTCAACTAAAGGTTTCATCCGTAATATATCGCATGCAGCTTTTAATACTCTATCTGCACGTAATATATTTGAATCTAATTCTGAGATCAAAATAGCTTCCCAAAGAACAATGCGATCACCAAGTAACACTCCAACTTTTATGAATGCATCATAATTTTCTGCAAAACCAACTGCACTACTTTGATGACCTGAATAGCCTTCAAAACCCGAAATTGCATCAAGAATGGCATTCTTCTCATATAATTCCTTTAATGCCAGGACTAACCTCTGAATGGTAATATGATTAATCCTTGAGGGATAACCAACCGGCTCTCCCATCTCATCCCATTCGATATGAAGATAAGTTTCTAGTGCATCAAACAATTGTAACGTATAGCTTGTAGCTTTATCCATAATACATCCATGTTGTTTTCTATGACTCACTCAGATACCAACCCTTAAATTAGGTAATTTTAGATTCACTTTACCAACCTTTGTGAGTAGGCGTACTGATCAGAACCATTCTTTGCATTTTACTTATCTTAGTTGGTGCTATACAATTAACCATTCCCATGAAACTGATATCCGAGGTTCAGTTGCCTGATTACCCATTTAAAATAGATCATCACACTCCCCTGATGATGATGGGATCCTGTTTCACCGAGAATATAGGTAAACAGCTTATGAGGTACCTTTTCCCGGTCTGTATCAACCCATACGGTGTTACCTATAATCCGCTTTCTGTGAAAAAGCGATTGGATGCACTTTTGGAAAGGGACACCTACCGGATGGAAGACCTGGACCATTACAATGACCTCTGGTTCTCTTTTGACCACTATACCAAATTCTCCTCCCCGCACCAGGAAGAGGCCCTGGCAAAAATCAACGGTGCATTCAGAAAGGCAAAAGAGATGATGCCAAAGGTGCAATACCTGATCATCACATGGGGGACTGCCTGGGTGTACAGGTACAACCCTACAGGAGAAGTGGTGTGCAATTGCCATAAGATACCGGCATCTCAATTCACCCGTTCCCGACTCTCTGCCGATGAGATTACCAGAACCTATGAATCGTTGATCCCGCAGCTGTTAGCCCTGAATCCCCACATGAAGATCCTGCTTACCGTGAGTCCGGTTCGTCACTGGAAGGACGGCGCCCATGGAAATCAGCTCAGCAAGGCTACCCTGTTGTTAGCAGCTGAGTCCCTTATCAACCAGTTTCCGGAACATCTTTTCTATTTCCCCTCCTATGAGATCGTCATGGATGAATTGCGAGATTACCGGTTCTATTCGGAAGACCTGGTTCATATTAACCCCCTGGCCACAACCTATATCTGGGAGAAGTTTAAGCAATCACTGCTTTCCGGCGAAGCCCGGCATATTATTCAGGAGATATCACCGCTGTTGAAGTTACTGGAGCACCGGCCACTTAATCAGGAGGGAGAATCATACCAGAAACTGTTGATCCTGAAGGCAAAGAAGCGGGATACGCTTCAGACCATATACCCCTTCCTGTCGTGGAAAAATCTACCTTCAGATTAGACATTGTAACAATTCCCTAACAGGATCCGTCTTTACTGTAATCCCAATGGAGCGTACCCCCTAAAGATCACCGATCATCAGGTGTACGCAGTGTACGAAAACGAACATAGCCGTCTCAAAAGTGAACAGTTTGCAACAAAAGGATTTTTCATATATTGTTCTTAATCTGTATTTTATCTATTTTGGCATATCTATTGTTTTTTATTTCCATCATATAAAAATTTGAAATAATGATCAAAACTGTAGACCTGATAAAGGTATTCCGGACCGACGAAGTAGAAACCACCGCACTGAATAATGTAAATATAGAGGTGAAAGATGGAGAATTTGTCGCCATCATGGGGCCTTCAGGTTGCGGAAAGTCCACTCTGTTAAATATTTTGGGACTTCTTGATAATCCCTCAGGAGGCTCCTATGTATTTAATGATTCGGAAGTAGCCAATTTGAAAGAGAAAGGGAGAACCAATTTACGCAAAGGAAATATTGGCTTCGTCTTCCAAAGTTTCAACCTGATCGATGAGCTTACCGTCTATGAAAACATTGAGCTTCCCCTCCTCTACCTTAAAATGAGCGGATCTGAACGGAAGAAAAAGGTGGACAGCGTGATGGAACGAATGAAAATCAGTCACAGGAAAAACCACTTCCCACAGCAGTTATCGGGTGGTCAGCAACAGCGTGTGGCCATAGCCCGTGCGGTGGTAACCAATCCCAAGTTGATCCTTGCAGATGAGCCCACGGGTAACCTGGACTCGGCCAATGGCGGCGAAGTAATGGCTTTACTTACTGAACTCAACGAAGATGGTACAACCATAGTGATGGTCACTCACTCACCCAGCGATGCAGAGAAGGCCCACCGGATTGTCCAGTTATTTGACGGGCATGTGGTGACTGAGAATATTCATAAGAAATTGTAATCATTGGCTCATAATATGAGATTTCTCATGTTTTTTGTGAACTAAATAACGCAAATTTGCAAATATATTTAGGTTAACAATAGGGTTAGATTTAGGGCTTGAAAAGCTGTCTGCCAGGGCAGCTTTTCTTTTTTTTGTATACAATTATTTTTTATCTTCAGGCCTAATATTTATTAAATGGGGTATGTAATCATCTCCCGTGTTTTTGAACTACAATTTGTTTGTATGATAC
>CAZURA010000259.1:0-3597 GCA_964622985.1 uncultured Bacteroides sp. | reverse complement strand
GCCGACGGCCGGGCGGCGCGCCCTTCGCTGGTGGTGCTCGACGACCCGCAGACCGACGAGTCGGCCCGCAGCGAACAGCAGGTGCGCACGAGGATGGAGACGCTCAACGGCGCGATACTAAACCTCGCGGGCCCCGGCCAGAAGATATCGGGCATCATGCCGTGCACGGTGATCCGACCCGGCGACATGGCCGATCAGATCCTCGATCGGGACAAGCACCCGGCCTGGCAAGGCAAGCGGACAAAACTGATCTACTCGTTCCCGACAAATGAGAAGCTATGGGAGAAGTACGCCCAAATCCGCGCCGACAGCTTCCGCAACGACGGAGACGGCTCGCAAGCCGCCGAGTTCTACCGCGAGCATCGCGTCAAGATGGACGCCGGCGCCGTCATCGCATGGCCCGAGCGGCACAACAGCGATGAACTGTCGGCGATCCAGCACGCGATGAACCTGAAACTCCAGGACCAGCGGGCGTTCTGGGCCGAATACCAAAACGAGCCGATGCCGGAAACCGAGGGCGACGGCGAACAACTCACCGCCGAACAGATCGCCGCGAAAACCAACGGCCATCAGCGACGCGTGATTCCCATAGGCGCCAGCTGCCTGACCATGTTCATTGACGTGCAGGGCAAGGCGTTGTTCCACACCGTCGCGGCCTGGGAGGACGACTTCACCGGCTATGTCATCGATTACGGCGTCTATCCCGACCAGAATAGACCGTTTTTCACCTTGCGGGATTTGCAGAAGACCCTCGGCCGAGCCGCGCCGGGAGCGGGCCTGGAAGGCTCGATATACGCCGGGCTGGAAAAGCTCACCCAGGAGTATCTGACTCGCCGCTGGCGCCGCGACGACGGCGCGGAGATTCGCATAGAGCGATGTCTCATCGACGCCAACTGGGGCCAATCCACCGACGTGGTCTATCAGTTCTGCAGGCAGAGCCCCCATTCTGCGATCGTGACGCCCAGCCACGGGCGTTACGTAGGCGCCTCCAGCGTGCCTTTCAGCGAGTACAAGCGGAAACGCGGCGAGCGGATCGGCCATCATTGGCGCATCCCCAACACCCACGGCCGCCGCCAGGTCCGCCATGTCCTGATCGACACGAACTACTGGAAGAGCTTCATCCACGCCCGACTGGCGGTGGCCATGGGCGATCCGGGCTGCCTGTCCCTGTTCGGACGCAATCCGGCCGAGCATCAACTCATAGCAGAACACCTCGCCTCTGAGTACCGCGTTCGGACCGAAGCGAGAGGCCGCGTGGTCGACGAGTGGAAACTCCGCGCAGGCGGGCCGGACAACCATTGGCTGGACTGCCTGGTCGGCTGCGGCGTGGCGGCTTCCGTCCAAGGGGCCGTTCTGCCCGGAACCGACGCGAGAACGACGCGCCTGAAACAGCGGATCAAGCTGTCGGAAGTCCAGAAGAGCAGGCGATAGCCCCCGTCGCGGCGCCGCCAGGCTCCATATACGGAGCGTTTTCACATTTTCGGAGGTTTTTTTCACATTTTGCGGTGCGCCTCGCTCGGCACGGCATAGGTAACCAGTGTAAGGACGTATTTTTCGGAAAGCATTACATGACCGCAGAACTCGACAACTCGATTGAGACCAACGCCTCGGGCCCTCGGAAGGCCAGCGGGGACTCCGGATCCGTTGAGCAGCATTCGCTGGCCGATCAGATCGCGGCGGATAAGTACCTGGAGTCGAAGAAGGCCAGTCGGGCGCAGGGACTGGGAGTCAAGTTGGTGAAGGTCTCGCCGGGAGGGACCGTCTGATGTGGCCTTTCAGCAGGAATAGAAAAGCCTCCGGTCGGAAACGGTCTGGCCCGGCCTTTGTTCGCGCCAAGTACGACGCGGCGCAGACCACCGTCGAGAACATCCGGCACTGGTCGATGGCCGACGGCCTGTCGGCCGATTCGGCCAACAGCGTCGACGTCCGACGGAAGCTCCGTCAGCGAGCCCGCTACGAAGCGGCCAATAACTCCTACGCCAAGGGGATCGTGCTGACGCTCGCCAACGACACCGTAGGCACCGGGCCTCGCCTGCAGATGCTTACCGGCGACAGCGAGACCAACCGTCGTATCGAACAGGCGTTTGCGAATTGGGCTGCGAACGCCGGCCTGGCCCAAAAGCTGCGCACAATGCGAATGGCCAAGGCTACCGACGGCGAGGTGTTCGCGGCGCTGGCGGCGAACCCGCGCATCGATTCGCCAGTCAAGCTGGACATCCAGTTGATTGAGGCCGACCGCGTGGCGTCGCCGACCATGGCCGTGCTTCCCGTAGTTGGCGATGTCGACGGCATCCGCCTGGACGCATGGGGCAGTCCAAGCTCGTATACGGTCTTGCGGTATCACCCCGGTGAGATCGGCGCCTGGCGCAACGACTACGACGTTCTGGACGCAGCCGCAGTAATTCACTACTTCCGTGCCGACAGGCCCGGTCAGCATCGGGGCGTTCCGGAGATCACCCCCGCCCTGCCGCTGTTCGCCCAACTGCGACGCTACACCCTTGCGGTCCTTGGCGCAGCAGAGACCGCCGCCGACTTTGCGGCCGTACTCTACACCGATGCGCCAGCCAACGGCGAGGCGGCGTCTGTAGAGCCGATGGACATCGTCGAACTCGAAAAACGGATGGCCACCACGCTGCCGGACGGGTGGAAGCTCGGGCAGATCAAGGCCGAGCAGCCGGGCACTACTTACGCCGAGTTCAAACGGGAGCTGCTCAACGAGATCGCCCGCTGCCTGAACCTGCCTTACAACATCGCCGCCTGCAATTCGTCGGGATACAACTACGCCTCGGGGCGTCTGGACCACCAGACCTACTACAAGTCGATCCGCGTCGAGCAGGCCCACCTGGGCGACGTCGTACTGGACAGAATATTCGACGCATGGCGCGCAGAAGCGATGCTGACCACCGAACTGGCCGTGCTTCGCGGCATAGGCGACTTGCCGCACCAGTGGTTCTTCGACGGCACCGAGCACGTCGATCCGGCCAAGGAGGCCAACGCCCAGGCCACGCGCCTGGCCAGCAACACCACCACGCTTGCGGCCGAGTATGCCCGCCAGGGCAAGGACTGGGAGACCGAACTGCGCCAACGCGCCAAGGAGCAGGCGTTGATGAAGGAACTCGGGCTCGCGGAGACGCAGGCAGCGCCCGAACTGACGGAAGATGCCCCTTCGACAAGCTCAGGGAAAGAAGACGAGGAGACCGACACGGATGTCGAGCAAAACCAAGCAGCCTGAATACCTGACTTTTCGCTGCCCACTGACCGTCGAGGCGGCGGACGGCGAGAAGGGCAAACAGATGCCGCGCTTCCGCATGGTCGCCTACACCGGCGGCGTGATGCGGATCGCGGGGTTCCCGCACCCGGTCGTGGTCGACCTGGAGGGCCTGGCCATCGACCGTCAGGACATCCCCGTCCGCCTGGATCACAACCCGCGCCAGGGCGTGGGCCACACGCGGCGCGTGGTGATCGAGAACGGCCAGGTCATCGCCGAGGGCCTCGTCAGCCGCGATACCTCCTGGGCACGCGACGTGGCCAAGAGCGGCGTGAACGGCTTCCCCTGGCAGGCCAGCATCGGCGCTGCCGTCGTGGACGCCGAGTTCA
>CAZURA010000258.1:2750-3628 GCA_964622985.1 uncultured Bacteroides sp. | reverse complement strand
TTTTTTGATGATCCCCCATCAAGTTGCCTGATAAACCGGAGGATCTCCTCAGGCTCCTCCATTCTCCCCCTTCCCTCAAGTCCACTGGCCAGTTCTCCTTCCCCGGGTTCGATCACCAGGTTGCCATATTCCCTTATAGTATTGAGATTTTGCTGGGTGGAAGGGTGCTTATACATGTCCATATCCATAGCCGGGGCTACGACAACAGGACATCTGGCAGAGAGGTAAGTGGTAACCAGCAGATTATCGGCTACCCCGTGGGCCATTTTTCCCAGTGTGGTGGCTGTAAGGGGTGCCACGATCATCAGATCTGCAGAAACGCCCATATCCACATGGCTGTTCCAATCTGCTCCCTGAGTGCTGAAAAACTCTGAAAGTACGGGTTTGCCCGATAAGGCCGAAAACGTAACAGGTCCCACAAATTCTTGAGAAGTAGGAGTCATGATGACCTGGACTTCGGCCCCCTCCCTGATCAGGAGTCTGAGCAAGTAGACCGCCTTATAGGCAGCGATGCTTCCGGTGACTCCTAGGATTATACGTTTTCCTGTGAGTTCCATCAGGAAATATTAGACTACTGTTGTTCTACTTCAGGAGTTTCATTAATCCTGAAATATATCTGGTCGTCGGTTAGTTCCTGTAAAGATATCAGCGAAGGCTTTGGTAACCTTTCGAAAAACTTGGAGATCTCGATCTGCTCCGGATTTTCAAATACCTCTTCGAGATTATCGGTATACGATGCAAACTCTTCCAGTTTCCTGTTCAGTTCCTGCTTCATCTCCACGCTGATCTGATTGGCCCTTTTGGCTGCAACTATTACGGTTTGATAAATATTATCTGTCTCTACATCCAGGTCATTCAGATTCCTGGTCATCGTAGTT
>CAZURA010000258.1:0-2721 GCA_964622985.1 uncultured Bacteroides sp. | reverse complement strand
GGCGCCTTTGTTTTTTTGTAATCCATTGATTATGATTCGTTATTTGTATTATCTAAAAATCTGTTGGATGACTCGTAAATTCGCTTGGCTTCCCGTGCATGAGTACCATCCGGAAACTCTCCTATAAAACTGTAATACTCGTCAATAGCTGACTGAAACCTCTCCCTCTGTTTGCTGGGAACACTATTGTCAGCCAGCAGAAAAGAAGACTTCAATATTAAAAACATCAACTCCTCCCGGAACTTGGTATCCGGATATTCCATCAGGCTGTTACGCAATGCAAGAATGGCCGACTTGTAATACCCCAGGTCATAGTAAAGTCTTGCGCTGATAAAGGATTTTTCCACCAGTTTATCACTCATTTCAACAATGATCTCCTGACATTGGTTCACTTTCTCCGAAGAGGGATATTTAGTCATGAACATCTGCATGGCTGTAATGGTCCTGAACGTATTATCCTGATCAAGTTCAGGTCGTGGTGACTGCTTATAATAACAATAACCCACCATGAAATCGGCCTCCTCCAGGTATGTACTGTTGGGATAGGTCACCGAAAGCTCATTAAAGTAATGACCGGCCATCATATAGTCACGCTGTCCATAATAACTCTGTGCCTGATAATACTTCACCGTATCTGCCTTGGTAGTTCCTCTGTAGATATTGGCCACCTGATCAAACAAGGTGCCAGCTCTCCCAAATTCACCCTCTTCATAATATGCGACACCAGTCTCATACTTCTTCTTATAGTCCCTGCTTTTCAGCAACTTCTCGTACTCTCCACAGCCTCCAAGGAGCAATATAGACCCTGTGAAAACCACACCAAATAATACCCTGTTTTTAAACATTGCGCAAAAATACAATTATTGATTTAATAATAAAAGAGTTAAATGAACAATTGAGCTATTAATGATAACAAAAACCATTCCAGATTATTGTTCAGAGGATCTGGAAAGTGATATACTGGTTAATGTGTTGAGTCAGAAAAATATCGACCGATCAAAAAAATAGTTAAATTTGCAGCCAATAATCACTAAAACTTTAATCTGTGGACATTTTTGAAAGAATTACCAAGAACAGGGGTCCCATTGGGCAATACCAAACTGCGGGACATGGATACTTTACCTTTCCAAAACTCGAAGGAGAAATTTCAGCCCATATGAATTTCCGTGGGAAAGAGGTACTGACCTGGAGTTTGAACAACTACCTCGGACTTGGAAATCACCCCGAAGTAAGAAAAGCGGATGCGGACGCTGCTGCACAGTATGGAATGGCTTATCCCATGGGTGCCAGGATGATGTCCGGACAAACTCGCAAACATGAAGAGCTAGAGCAAGCGCTTGCGTCATTTGTAGAGAAGGAGGATGCGTTTCTGCTGAACTATGGCTACCAGGGTATGGCTTCCATTATCGATGCAGTTACCTCACGAAACGATGCGATTGTATATGATTCTGAATCACATGCGTGCATTCTTGACGGAATGAGGATGTCACTGGCCAAACGGTTTGTTTTCCCTCACAACGACATGGAGAATCTTGAAACGCAACTGGTTCGTGCCAAAAAAAGAGCTGAGCAACACGGGGGAGGTGTACTTGTTATTACTGAAGGTGTATTTGGTATGGCTGGAGACCTCGGAAACCTGAAAGCCGTTTGCGACCTGAAAGAGAAATACGATTTCAGATTACTTGTGGATGATGCACACGGTTTTGGTACCATGGGTGCAACCGGAATGGGAACTGGAGAGCATTTTGGAGTTCAGGATAAGATCGATCTCTATTTCTCCACCTTCGCAAAATCGATGGCAGGAATTGGTGGATTTATCGCCAGTGATAAGGAGGTAGTGGACTTCCTGAGATACAACATGCGTTCCCAAACCTATGCAAAATCTTTACCCATGCCCATGGTGATCGGTGCGCTGAAAAGATTGGAGATGCTTAAAAACATGCCGGAACTGAGGTCAAACCTCTGGGAAGTAGTCAATGCTCTTCAGTCTGGTCTGAAAGAATCCGGATTTGACCTGGGTAAAACTGAATCCCCGGTAACACCTGTTTATATGCGTGGTGGACTAATTGAGGCCACCAACCTGATCCTGGACCTGAGGGAGAATTATAACATCTTCTGCTCCATGGTGATCTACCCGGTGGTACCCAAAGGAGACATCCTCCTCAGATTGATACCCACCGCTATGCATAACCTGGACGATGTAAAGGAAACCATCGATGCATTTAATGCCTGCAGGAACAAACTGCAGTCCGGAGAGTACAAGAAAGAGGAATTCACTGATATTAGCGCACTTCGAGTTTAGTGGGTGATCGGTGATGGGTGATCATCAACCTGACACCAACAACTTAGAACTAAAAAAAGGGCAGCTCGTTTTAGCGCCCTTTTTTGTTTCAATCTCTGGTGTAAAAGTGACTATTCCTGCTCCCCCAGGTACCTTTCGGCATCCAGAGCGGCCATACAACCAGATCCTGCTGCAGTAACCGCCTGCCTGTACATTTTGTCCTGCAAATCCCCACAGGCAAAAACTCCAGGAACATTGGTTTTACTGGTACCCGGAACTGTGATCACATAACCGGTTTCATCGGTCTCCAGAAAATCTTTGAATGCTTCAGAATTGGGAGTATGTCCGATGGCCAGGAAGAATCCGTCAATATCGATTTTCACGAGCTCCTGATTGGCTTCCCCCTTGTTTTTATAAAGCGCCACGCCGGTGACCACCTG
>CAZURA010000257.1:0-3642 GCA_964622985.1 uncultured Bacteroides sp. | reverse complement strand
CCGTTTGGGGGATTCGGTGTTGATAATTCTGATGTTACATCATTTCTTGATGCCAGGCAGGCTGAGGTGGTCAAGCCGCTGATCTGGTATGGTAAGAAGGCTGGACGGCAGGACCTCCTGCAAAGAGCAGTAGCTGCCGCACGGTCTTCCATTGTATTGATAAACCATCCGCTGCATAAGTCAAATGACATTTACAGACATACAAATATCTATCCCTTTGGATTGGGACCCGAAAATATCGATCATGAAGGGTATCCCCAGTCCGCCATGAGGACACATCCAAGCTGGGGGGAAGGTTCAGGAGTCTATACCGGTTTGGCTGAAGCTGCAAGAGGCCTTGGTGGATTGTATATCAATACAGATAAGGAGATTGCAGTTGGAGTTGATGGATTGCGGATAATGGGAATCACATTTGAAGAAAACCAGGTAATCGTGGATGTGGAGAGCTGGTTATCAGAGAAATACTTAAATGAGCCATGGGAAAAACCCTATGAAACAAAACTGTTGATCGAGGGTGATGTTCAGCAGATTGTCTTCAATGCAGCAAAATATGATGTCAAACAAAATGTGCTGAACCTGGAAGTTATTCCAGGTAAATATGTTCGGATTAAAGAATAACCATAAATGACCCAAAAAATGAGAAAGATTCTGATTGTTTTAATTTTAGGTCTTCTGAGTCCGGGATTGACGGTTACTGTTGCCCAGGATTGGCCGGTACTGAAGCACTATGACCAGGAGCATACCTGTAAAATCGCGCTACCCATTGGAGGTATAGGTACAGGAACTGTTTCATTGGGTGGAAGAGGTAATTTGCAGGACTGGGAAATAATGAGCCGTCCGGCCAAAGGTTATAATCCGGGATCCGGTAGAGAGAACTCACCTTTTTTTACCCTTTATACCGAAGTAGGCGGTAACAAAGACCTCCGTTTGCTGGAGGGTCCTGTTCCATTCTACCTCTATGAAGGTATGTCAGGTGCTGTGTCAACGAACCATGGTCTTCCAAGGTTTAAGAATGTTACTTTTGATGCAGCTTACCCCTTTGGACAGGTCAATCTGAGCACCCCACAATTACCACTGAAAGTAAAAATTAAGGCATTTAATCCCCTCATACCGGGCGATGTGGATAACAGCAGTATCCCAATTGCAATCATCGATTTTGAAGTCACAAACAGATCTGATGAGGAAATTGCTTTTAGCATATGCGGATCGATGCAAAACTTCATCGGGGAGGATGGAACAGAAGGGAAATCAAAGGACAATAAAAATAGATTTAATACTGCAAACGGTTTTTCGGGAATACATTTCACTACAGAGGGTGTGGATGAAAAATCAGACCAGTGGGGAGAGATGGCCCTTGTTACCACACATGCAGGTGATATAAGTTACAGGAGTGCCTGGAAACCTCAGCATTGGGGATCCTCAATTCTTGACTTCTGGGATGATATGAAAGAGGATGGACGCCTGGATAACAGGAAGGATGAAATATCTGATAAACCCATGGCCTCATTGGCTGCGGCTGATGTGATTCCAGCCGGGGGAACCAGGACGGTACGATTTATTTTCACCTGGTACTTTCCAAACCGGACTGCATGGGCGAGTGAATCAATGGAAAACTTCTATTGTACAAATTATGAAGGAGCCTGGGATGTTGTTTCCAGAACGGTTCCCGAACTGGGAAGTTTAGAAGCAAAAACAATTGAATTTGTAGATGCGTTTTGCAGCAGTGATCTACCTGAAGTGGTAAAAGAAGCTGCGCTATTCAATATAAGTACGCTCAGGACCCAAACCTGCTTCAGGCTTTCTGACGGGAGCTTATATGCATGGGAAGGTTGTCTGGATAAGGTGGGATGCTGTTTCGGATCCTGTACACATGTCTGGAATTATGAGACGGCTACCGGATTTTTATTTGGCAAACTGGCAAAAACCCGCCGATATGTGGAATTTGGGCGAGCAACAAAAGAGAACGGTTTGATGAGCTTTCGGGTAAAACTTCCACTGAATACCATATCTGATTTTTCCTATGTGGCTGCCGACGGACAGATGGGTACCATCATGAAGTTTTACCGGGATTGGCAGCTTTCAGGCGATGACGATTTCATCAAATCTTTATATCCTTCGGTAAAGAATGCCCTCTCTTATGCATGGATTGATGGAGGCTGGGATGGAAACCAGGATGGGGTTATGGAGGGAGTTCAGCACAACACCATGGATGTGGAGTATTATGGCCCCAATCCTCAAATGACAGTATGGTACCTGGGGGCATTGCGGGCAATGGAGGAGATGGCTGATCATATGAAGGACAAAGAAATGGCCAAAAAGTGCAGGAAACTTTTCAAAAATGGCAGCGAATGGGTGGATGAAAATCTTTTTAACGGTGAATATTATTACCATCAGATTATTGTTCCAGAGAAAGACAAAATTCCTGAGGAACAGCTTATAGGAATGGGGGCGGAAGATTATGGAAATCCTGATTATCAGCTGGGAGAGGGATGTCTGGTTGATCAGCTGGTTGGGCAGTATATTGCCCATGTCTGTGGATTGGGTTATCTGCTGGAAAATGAGAATGTGGGTAAGGCCCATCAAAGTATTATGAAATACAATTACCGGGACAATTTATCCGATCACTTCAATTGTTTCCGGACCTATGCCCTGGGGGATGAGGCTGCCCTGCTTATGGCTTCTTATCCATATTCACGGCCGGTGAATCCATTCCCCTATTTTACGGAAGTAATGACCGGGTTTGAATATACTGCCGCAATAGGAATGTTGTATGAGGGACAGATCGATAACGGTTTAAAATGCATCCAGAATATCAGGGACCGTTATGACGGCAGAAAAAGAAGCCCGTTTGATGAAGCTGAATGCGGTCACCATTATGGCAGGGCCATGGCCAGCTGGTCGGCCATTCTGGCTTTAACCGGTTTTCACTATTCAGGCGTTGAAAAGGAGATCACATTCAATGATATTTCGGGCAACTTTTTCTGGTCGAACGGTTATACACACGGAACTGTCAACCTGAAGGATGCCGGGGATACAAAGGAGATGAAGCTTACCGTCCTGAATGGTACTCTGGAACTATCAAGCATTCATATTGAGGCTGTTGGAAAACTTAGGTTGGCTGATGATAAAACCATCCAGGCCGGGGAGACGGCTCAGTTTCTAATTAAATAAATCTTTACAGATAACAACATGAGGAGAGCTGTTAAATGGATCATTATCAACACCCTATTGTTTGGCTGTATGACTGTTCAGGCAAATGGAGAGGATTGGTATTCATTCTCACCCGATGGCAAGGTGTGCCATATTTACGAGCGTGATCTGCCAACACCCTGGTTTAACAGGCTTACCAATGGCTACCTGACAGCCTGGGTGACCCACAGGGGCGGCATCGAGGTGTTTATGACTGATCCATCCATAAACGGACTGGTAAATCCTCAGGAAGTTTCCGGTAACTTTTATGTGACAAGGGAAGGGAGTGACGAAACCACCTGGATTAATAATCCCGAAAGTGAAGATCAGTGGGAATGCCGTGTAGGGCTTGGCTATTCAACCATATCCTGTATCAAGGATCTTGTTAAAACAGAAGTGACCTACTTTATCCCATTGCACGATAATGTTCTCTTAATGTCTGTTGAACTGACC
>CAZURA010000256.1:0-3726 GCA_964622985.1 uncultured Bacteroides sp. | reverse complement strand
GCCTTTTGACGTAACAACATCGGCATCCTCGAGCTTCCGGCGGGTGCGCTCGGTGTTTCGAACTTGAGTTGGGCGGTGACCTTCCGCATGGCGAACAGGCTCAAGGATCGAGTCAGGCCGAGGGGGCAGGTATCACCGATCGCGAACTGTTATGGTTCATTGGCTTGTGCATACTTTCGGAGGGCTTTGTAGATTGCTCTGGCCACGCGGCGATACCCCCGTTTGGTGAGATGGACCATGTCCACACTGGCCAGCGCCGGATCAGCGCAGGCCCACTTGAGCATGGACATGGGCCCGCCCATGAAGTCGTAAGTATTGAAGAAGGCGCAGTCGCGTTCCAGAGCCACCCAGCGCTGCTGATCCACGATCTTGGGGACATTCGCCACAGGGAATAACTCGCACGCCTGCTTGTACTGTTCCCACTGCGCGGGCGTGCCCACACCGGCCACAGGGTAGATCGTTTCGCCCCCTTGTTTGCGCAGCAGCGCGTCAGGGTCGCACGCCCGCTTGACCCTGTTCTCCCACAAAATCCGTAAATGGTGGTTCCGCTTACGCCTGCGCTCCTGCGCCCAGCGCTCACGGGAGTTGAGGTAACAGGTGCGATCCGGGCGGCGGAGAAAGTCGGGGGGGCCGATGATAAGGATCGGAATCCCCGGGACCGCGGCGCGGAAGCGATCCACCAGCTTGCCAAACTGTACGGATACCCGATGGTCAACGACTGCGACGAGGACATCGACGGGGACGAGATCCTGAACATCGTGGACAACTGCAAGTCCGCCTACAACCCGAACCAGAAGAACAACGACAACGACGAACTGGGCGACGTGTGCGACCCCGACGACGACAACGACACCGTGCCCGACGACGACGACAACTGCCCCTGGCACGCCAACGCCAACCAGTCCGACATCGACGAAGACAAGGAAGGGGACATCTGCGACTGCGACATGGACAACGACGAGGTGGACAACCCCACCCCCGACTGCCCCGAGCCGGACCCGGCGGACAACTGCCCCACCCTGTTCAACCCCGGCCAGGAGGACCTGAACGACAACGGCATCGGTGACGGGTGCGAGGACGACTGGGACGCGGACACGATCCCCAACGAGGACGACAACTGCCCCTGGACCTTCAACCCCCTGCAGGAAGACCTGGATTACGACGGATTCGGGGATGTGTTCGACTACGACATGGACGTGTTCGACGAGCTCAACGACGTGGACAACTGCCCCGACGTGTCCAACACGTCGCAACTGGACCAGGACGACAACGGCATCGGTGACGCCTGCGACGGGGACATCGACGGCGACGGCGACCCCAACGACACGGACTGCGCGCCGCTGAATCCCGACGTGGGCCACCTGGCCCTGGAGGCCTGCAACGAAATCGACGACAACTGCGACGGGCAGACGGACGAACCGGACGCCCTGAGCTGCCTGGTGTACTACTTCGACGGGGATGACGACCAGTACGGCAAGGAGTTGTCCAAGGGCCTGTGCAAGCCCGAGGGCTACTACGATGCCGTGGTGTCGGGGGACTGCGACGACACGGATCCCTACCGGAATCCCGGGGTGCAGGAGATCTGCAACAACGGCAAGGACGACAACTGCAACGGCAGCGAAAACGACGAAAACGCGCTGGAATGCACCAAGTTCTATTTCGACAACGACGGCGACAACTGGGGCACCACGGACTTCAAGTGCTACTGCTCGGCCGTGGGCGACTACAAGACCAAGTTCAGCGGGGACTGCGACGACGCGGACCCCCAGGTCAACCCCAACCAGAAAGAGGTCTGCTACGACGGCAAGGACAACGACTGCACCGGGACCCAGAACGACGAGAATGCGCTGAGCAGCAAGGCCTTCTACTACGATGAGGACGGGGACGGCTACGGGACCCAGGCCTACAAGTACTTCTGCTACGAAAGCGGCTTGTGGAAGGCAGGGGTGCCCGGCGACTGCAGCGACCAGGACCCGGCGGTGAATCCCGACGAGACAGAGATCTGCAACAACGGCAAGGACGATGACTGCAACGGTCTGCAGGACACGGAAAACGCGGGGAACTGCCTGACCCACTACTATGACGGCGACATCGACCAGTACGGGACCAACCAGGACACCAAGTGCCTGTGCAACCCGGCTGGCAAGTATTCCACCACCAATGGCGGCGATTGCCAGGACAACAACGCGAACGTGCACCCGGGGGCCCACGAGGAGTGCAACGGCGTGGACGACGACTGCGACGGGTCCACAGACGAAGGCGACCCCCTGGACCAGTGCGGCGCCGTGCCCCTGGGTTCGCCCGGCTGCGCCGGAGGTCAGTGTATTGTTGAGAGCTGTACGGCCGGTAACTTCGACGTGAACCAGGTCTTCGTGGACGGGTGCGAGTGCCCCCAGGACGCCACGGACAACACGGGCAACGACTGCGCCCACGCCATCGACCTGGGGACCTTCGCGGACAACGGGGCGTCCACCACGGTGGCGGGCAAGATCGTCCCCGACGGGGACGCCGACTGGTACTGGTTCGAGGCCACGGACTCGGCCGACGGCGGGACCCTGGCCGCGCCGGGCCACGACAAGTTCGACGTGCGGGTGGACGTGATGCACCCGGGCAACGGCGAGATCTCGGTGCAGGTGGTGCGGGGGTCCTGCGCGTCCGCGCCCGAGTGCGGGGGCGACTGGAGCTCCTACGACTGGTACACCAACTTCAACGGGACGAGCCCGGCGAACCTGCCCGCGGGACAGGACCCCTGCGTGACCAAGCCGGGGACCAAGCTGTGGGACTGCGCGCCGTCCGATGCCTGCTGCGAGAGCGGCGACAGCGACGACTGCAAGGGGTTCACCTACTGCACCGACGACACGGCCCTGTACTACATCAAGGTCTACCGGTCGGCGGGGAGCGCGGCCAACTGCACCGAAACCGACTACATCATCAAGGTGATCAACGGGTCCTGATGTCTGTGAAAGCCGGCCCAACACTGTGCGCGCTCGCCCTATCCCTCTGGGTCGCGCTGGCGCTGTGCGCGGCGACGCCGGCACGGTCCGATCCCGTCACGGCGGACTACACGCGAACCCCTGTCCTCATGGTCCACGGCTGGTTCATCATCGGCAGCGCGGGCCCGGCCACCTGGGCCACCATGAAGAAGAACCTGGTGGCCGACGGCTGGCCCGAGGAATACCTGTGGGCGCCGTCGTTCAAATACGTTCAGGGCTGCGACCCGGACCACGCCGAGGAAATCGACGCCTGGGTGGACGAACTGCTGGACCGGACCGGGGCCGACCAGGTGGACATCCTGGCCCACAGCCAGGGGGCGCTCAATGCCATGTACTACCTGCGCAAGATGTGCGGCGTGCACAGGATCCGCAAGATGGTGTCCCTGGCGGGGGCCTATCACGGCACGGTGACCGCCTGCCTGGCCCCCTTTTCCTGCGGCACGAAGGAGATGTGCATCGGGTCCAAGGAGGAGGCCTGGAAGGAAAACGAGATCCTGGCGGACCTGATGACCGGTGACGAAACCCCCGGGGACACCCTGTACAGCTGCGTGTGGACGAAGTACGACGAAATCATCATTCCGGCCATCGGGGGGACCCTGCAGGGCGCCCAGAACATCCAGTGCGAGACGCCCTTCCTGGAGCACGGCGGGATCCTCATGTCCGACGAGTCCTACGGATACGTGAAGGAGGCCCTCCTGGACGGGGGTTTGAACGAGGACGGGCCGGGTAGGGA
>CAZURA010000255.1:0-3757 GCA_964622985.1 uncultured Bacteroides sp. | reverse complement strand
TAAAGATAGTATCACAGGCAGCTCTGAATCTTTTCCAGAGTTTATCTGAGTCCCGCCGCGGTACGGGTCCGATCTCTTTCCATTGCTTTTGCAATTGGATTAATTCTGAAGTAGTCTCCTTCCAATCTTCGCTGGAGCATAATAATTCTGCTTTCTCGGTAATCTCTAATTTGAGCTTCAGATTCTCTTTTTGCTCCTCATAAGCAGCTGCGTAAAAGTTAGCCTTATTGCTAAAAAAGGTATCACATGCCTTGCGAAAACGGGCATATATGGCATTGTTGTCTTTTTTGGGTGCATATCCAATGGTTTTCCAAGTCTTTTGTATCTCCAATACCTGATTGGTTTTATCCACCCACGCACCATGCGTAGCATATGTTTTCTCCGCAATGGTCTCTACCTTATCACATAATTCTTCTTTTCGCTCCAAATTTTCATACAGGGACTCCTTTAGTCTGGAATGGTATTCCTGATGCTTTTTGTTGATGACAGATGTAGCTTGCTTAAAACGGTCCCATATCTCATCACGGTTCTCGCGTGGTACCGGTCCGATTTCCCTCCACCTTGCATGATGTTTTTGTAAAGTCTTGAAAGCTTGTACGATATTTCCCTCCTTATCCAACTGTTCAGTCCGTTCACAGAGCTGGATCTTCAATTCCAGGTTCTTCTTCAGATCCAGTGCCCGAAGCTCTCTGTTAATCCTCACATAGTCATTGAATTTGTCGACAAAATAATTATAAGAGTCCCAGAGATCCTTCAAATTCTGTTGAGGAACAATACCGGTGGAAAACCATTTCTTTTGGAGATCCTTGAATTTCCTGAATGTAACCTCAAACGACTCCTGACCTTCCATAAGGATCTTAAGATTCTCCAGGATCTCCTGTTTTCTCACAAGATTTTCCTGCTTTGTTTTCTCGAGCTGCCTGGTGAATTCTGCTTTTAGTCCTTTGTATTTATACAGTAGCTCTTTCATTTCCGTTTCCAGCGGATCGTCAGCAGGTTTAAAATCCTCTAGATTGCCACCCTCATCCAGGAAATGCTTCTTTTTCTCTTCCAGTGCAGCATTGACCTTATCGTAAAATGCCTGTTTAATCTCCTCTACCTCCTTGCGGATGTTTCCTTTCCCAGGATTATCAAGCCTTTCACGCAACAATTTGACAAGGTCCCCCTTACTCAGCAAACTGTAATTGATACGCTCTTCTTTCTCCTTTTCGGGCGGCGCTTCATTCGGATCCGACTTCTGCTCTTCATGATCTACATCGTGATCTACATCGTGATCTACATCTTGATCTACATCGTGATCTTCCGGTTTGATCTCATGATCTTCATGATCCACATCATCATCATACGATTCATTGATCTGCATCTCTTCGTGGTCATCGATCAATGGGTGATCGGTTTTGGGTTTCGATTCAGTGTCCGGTTTGGTTTCCGGATCTGGTGTGGATTCTGAGGCAGGCTTGGTTTCTGAGGCGGGCTTGGTTTCTTCGCTGGATTCAGCAACTGATGTTTCGTCAGGAGATAAGGTCTCTTTCTCCTGGTCAGTCAGGTCCGACTTAGATTCCTTCTCCTCTTTCGAAGGTTCTTTTTTCTCTAATTCTGGCTGCTGTTTGTCTTTTAATTTTTCACTCAGAGGATCATTAGCATCAGTAGTTTTCATAGCAGGTAGAGGATTAATAAGCTCGCTTCTTCACACAAATTAGTCATTTTTCCTAATACTGGGGTCTTTTTGGATAAAAAACCACCTTTCACCTCAATAGATAACAATTCAAGGGAACAGGTGGTTTATTCTTATCTTAGCAGAAAATCGGCAAACATGCGCATTGATATCATTACGGTTTTGCCACAATTGCTACAAGGCCCCGTCGATCACTCCATTATTAAACGGGCAAGAGACAAGGGATTGGTGGAAGTCCATATTCATGATCTTCGTGAGTTCTCCCTGGACAAGCACAGACGGGTCGATGATTACGCTTTTGGGGGGGATGCAGGTATGGTGATGTGTATCGAACCCATCCACCGGGCTATCGAACATCTTAAGGAGCAAAGGCAATATGACGAGATCATATACACTTCACCAGATGGAATACCATTTAATCAGCAGGAGGCTAACAGACTGGTTCTCATTGAGAACATGATCATACTTTGCGGACACTATAAGGGTGTTGATCAACGCGTTCGAGACCAACTGGTTACCTGTGAGATCTCCATCGGAGATTATGTAATGACTGGTGGAGAATTGGCAGCAGCTGTTATCACCGACAGTGTTATCCGTCTCCTGCCGGGTGCTATTTCCGATGAGACCTCGGCACTGACTGATTCCTTTCAGGACGGCATGCTGGCACCGCCTGTTTACACCAGGCCTGCTAATTATAAAGGCTGGGAAGTACCTGAGATTCTCCTCTCAGGTCATGCCGCCAAAATAGCTGAGTGGAAACATGAACAATCACTGGAGCGAACCCGGGCGTTGCGACCTGGATTGTTGAAGGGTGATGGGTGATGGCTGGCGATTAGCGCAATATTTTTCTTACAAAGGCCACTGTAAAGTAGGACATAAGGAAAAGTCCAAAAAATCCCTCCACAGAAGAGACCCATCGGATAGCTCCGTAGGGATAGTGATCCCCATAGCCAATGGTCAGGAAGGTGATGGCACTGTGATAAAATGAGCGGGCAATAACGCTTAATTGATCATCCACCGAGGCGATGATATCTGCTCCTGAATAGAGCATCAACAGAAAATAGATGATACTGAACATCACAAAGGAAGCGAGCATAGTAATCAGCACCCTAACCGGGCTGGTAGCATAGAGTCCTGCTTTGTCGAACAGGCCCAGCTTAAACCAATAGACAGGATATTGATAAATCCCCTTAATCGGAGTTTTCTTTAAAGATTCGGTGAGTTCTGCGTTCAATTCCTCCCTTTTAAACTCCACATAAGCCTTATCCTCATCGTTATACAATCCGAGGTTCTTAAAATTCTCCTTCAGGATCCTGTACTGCTCGGCTTTAATCCTATGGGTGCTGCCCTCCTGGCTGGAGATCATATGCTGCACATGGTTGAGCTTCCAATCCATGTAAATCCTTCCAATGAGTCGCATTCCAGCCATGGAAAGGGTATGGATCCTTGCTCTGAACTCGTAGGGATTGATGTCAATAATATCCCTCACAATGGTGTTTGAAAGATCGATGATATGGCACTGGTGGCTACGCAAGTCCACATATCCGTTGAGGTGACAGAAACCCAGAGATAGAGTATGGAACCATGACTTATAGAAACTCACCTTTCCGTCACCAAATGTAGTTCGCTCGAAACTCACATCCACATGTTCGAACATGATCTCCTCAAAACTAATATCCCCGGTACCGAATGTGGCCCTTTTGAAACTGAATTTTCCGCCATCCTTCTCACACTCATCGAAATTCACCTCTCCATCACCATAGATAGAGCGATTAAAATTGACACGACCTTTACCAAACTCCACAGTTCTGAAATCGATTCTGCCATCTCCAAATTCCGTTCTCTCGAAACTGGTGTTCGCACCTTTGAAGGAGGCAAAATGAAAGTCCACCTTCCCGGTCCCAAACCTTGCGATCTTAAAAGAGATATCTCCGGTGCCAAAATCGGTATTAATAAAGTTTAAGTCTCCTCCGTAGAAATCCGCATTGGTAAAAGTGAGATTGCCCTTTCCGAATGAGGTGTATTGGAAGTCTTTCTCTCCTTGTCCGAAATGCGAGTTCTTAAAGGTTATTTCTGATGATT
>CAZURA010000254.1:0-3847 GCA_964622985.1 uncultured Bacteroides sp. | reverse complement strand
CGGACTTAAGATCCGGTCCTTAGTGGTCCGTGGGTTCGAATCCCACCCCCCACACCATTTTAACCCTACTGTTTAAATACTCTTTAGCCTTAAACTATCGTATGACCAAATCAGAATCTCCGGAAACTCCCAAGACTCAGACCATTCGCCAAAGAACAGTCCAAATCTACCTACCATCACTAGAGACGTTAGAAGATTGGAAGGGCAAGGCCAAAACTGGGGGTATCTCATTATCCAAGTTCATCATAGAGCATGTGGGTAATTCATTACAGCGTGAATGGGAGAATGGACATGGCTCGAGGAGGGATATGCAAAAGCGCATCACTGACCTCGAAGGAAAACTCAGCGTAGCAGAAGATCACAATCGACGGCTTGAATCATTGGTGGATAAGCTTGACCTAGCAGCTCATCGAGAACGAGCTGAGGAGTTCAAAAAACCCATGCTAAAAGGTGATCGCCGGTATGACCTCGAGATCGTCGATATGTTCAGAGGGCGCGGATTCATCAGTTTCGACGAACTGTTGGGCCTCCTGAAGGTACCCGCACAAGAGCTGGAGACTCTCAAGGGCATCAATAGCCAAATTGAAGCCTTAGAAGGTTATGGCATCCTTGAGAAAGAAGCGACAGGTTGGAGATGGCGAGGATGAGCGTGATCCTGTGTAACAGCACTCAAACCCCAACTATGTTACTACAGGACTTTCAAGCCGATTGTGAATTACAAGGCCTAGCCCCCGAGACCACCCGACGTTACATGTCCAGCTTGGGAATCTTTGAGGACTTCCTCAATGAGCATCAGGTTGATTACAAGGATGTCGATAAGCATGTTCTTCAAGAATTCATAGGCTACCTGAGGAACGAGAGGCAGGTGAAGGCAAAGACCATCGAGAACTACTTCTCGGCCCTTTCAGCACTTTACGGCTACATGTTGTATGAGGATTTGATTAAATTCGATCCTATAACCCAGGTTCGAAAACGCTACCTTAAGCGTTACAAGAACGTGGACCAACCCGCTGAGAAAAAGCTGCTTAGCGTGGAGGAGATGTCCAATCTTGCTCATTCGATAATGGCACCGCGAGATCGGGCTATTCTATTGATCCTAGCAAAGACGGGTATCCGTCGAGGTGAGCTTATCCAGATAGATGTGGAAGATATAGATCGTGTCAAGCAATCCATTCTGCTCAAACCCAAGCGTAAGCGCTCCAACCGTCTGGTATTCTTCGATGAAGAGACCAATCATGTTCTTGGCGTGTGGCTCAAACTCAGACACAAGCTTGGACTTACCACAGATAAAGGTCCGCTTTTCATCAACTCGATGGGTGGTCGGCTCAATCGCAATGGTGTCTACACAGCCATCACAACACGAGCAGAAACACTGGGCTTTCATAACTCCAAGTCTCAACGTTCAGAGGACCATTTCAGCCCACACTGCTGCCGACACTGGTTCACCACCCATCTGCGGCGGGCTGGCATGTCACGCGAGTTCCGAGCCTGGCTTCGCGGCGATATTCTCCGAGATGCACAGGATCGTTATGACCACATCGAACCAGATGAAGTTCGACGAGAATATCTTAGGTGTATTCCCCAGTTTGGGTTGTGATTCCAATAGTTGGGATTTCAATACGGATTGACACTGTGCCGGTCTCTTTAATTTTTCAGGTTTGGAGTTCTCCTTCTTCTTCTGCTCGTTCCAGGCGCCGGACGCCACTGTTCGACAAATTATAAGAGTAGGGTTTCGTGTTCATCCTCGTGACGTAACCCCATTTGTAGAGTTTTAGGAGATCACCGGTCACCCGGTTCGTATCGACTCCGAAATCATTTGCGAGTTTTACTGATGTTGTGCAAGCGTTACTATCGATATACTGCAATACTTCGAGCCAAGTATGAGACATAATCTACATAGATTGTGAATGAGTAATAATTTTATCTGAAATTCCAAGTTTGATTCAATGTTCCCCAGATTGTTGTCGTCAATAAAACCGTTACCTCTGTGCGATGGGGCTATTAACTGCCAGGTGCAAGTTCAATGGTACTTGTAGTTACAGCAAATTTTTGAATTGGAACACTGTATGAAAATGCCATCCCCCCTCCAATGTCATCAGCCACCTACAAGACTGATAAATAAACAAAAAAACTAAGTAATAGAACAACAATGAATATATATGAATGAAGATGGATCCTCCTTATTCAAGAGTCCTGTTCTCAGAGTTAACTCTAAGGCAAAAAAACTTGAACAATGGAGAATAAAATTAATGAAATGGGCAAGAGATGCACAGTTGAGTCATGGTGATACCGGTACCCTGAGTTTTTCGGTAGCCTCAGATGCAACCATACGAAATCCATACGAAACAGGCAATATAACCAAAGGGACATCTGTATATGCTCATATGATATTAGCAAACGAAGAGAAAGCAGATGAAATCGCAGAACATCTAGTAGAACGTCGTCTTGTATATACCGGAGTATCTTCTGTAGAGACTAGAAAGCAGATGGATACATACGATACTAGAAAAGCAGATGATGATTAATATAACTCATCTAGAATGAGATAGGATACATATCCAATTCAAGAAGTCTTGAATCAGTGAAAGGTTGTTTAAATTTCAATGATTTCATCTACTGAATATTCATGTGATGAACTGCATTTTGGACAAGATAAGGTAGATAGAATTGGACGACCTAAGCCGATACTACCACCTCTGGAAAATGATATTTTCCCTCCTGGACCGAAACCGATTTTCCCTCCTTCCATTGAGACATTCCCCTCAAGGTGGATATTTTGAGCTGATGTAGATCCTTTGGGTTTTGACGCGACCAATATATGATGAGAACACGTTTTACACACAACATAGTACATTCTTATCCAACTCCTACTTGGTTGAAATATTCTGCAGGAACGGCCCATCCCGTCCCCACTTGAACTAGACGTAAGACCTTGGCTAATTGCCACATAGATCTGATAGTAAGGTTGACAAATTGAGAAAAGTCAATTTTTCCCAGTCCCACCTCACTTGGGAACTGAGGTATTTCTTCTAATCTTGTTGACAATTTATCGATTTCTTGAAGTAATGGAACATATTTTGCTGTAATAACTCCAATAATTTGGTTAGTTTCTGGACTTATTAATGGCCCCCCACTGTTGCCATTATTTATCATTCCCGAAATTTGAATTAGATTACATCTTGGGATAGGGAGAAGTCCATCACCCAATGCAGACACCATACCAAAAAAAACAGAAGATTGTGAAACTCCAAGAGGCTTACCCGCAAATACAACTTGACTACCTATTTCAGGTAATTCTCTACACAACTGAGGAGGTGCTTCATCATCAGAACTAGCAAGGCTCGCTAAATCGTGGTCTTGGTCAATGGATATTATTGTCGCTTCATAATGTTCAAAATTTGGTTTTTTTACTACTATTTTATTGGCTTGCTCTCTATAGTCATTGACTACAACATGAGCACACGTGATTAGCTCTCCAGAGCTGCCTGCGATAAATGCAGACCCGCCACATGGTGGTCCTGTGGGAAAATGGACTTCCAATGATCGGATTATTCTCATTCCTTCTTGACTAGCACTAATACTCATCTCCCGACCTCCCATAACAATGAATGATTATCCGATATTACCAAGATTTCTCTTTGTAGTATAGAGATAGAGTCTGCCCAATGGCCAAGAGTGCTTTGGCTGCTAACTGAAAGCGAGGTAAGCATTAAGAATCAAAATGTAATAGGATGTAGTAATTTTGTTTTTTGGTTATCTACTTCCCATATTTCTAGGGGCTAGGGGGCTGTCACATATTGTTTCCCAGGGGGACAATCTGACTTTCGGGACGTTACAAATAGGCTCC
>CAZURA010000253.1:0-3929 GCA_964622985.1 uncultured Bacteroides sp. | reverse complement strand
GGAAAAAGAATTAACCGTGGCTTGAGAATTTTACAGAAAAAAAGTTGCACAACTATCCTTTTTCCCAATTTGTCCATATATTACTGTCCGGTAGCTGATTGTTGTGTGATGTGGGTGCCCGAATCAATTGAATGCTAATGAGATGATGAAATATCAAGTTACTCTATGCACAGGTATTCTCATGCATTTGCTGGGGATATTTCCCATTCATTCTCAGGATTTGGTAATTAATGAGTTCCTTGCCTCTAACACAACTATTAACAGTGATCCGGATTTCAACCTCTATTCAGATTGGATTGAACTCTATAATACACAGGATTACACCATTGATCTCAGTAGCTATAGTATAACCGACGATTTGAATGATCCGGTTAAATGGGAATTTCCAAATGGTACATTCATATCTCCGGGTGACTATCTTATCATCTGGGCGGATGGCAGAGATACCTCAATGAGTGAACTTCATGCCAGCTTTAAGCTATCCAGTGACGGAGAGGAGATAGCCCTGTATGATGCTGATGGAGTACTTATCGATTCTGTTGTGTTTGGTGATCAGATACAGAATATCTCTTTTGGCCGTCGTCCGGATGGTGGTCCTGATTGGTATAGTTTTGCATTTCCTTCTCCAGACATGCCTAACAGTGGCGATGTATACCAAAAAACAGCTAATCCGGTATTTTCTCTCCCGGCTGGATTCTATGATGAGGAGCAGATTCTTGAGATTTCTTCTGATGATACCCATGCTGTGATCCGGTATACTACGAATGGGGATGAACCTTCCTCATCTTCTCCAATCTATTCTCAACCCATTCCCATTATTTCACGGGCAGGTGAACCCAATGTTCACTCACAGATAAGGACTAATAAAGATCCCTATCACTGGTTACCAGACTGGGTACCACCTGAAGGAGAAGTATTCAAAGCAAATGTGATCAGAGCAAGAGCATTCACAGAGGGCCACCTTCCTAGCGATATAGTAACAAGTACATTTCTCATCGATGAAAATATTTTTCAAAGATATCCGACCATATCCGTGATCTCCTTAAATTCAGATGCAAAGCACTTATTTAATTCAGAGACGGGTATTTATGTTCCCGGAGTTCACCATACACCAGGTCAAAGCAGCAGCGGTAATTATTTTCAGGATTGGGAAAAACCTGCTCATATTGAATTCTTTGCTCCGGGAGGTCAATTGGGATTTGCACAAGATGTGGGGATCAGTATACAGGGAGGCACATCCCCTGCCAGTCCCCAAAAGGGATTGCATGTAATTGCACGGGGAGCATATGGAAAGAACAGGATCAAATACCCTCTGTTCGAAAATGATCCTTCAGAAGCGAAAGAGCTGAAAGAATTCAAACGTTTCATAATCAGAGCATGGGGGAGCCTGATTACCGGATCCCTGTTCAATGATGCTTATGCACACCGGCTCATGGCAAACCATTCACTTGATATACAGGCATACCGACCGGTGGTTCTATTTATCAATGGAGAATACTGGGGTTTGCATTCACTGAGGGAGGCAAACAAGAACTCCTGGTATTATCAATATCATCATGATATTGACAGAGACGATCCCGGTTGTGATATTTTGCTTCATTCTGAACGAAATGGTGCGCCGTACGCCTATATCGATGAAGGGGATGCCAGCCACTGGAATGCCATGATGAATTACATCCATACACATGATATGAGCCAGAAGGCGAGCTATGATTATCTGCAAACACAGATGGATGTAGATAATTTCATTACCTACATGGGGCATTGTATTTATGTGGGCAAATGGGATTGGCCTAACAATAATGATGCCAGCTGGCGACCAAGAACAGCAGAGGGCAGGTGGAGATGGATTCAATTTGATATGGAAACCGGTTTTGGGGTTGCCACAGGTCTGGGGCCTGAATATGCTATTCTGGGTCCTCAGTTAAATATGTTTGATGCAACAATTGAAGGGATTGAAATACCCAATTTTGGTACCTATGGACCCCATCCAATTCTTTCCGGAGTATTCAATAATGAGGAGTTCAGAGAGGCTTTCATCGCTTGGTTTTGGGAACGGTTTGATCGTGAATTCCATCCCGACACAATGAACCTAATCCTTGATGAAATGGCAGCTGAACTTCGACCCTATATGCCCGAGTACAAGCATCGTTGGCCATTTATTGGTGCAATACGAGGTGACTGGGAATACTCGTTGCAGGGAATCAAGGATTTTAATAATCAGCGGCAGGATTATGTGAAAGCGCAATTGTGGGCGCTTAGCAATATCGACAAAACACCTTTGTTGGAATACAGGCTGCTCCAAAATTACCCCAATCCATTCGTTACTTCAACAACGATCGAATACATATTGCCTGAAGCCGGCAACATTGTGATCAAAGTATTAAATACACAGGGTAAGGAGGTTGCGTCCTTCATGCAACAGCACAATTCAGGTGGCCATTTCTCAATTCCATTTGACGCTTCCGGATATGCCGGAGGAATATATTTCTATACCCTTGAGGTTGGAGAATATTATGCAGTGAAGAAAATGGTCTTGTTGAAATGATAAGATCTCCTCGATTAGTGTATCAGTTTTCACGTGTGAAAACTGACATCGGGAACAACGAATCAGGATCTTCTGTATTGGATGAATATCAGGAGTCCAATGAATATTGTTACTACGATCATCCAATAGGCAAATCCGGATTTTCGGTAGACAGGGCTACTGTCACCCACCACAACAAATCCTGACCAGAAATAGGGATTGGATGTGAGATCATCGGCCGAATCAAGAAAATCGATCTTCGCGAGTCGCATGGACTCCTGTTTGCTTTTCCCCTTTTTCAGATATCTATAGAATGAGGTCATCAGTTCGGAACTGGACTGATCGGATACCTGCCATAAGGTCATTATAATGGAGGGGCATCCCGCATAAATGAAACCCCTTGCCAGACTCATCATTCCCTCCCCTTTATGCATCTTTCCAAATCCACTGCTACATGAACTGAGGACTGCCATCTGGGCATTCAGCTTCATGTTGTAAATCTCATAGGCATAGAGATTGTTATCCTCAATTGTATCGCCGGTATCCATATTGGTAAAAGCCAGATGTGAGTAAAGTGGCTCATCATCTCTCATGATGGTATGCATGGCCAAATGCAGTATATTATAGTCAGATGCATATTTTTTAAAACTAGCTTCAGTGGCTTTTTCGTGTAAAAAGACCCTTGATGGCACTGTTTCATTGATACTCTGTACCTCTTTAATTATCCCGTCCAAAGGCAACAACACATCGGTGTCTAATGGCTGACGGACTGAACCGGGAGGCACATCCTCCAAAGGATCTTTGTATTCAGGTGCAAATGCAAGGACCTTCCTTTCGGGTGATTTGGTTTTGAGACGCTCACTGAACATAAGCGTAGAGGAGTGTGAATATCCAATGGAAAACTCCCTGATCATGTAAGGCAGATCGAGGTAATTGATATACTCTGTATCGGTGTCTTCAGTGATAAATCCTTCGAAAGGAAGATAGGTAATAGCCCCATCGGGAACAATAGTGATATTCTTCTTATCGGTAAACCTCAAACAAGGTTCTACCAGTGTATTATAAAACTTCCTGCCCAGTGTAACAAAACGCCTGTAGTTATTATGCACGTTATTACTGAAATTCTGTTTGTCCAAGAGTTGATAATACTCAATGCATTCGTTTTCAAATTCAGGTCCGATATTTTGAGAGAACACGTTGATCCCTTTTCTGTCGATCACATAGGTGATAAGCATCGTATCTGTCAAGACATACTCAATTAATGCATCCCTGTAGGGTAATTCCTTCTGCACCTCTTTAAGTGAGACAAACTCGGGATTATACTTTAATTCATAGTACTGTGAGTTGCTCTCCTCAATTTCTTGCTTCAAATCATTGTAATCATCCTTCAGGTGAAACAACT
>CAZURA010000252.1:0-3933 GCA_964622985.1 uncultured Bacteroides sp. | reverse complement strand
TCAATACGGCACCATGAATCTCATCGCCGGTCTTAATGATCCCTGCTTTAAGAGCAAAAGGCTGTACGTTTCTGACTTTCTCCAGCTCCCTGACCTGGTTTACACTTTCCAATCCTGCAGGAACGGGAATAGTTTCATAAGAGAGATTGGAATCGAGATTCAGGATCTGCATATGGGCCCCAAAACCAGTCACCTTATTGGAGATCTCCCTTTTAAATCCGGTTACAATAGCCACAGCCACAATCATAACAGCCAATCCTAATGCTATTCCAAATATGGCAATACCCACAATGGACCTGGAGAAACTGCGTCCTTCCTTGCGGCTGCCGATCATACGGCGAACGATAAAAAACTCGGTATTCAATGAATCTGGATTATCTCCATCAAAAGTAGTCATCTTTTACTTAATTTTAGGAGATGATGAAAATGATGATATCTAATTTATTTTTCCTGTACACAGTGTTGACCTCATGTGCACAGGAGGAGACTGTGGCAACGGGTGGTGCTGAGGCACTGGATCAATACCTGCCACTCCTTCAACATAAGAAAATTGCGCTGGTAGCCAACCATACCTCCGTAGTTGGAGGAGAACATCTGGTGGATGTATTGATTGCCAAAGGGATTGACAAAGATCAGCTGCTGAAAGTATTTGCTCCGGAGCATGGATTTCGTGGTGAAAAGGCCGCCGGACAACATGTGGATAATGGGGTGGATCCACTCACCGGAATTCAGGTGGTATCCCTGTATGGTGCACATAAAAAACCCGGGGCTGAGGAGCTGGAAGGAGTGGAACTGGTGCTGTTTGATCTTCAGGATGTGGGAGCCAGATTTTATACCTACATCTCTACCCTTCATTATGTGATGGAAGCGTGTGCGGAGAATAGTGTTCCCTTACTGGTGCTGGACAGACCCAATCCCAACGGAGGATATGTGGATGGACCGATCCTCGATCCTCAATTCACTTCATTTGTCGGTATGCACCCCATTCCTGTAGTGTATGGGCTCACCATAGGGGAGCTGGCCCATATGATCAATGGAGAAGGGTGGTTGGAACAAGGTATCAGATGTGACCTGAATGTGATTCCCTGTGAGCACTATTACCACGGAAAATCTTACAGTATGCCGGTAAGTCCTTCTCCCAATCTCTCCAACGATCACGCCATTCTGATGTATCCATCTACCTGTTTTTTCGAGGGTACTGTGATCACTGAAGGAAGAGGAACTCCCATGCCCTTTGAAGTATACGGACATCCCGAGTTGGAAGCTGAATTCAGTTTTACCCCGGTATCTATTCCTGGCGTATCGGGCAATCCGAAATTCAAAGATCAGCTTTGTTATGGAGAGGATCTCCGGGATTTTGTACCTGTACAAGGATGGACCAGACTACACCTCCAGTGGTTGTTGGAAGCTTATCATAGCTTTCCCCGAAAATCTGAGTTTTTCACGCCCTTTTTTGAAAAGCTGGCTGGTACAGCTGAATTGAGAAAACAGATTGAAGCAGGATGGAGTGAATCGAAGATCCGCAAAAGCTGGCAAAAAGAGTTGGAGGAATACAAACAGCTAAGAGAAAAATACCTGATATATGAATAAGACGATTCAACGGATTTCAGTAACGCTGATGTTCCTACTTGTAGGGATATCCATGAGGGTAGATGGACAACTCCGGCATCCGGAGCCCGGTTTCGTCTACAATGATACTGAACTACCCCGGATCGATATTACCATTGTTCAGTCGAAACTGGACAGCCTGTATGCAGATCCATGGAGTGATCAGGAGTATAAGTCACAGTTCCGGTTCACCAGAAACGACACTATTGAGGTAGTACTGGATATCGGATTCAGGTTCAGGGGGAATACCTCCCGGGACAAAGATAAAAAGTCATTCAGGGTATCTTTTAACACATTCATTCAGGGCCAGGATTTCTATGGGATAGAAGAGATGAACCTGAATGCGGAGACCAATGACCCTTCGCTGATCAGATCCAAGTTGAGCTGGACACTGTTCCGGTATCTCGGCGTACCCAGCCTTCGAAGCAATCATGTGCTGCTTTATATCAACAACATTTTCTATGGGGTGTACATTAACACCGAACACGTGGATGAGAATTATGTCCGTTCCAGGTTTGGCAACAATGATGGAAACCTGTATAAATGCTTGTGGCCAGCCGATCTAACTTATCTCGGAGACCATCAGGATGCCTATAAATTCTTGAATAATGACAGGCGGGCATACCGACTGCTTATCAATGAAGAGTGGGATGACTATGAGGACCTGGCCGGACTCATTGACACACTTACACAGTATGAGGGTACTGCGTTGCGAAAAGGACTGGAAAGGGTGCTGAATGTTCAACAATACCTGAAGATCATGGCTGTGGATGTGATGACAGGTAACTGGGACGGTTACATGGGAAATAAGAATAACTATTACCTCTACAGGGATCAGGTGACAGGTAGGTTTGAATATATCCCTTATGATTTGGACAATACCTTTGGAATTGACTGGTTGGGAATAGACTGGTCGAACCGATCCATTTACAACTGGCACCGTGATGAGAGACCACTCTATGTAAAGATCCTGCAAGTGGAAGAGTATAAGGAGCAGTTTACCTGGTACATCAAAGAGCTAGCAGCATTTATGACCTCCAATACACTCAACCAGGAGATGGTGCGGTGGAAGAACCAGATCAGCACTGCGGTGAGTCAGGATACTTTCTACCTGAAGGATTGGGGTTATGTATATACCGATTTCGAGAATGCCTATACTACAGGATGGGGAGGTCATATTCCTTATGGAGTACAGGAGTATTCGGGTCTTCGGGCAACTTCAGCACTGGCTGAATGTATCCCGACTGATGCATCACCACTTATTTCCCACGCCAGGATTTCACCTTCACCGGGAAGGATCGATCTTGACTGGACAGCTGAGGATAATGATCCCGGTTTTTCAACCACCCTTCACTACCGGATAGATGGGGCGGAGTGGGTATCAGTTCCTGTGGGCACTCCCACGGAGACTGATCCTGTATCGGGTACCCAGACCTATACCTATTCCATTCTCTCTCTGACAGATGAGACAAGCGTTGACCTCTATCTCACTGTCATGGACCAGGGTGGACAGGAAACCCGATACCCGTTTGACTACTTTACCGTGTCCTTTCCATTGATCGATGGTCCGCTCTATATCAATGAGTTCATGGCATCAAACAGCGACTACAAAATGGATGAATTCTGGGAGTATGACGACTGGGTGGAAATCTATAATTCTTCCAACGCACAGGTTTGGTTGGGCGATATCTACCTCAGTGATAATATGGGAGCACCGGGAAGATATAGATTGCCGGATACTTTTATTGAGCCTGAAGGGTTTTATACCGTGTGGCTGGACTCGAACCCGGAACAGGGACCAAACCATGCTCCATTCAAGATTAAGAAAGCCGGTGAAGAGTTGCGCCTCTCCCAAAGACCTGCCTATGGCTTCAGCCTGATAGATTCCATTACTTTCGGTCAGCAGGAGACTGATATATCCTTTGGCAGATCCATTGATGGGGGTACAGAATGGATCGCTTTTTCAGGACCTACTCCAGGCTATTCCAACCTCTCTACGGGGTGGAACGAAAAACCGATGGATGATCACACACTCATCCTCTATCCCAATCCAGTTTATGACGGAGTTCTCAATTTTAACAGGAGGGTAAGCGGATCTATCTATAATCTGATGGGGAATAGATTAATGGAGATAGTAGATGCCGAACAGGTTCTTTTACCCTCATTCGCACCCGGGATCTATATTTTCAGGAGCGATCGGGGTGAATCCAAACCTTTTACTGTAGTAGGTAATTAGCGATATCTTTTCGGTTTTCCTGAGTAGCTTTTCCCACCCTGACTTTTTCCCCTTGGACCTTTTCCTTTTGGACCTTTTCCTCCTGATCT
>CAZURA010000251.1:0-3976 GCA_964622985.1 uncultured Bacteroides sp. | reverse complement strand
AAGTGTGGTATCAAAATGTTCTGTTTGGTGGTGGCGCTCTTAAGCCTCGCTATAAGCCCATACCTCGGGGAAAGATCAAGTCCCAGATCGAATTTGGGTCAAAGCTGGGAGTGAGTCTGGATGAGGGCTTCGCCCGGATCGATACCTTTAGCTGGGATGCCTACCATGAAGCGGCGGATGTGAAAAAGCAGGTGGAAGCATACAAAGAATTACATGGCCACTACCCCGAACTGGTTCAGATGGATCAGATGGATCAGATTTATGCCACACGTGAAAACCGAAGATGGTTGAAACAAAGGGGCATCAGGATCACGGCCCCACCACTGGGACGGAAACCGGCAAAGGAGAACCAGAGCTACTACCAAAAAAGGAAGGCCAGGAAGGAGGCTGCCGAGAGAAATCACATCGAAGGCAAGTTTGGACAAGGAAAGAATGGCTACAACCTGAACCAGATCCGAGCCAGGCTCAAAGACACATCGGAGAGTTGGGTGGCATGTATCTTCTTCGTGATGAACCTCATTCACTATGAGGCAAATCACTTTTTTGGCTCTATTTTTAGCCTGCATGATGCCTTGACAGGCTGGGTAACCTCTATTACAGCCTGCCTGGAAGCGCTTTTCGCGGAGCAAAGGACAACCGTCGGCACACAGGACCAGGAAATGATACTTTGTTAAATGACTTTTTCAGCAAACCCTAATGTAGTTTGGCGATCACTTGTGTAGAAATCAACGATCGCCTCTCCGTTGGTATCTGTTCGAACGGAAGGATTCCATAGAAGGGTAACTCTTCCATCGTATACGGGGCTTTTTCTCAATGGACCTTCGTATTGAGGTGAATAGAATTCCCTGGGAGTATCCAGCCCCTCTAAAATGAAAGTTTTAATTCCTTGTGAGTCCCCACGATAGGTATTCTTGGAATAGGATTCGATGACCACCATAGATTGACTTACAAACAATGAATAACTAGACGGTGTTACTTAAAGGAATACGCTAATGTGTCAAAGTAGAATTAGAGTAGGTCGTTTGATTTGGATCTGTACAGATTCCATAAATCAGATGCATATTAAATTGAATATCAACGAATTGGGCCTAGATCATGAACAGAGTTTCTTCAGGATAAAAAAATAATGTAACTTGTCTGTGTCGCTGACCACCTATTCCCTATGAAACCGGAGAAAGAAATCCTGAAAAGATTAGAGGACGGAGATCCGGAAGCTTTTGACCTGATATTCGAAAGATATTACAGAAAGGTATACACATTTTGCAAAGTCACTTTCAAGAGCAAGGAGGATGCTGAAGGAGCAGTTCAGGAAGTCTTTTATACTCTTTGGAAAGACAGGGCAAAGCTATTGATTGTGAAGGATCTCGAGGCCTGGATCTTTTCTGTGTGCTTTAATATCATTCGCAAGCATTTCCGAAATCTGGCTCTGAAGGAGAAGCATCTTAAGGAATTTGCAGAAAGGTACCTGGACGCTAATACATCACTTATGCCAGAGTTAGAATACAGGGACCTGCTTGAAAAGACGGACAGATATATCGAAAAGCTACCGCCAAAGCAAAAGACCATCTTTATTCTCAGCAGAAAAGAAATGTTGTCCAATCCTGAGATAGCCGAGAAGCTGAATATTTCAGTCAGAACAGTGGACAATCAGTTATCGAGGGCAAAAGCTTTCCTGAGAGAAGCACTTAGCACTGATGATTTCTTGTTGCCCCTGTTGTTTATTCACTTTTTCATCAGTTAGCTTAATCACAGACCATAATTACTGTGATGTATTTCCTATTAAGAATGCATCTAAATTGATGTGATCTTTGTGAAGATTGACCTGACAAAGGAACCTTGACATTAATACCGGTAACTCTGGTAAGTTTTAGTTTTAGGTTAGTAGTTTAGTTTAGGTTGGAGGTTTGAATCCGGAAGTATCTCATACTTCCGGGTTCATTCTTCAAAATAAAATTGAAGACAAGGCAACATGGAAATTGATTTTAATCTTATAAAAAGATATATACTAGGGGAGCAAAAGAAGGGCGACAAGGATCAGATTATCAACTGGTTTACGGATTTTCGGTTCGAAAAAGACATACGCGAGAAATTCCACCATTTATGGAATGATCTTACAGAATACACCGATCTGGAAGATTGTGAAGGAGCATTGATTCTTGGAAAAATCTACAGCAGAATAAAGAAAGATGAATTCAGGAATCCGCAGGTCAGAACTGGGATGAAACGGTTCATTAATGCGCTGCAGAAAGTGGCAGCGATATTGTTTATACCCCTTGTCACATATCTGCTCATTACCATTGGAAGGGATACCCCGTCTTCCACCGAGACCGCCTACTCAGAAATCTACTGCCCGTTGGGAACCAGAACCAGTTTTTTCCTGAAGGATGGTTCAACCGGCTGGCTCAACGGGGGATCCTATCTGAAATTTCCCACCGAGTTCAGGGGTAAGACCAGGGAGGTGCATCTGGAGGGAGAAGCATATTTCGATGTGGCCACAAATCCAAAGAAGCCATTCATCGTAAGAGGATCACATACCAGTGTGGTTGCTCATGGTACGTCATTTAATGTCCAGGCATATTCCGATGATCCGGATACCCGCATTACCCTTGTGACAGGCAATGTAAACCTCTATGTAAGGAAGGATGGCAAGAACCTCCCCCTGGCTGATATAAGACCCGGTCAAATGTGCACGTATATGCCAGACAAAAGGAGATGTCGTGTTGAGACAGTGAACACACAGTATGTTACCGCCTGGAAAGATGGCAGGTTGACATTCAGGGATGAGAGTTTTCCTATGATAGTAAAGAAGATCAACCGGTGGTACAATGCTGATCTTAATATCATGGATGAGGCCTTGCGATCTTATTCTTATCAGGCAACTTTCATGGATGAGACACTGGATGAGGTACTAAAGCTTCTTGAGTTTTCTGCACCAATTAAATACAAGGACCTTGGCAGAAAAAAAAGACCTGATGGGACCTTTGAAAAAAGGAGAATCGAAATCTACTATAAACCATCTTAAGATGAAACTCCTGATTTTTTTTTGATTTATACAAATACTAACTGTCTAACACCTAAATCTAAAGCTATGATACCTGACATCTAACACAAGAAAAAGGGGAAGCATTGCCGTGCTTCCCCCAGCATTCAGCCGATTTCCTAAATGAATAAGTATCTCAATTTATGAACCAGCTAAACATGTTAAAATTATGAAAAAATCATTAATGCTATGGGAGTTTTTAATCACCATATTCTCTCATCAAATAACAAAGGTCATGAGATGTAGTTTGATTCTATTGTTCTTTACTTTACTCCAGGCATATGCGGGTAATTCCTATTCGCAAACTGCTCAACTCAACCTTAATCTCAACAACGCCACGATCCAGGATGTCCTGGACGAAATCGAAAACCAGAGCGAATTCTTTTTTCTGTTTAACCGGAAACTGGTAGATGTGGATCGCTCCGTCAATGTAGAGATTGAAAATAAGGACATCTACGGAACACTTGCCCAGGTATTTAAAGGAACGAATACCGATTATGTGGTGATTGACAGACAAATTGTGCTTTCTACGAAAGAATATCTTTCTGAAGTGAAAGATGTTCTTCAGGATAAGACCATCAAAGGCAGGGTTACAGATGAAAACGGGGAGCCTCTAGAGGGAGTTACGGTTATCGTGAAAGGTACTATCACCGGGGTAATAACCGATAGCAACGGAGATTATGAAATTGAAGTACCGTCAGATGCAGAAACGCTGGTGTTTTCCTACGTAGGTATGCTTACTCAGGAAATACCCATTGAGGACAGGAGCGAAATAAGTATCACGCTCCAGGAGGATATCCTGGGTTTGGAGGAAGTGGTTGTGATCGGATATGGAACCATGAGGAAAAGTGATCTGACGGGAGCTGTTTCTTCTGTTTCAGCAGAAGAAATTGACGATATCCCGGTACAGACAATAGACCAGGCTCTTCGTGGCCG
>CAZURA010000250.1:0-4067 GCA_964622985.1 uncultured Bacteroides sp. | reverse complement strand
GAGGAGTTCGACCGGGGACACGACGGATCGGGTCCGTATCGCGGCGGAAAATATCAACCCCATGACGGCGCGACGCGCGTTCCCTTTGTTTTCAGCTGGCCGGGAAAAATAAAGCCGGGCGTTTCCGATGCCCTGGTCGGGCAAATCGATTTTCTCGCCTCTTTTGCTTCCCTGATCGGTGTTGAAATCCCCGAAGGTCAGGCGAAGGACAGCCGCAACTTACTCCCCGTATTTATGGGCGAATCAGACCAGGGCGTCGAGTACCTGCTCCAGGGATTTAAGGCGCAAAGTGCGCTGCGTTACAGAAACTGGAAATATATTCCAGCGCGTCCCAAAAAAAATGTGCAGGAACAGCTGTATAAGCTGGACAAGGATATTGGTGAGCAAAACAATATTGTCGAGCAAAACCCGGAAATGGCTCAGCATATGATGGATATGATGAACAAGATGCTGACAGCGGATGCGATCAGGGACTTTAAATGAATGATTCTGTCAAAGAATAGAATGATTTTGATAAGTGGATTCATGGAATTAGGCATAACATTGACTAAGTAAATTTCAAATGAAGCTAATAAATCCGAAATCCCTTATTGTTGGAATATTATTGGGTTCGGCTTTTTCGCTTATGGCACAAAAGCTCGAAAGTGAATTTAAGAACCCGCCGGAATCGGCGCGCCCGCACACCTTCTATCATTTTATGAACGGGCAGATTTCAAAGCCGGGCATTACCAAGGATTTGGAGTCCTTTGCCGCAACCGGGATCGGCGGGCTTTCGCTCTTCGATATCAATTGGCACACCCCGCATGGCGGGGTCTATTATGATACGGACGAGTTTCATTCGGCCGTAGGCCATATGATGAAGGAGTCGAGCAGGCTGGGGCTGGATGTCTCGATACATAATTGTTCCGGCTGGTCGTCCACCGGTGCGACGTGGGTTACGCCGGAACAGTCGATGAAAAAGCTGACCTGGTCGGAACAGTCTGTTAAAAAAGGGCAAAACGTTATCCGGCTGGAAAAACCGGAAGCGCTGCTTGACTTTTATCGGGATATTGTTGTGCTGGCATTTCCGACCCCTGAAAATGCCGTTTACCGGCTTGAGAACTGGTTTTCAAAGGCACTAGACGACGAGAAAACGCTGGAACTGGCGGGCGAGAAAAAAATGGGTGACGGAGCATTTCCTCCTTCCTTCGGGAAAGCACCGGCCAAGGCTGCTATCGCATTTGATGATGTGCTGGATATTTCCCATAAAATGGACGAATCAGGCAAGCTGAACTGGAGTCCGAAATCGGGCGAATGGACGGTCATTCGATTTGGCTACACCACGAGTGGCGAGGTTAATGGTCCGGCATCCGAAGGCGCAAAAGGGCTGGAAATAGATAAAATGAGCAGCTCGGTCGCCGAACTGTACTGGAAGAAATATCTGGATAAAATCATTGCCTATGGAAAAGACCACAGGGCATTTTCGACCTTCCTGATCGATAGCTACGAGCGGGGGCACCAGAACTGGACCGAAAACTTTGATGTGGAATTTAAGAAGCGCTGCGGCTACGACCTCATCCCGCGTTTGCTTTGCGTGACGGGTCGGATTCTGGAAAGCACCGATTACAGCGAGCGGGTGCTTTGGGATTTGCGTCGGACGGCGGCCGATTTGACCTACGAGAACTATTTCCGCTACTTCACGCAAAAGTGTCATGAAAATGGGCTCAAGATGGAGCTGGAGCCCTATGGCTGGGGCTCGTTCGATGCCCTGCGCGTCGCGCAGCTCGCAGACATTCCGGTGTCCGAATTCTGGCAGCCCAAGGCGAACAAACCGTGGAGTGGCATGCAATGGAATACACTGGTGGCTGCATCGGCCGCGCATTTGACCGGCAAAAAAGTGGTAGGCGCCGAAGCGTACACGCGGATAAAAGGTGACTGGACACTGCATCCCTATGTGATGAAGATTTGCGGTGACCGGGCCTTCGCGCTTGGCATCAACCGGATCATTTTCCATTCGGCTGCGCACAATCCATTTCACGACAATGTGAAGCCGGGAATGACGATGGGGCAGTTTGGATTCCAGAATGGACGCAACAATACCTGGTTCTACGAATCGACCGCGTGGAAGCAATACCTCGCACGCTGTCAGTCGGTCTTCCAAAAAGGCGAATATATAAGCGATATACTTTATATGTATGGCGACGAGCGGGGCTACAACTGCTGGCTCAAGGGTGTAGAGACCCTTCCCGAAGACTGGCTGCCAGGGAATAAGTTTGATCTGGCGGATCTCGGCACGATCGATCGGCTCTTTGTGGATGAATCCGGAAAAGTGAGGGTCAGGCACGAGGGCAAAACGCTGGCGAACGTCTATGAAATGCTGGTGATGAAGCGTGCTTCGTTAATGACGCCGGAGACCGCACAAAAACTCGGGAAACTCGCCGGGCAGGGAGCGACAATTTATTGCGACCGGCCCGTCCGCACGCCGCACCTTCACCGCTTTGACAAAAACGACAAAGCTCTGGCTGAGCTTGTGAAAAAATATTGGGATTCGGGGAAAATCCGCCCTTTGACGGAACTCGATGCCGCGATTGCCGCGCTAAGGCCCGATTGCGAAATGGCGAATGAAATGCAGTACGCACATCACAGAATAGGGGCCGCCGATTTTTATTTTGTGAGCAATCAGACCTACGATACACGTGACGAAAAAGTAAGCTTCCGCGTTGCGGGCAAGTTGCCCGAACTGTGGGATCCGGAAAGGGGCGAAACGATGCCCGCCCCCAATTGGCGGATCACTCAGGACGGTCGCACACAGGTCGACCTGGAATTCAGTCCTGCCGGCTCGATGTTCGTGGTCTTCCGAAAGCCGACCGCCGAAAAGGAAGGCGTTTCACCGAAAATGCAATACAGAGAAGTGGCGACCCTGAGCGGCGAGTGGACCCTTGCCTTCGATCCAATATTCGGTCCTAAGGAAGCTCAGGTTTTTGAAAAGCTCATTGCCTGGAACGAACACCCGGACGAGCAGATCAAACACTTCTCCGGAACGGCGTCATATCGTAAAACCTTCGAGCTTACCGACCCGGATCAGCCGCTCTGTCTCGATCTCGGTGAGGTACAGGTTATGGCGCGCGTTATCGTGAACGGCAAAGACCTTGGCGTGCTCTGGAAACCGCCCTTCCGCATGGATCTGTCGGGTGCGCTAAAAAAAGGCAAAAACCATTTGGAAATCCGCGTGACGAATCTTTGGGTGAACCGACTGATCGGCGATTCCTCTCTGCCCGAGACCGGCAAGCGCAGTAAATGGAAAAGCCAGGCCTACGAACGCTTCCCCGATTGGGTGCTTGAGGGAACACCGATCCCGGAAGGACACCGCCGCACCTTTGCGCCGTGGAACCACTACGATAAAGGCGGGAAATTACAGCCTTCCGGTTTGATCGGACCCGTTCGTTTGATGGAAATGTACGACACCCAATAGTATCACAACTAATATAAATCAGCTATGAAACAAGCCATTTCCCGCAGAACATTTGTCAGGACCGCAGGAACAGCTGCAGCCCTGGCCCCTTTTGCTCCTTCACTCAGGGGCATGGACAGCTTTGCAGGCTACCCGGCAGGCCATATTGCTCCCCAGGTGCCCTATGGAGCGGTGTATTTCAGAAAGTCCAATCCTCCACGGGAGGACTGGGAAAGGGATTACCGGACTGCCTCCGAAGATGGCTGCAATACGTTCCGTCACTGGTTTATCTGGTCGGCCATTGAAACGGCCCCGGGAGTCTACGACTGGAAAGATTATGACCGCCAGATGGAACTGGCAGAAAAATACGGAATCAGTACGGTTATTGCCGAGATGACAGCCCTGGTGCCACAATGGATATTCGACCGCTATCCCGAGATACTGTATGTAGATTCGAATGGCAATCGTCCTGTAAGCGGAATATCCCCGGCCACAGCCACGGGAGGGTATGCCAAGGGGAATGCCGGTGCCATCTGCATGAACACGAGGGTGGGCAGGGAACTGATTGGCAGTTTTCTTACTGCCCTTGCTGAACGTTACAAGGGCCATCCAGCCCTGATGGCCTACGATGTATGGA
>CAZURA010000249.1:0-4193 GCA_964622985.1 uncultured Bacteroides sp. | reverse complement strand
GCGGCCGTATAAAACTGATCAGGCCACTGATGGACCTGGATGAACGACTGTTAACTTTTAACGAGGGCCAAGACCGTTACCACCCAGGGGTAAAAAAGGTTACCACCTACCCGATTCGATAAAATCCTCCACCTTTCGGGCATTGAAAACAAAGATCAATGCCAGGAACCTTCACTTGCCGACATTGTGGTAAGACCTTACCACGTAATCCCTGTTCAAAGAACCAGAAGTATTGTTCTGACACTGCATGTCAGAATGCGCGACGTAATCGGAGCAACAACAGGAAGTTAAAGAAGAGTAAGAAGAGCCGCGATCTCCGCAAGGCTCGCAATAAGCGTTGGCGCGATAAGTCTCCATCCAATGCTTACATGGATCAGTATCGCAAGAATCGCCCGGAATACGAAGCAAAAAATCGAAAGAAGCAGCTTGATCGCAACAGGAATCGGCGTAAAAGCGAGTCGCCTTCAATGATTGTAAAGACGTACGCGCTAACTCCACATCCCTTTGATGACGGGGCCTGTATCGTTTTTAATGAGTTAAAAGATGAAAAGATTGTAAAGACGTACACGTATGGGCTTGCATTGCAGTCACAGCAAGGGATAGAGGCACATTTAGCACAAAAAACGGGTTGATTGTAAAGACGTACACGTTCGTTTTGGGAAAATTGCTGATCTAATTTTACCGGCATAAACCCGAAGAACGGTGAAGGATCAGATCGAAGACATCCATATTGAAGCTTTTGACCTTTCTCTGATGTCTCTTCGCTTGAGGAATGAGTCCCGTACTCTACAAGTGGAACGCTCGATGAAGGTTCATGGCCAGTTGCAGCCAGTGGTGGCCCGAGTACATAAAGGTGGCATCCAGTTGATAGATGGCTTTAAGCGTCTGTCCGCAGCAGAGGTGCTGGTGATGGATACTCTTCAATGTCGCTTATTGGAAGTTGATGAACCCCAGGCCAAGGTTATGCTTTTGAGTTATAACCGCACGAACCAAACCATGGAGGTATGGGAGGAGGCGATGATATTAAGGTCATTGCAGGAGGGCAGTGATCTGGATCAACGCCGCCTGGCAAAGGTTGTAGGCCATAGCCCTTCGTGGGTAAGCCGTCGTCTGTCACTGATCAGCAAGGTTGATGAAGATATCTGTGCGGATATCCGTATGGGTGTATTGAGCAGCAGTCATGGGCGAGCTTTGATGCGGTTGCCGCGTGGCAATCAATCAGCGGTAGCCCGTGTAATCAAGCAATATGGTTTATCGAGTCGCTTGAGTAATCGTTTGGTAGATCATTACCTGGGTGCAGAGAGCGAAGAAGACCGGCAAAGGTTGCTGAAGGATCCGGATGCGATTACCTGGTACGAGGTGGATGAAATGCTTACTGCTCCCTTTGATTATTTGGGTCCATATAGCAATGAGCTATTGGGCAAGATCACACAGGCAAATAAGTCGATCAAGGGAGTTCTGTTTACCCTTGAGGATGGACGTATCAATGATCTGGGCGCATACGACCAGGAGGTTGTCTGTGAGGTCATAGGGCGTCTTGATGAGATCGCCCGCAAGCTAACAGATGCTACCGGGGTGATACTAACTCAAAAATCTACACCAGATGAAAAATGAGGAATTAGAGAACACAGTAGTTACCCTGTACGGCCAGGGATGGAGTATCCGTCGCCTGTCTGGTGAGCTTCATATCTCACGCAAACGTATCCGCCGGATCCTGGTATCAAAATCGGTTTTACGTGATACCACCCCTGAGGAGCGTATACGGTCCAGGAGGCGGCGTGCGAGTAAGCTGGATCCATACAAGGATGATATTAGTGAGATACTGAAGGAATATCCTGATATCACGGGACAGCGCGTCTATGAGAAGCTTCGTGAGAAGGGTTTTGACGGAGAGATTACCATCGTTCGGGGTTATCTGAAGAGTATCCGTGAGGTGGGCTCAAAAACGCCGGTGCGGATGGTAGAAACGCTACCAGGCCAGCGGGCCGCTCATGACTGGAGTGACTACTCTATCACCTTTACCTCCACAGGGGAGAAAGAGAAGGTGACTTTTTTCAGTTACATCCTGGGTTACTCCCGCCGGCAATATATCTCTGTTGTGGAAGACAAGAGGCAGCGAACGCTGATGCGTGAGCTAATCGCGGCCTTTGTTTACCTGGATGGTGTACCGCGGGAGATCAAGAGCGACAACCAGAAAGCATGTGTGGACCGTTGGGAACTGGGCAGGCCCATCTACAATCGCCGGTATCTTGAGTTCGCGACTTGGTATGTGTTCCGTCCTCTTACGATTACCCCGGGTAAACCAGTGGAAAATTTGAAGGTTGAGAGGCCTTTCTATTACCTGGAGCTAAGCTTTTTGCGTGGACGCAAGTTCAAAGACAGGGATGATCTTAAGGCGCAGCTTCAGCAGTGGCTCTACGAGGTAAACGATGTCCATGTTCATAATACCACCAAACGCACACCTATTGATCTGTACACAGAGGAGCATCCCTATCTTCAGCCGCTGCCAAGGCATCACTATGACACTTCAATTATCACCCACCAGGTGGTGAACCAGGAATCCTGCATCCAGTGGAAGGGGTATCACTACGTTGTGCCGCAGAAATACATGTACGAGTTGTGCCCGATGCGAGTCACTGAAGAGGAACTTATTGTTTACTCTCCCGAGGGTGAGCAACTGGTCGCACACCCCTTGGCTAAAGAGGACCAATCGGGCAGGTACGTGGGTGTTCAACAGAAAAAGGGCAAAGCAGGCGGGCCAGAAATAAAGGATGTCATCTCCCGTCTAAGGGCATTTTCTCCGGATATGGATCAGTATATCGAGCAGCTCAAAAAGCATAAGAAATCATCATGGGGACAGCACCTGCGCAAGTTGCTTGCCCTGAAAGTGAACTACCGGGTAGAGGATATCGTATTGGCCGTACGCAGGGCTCATGAGCACAGGGTATATGATGCGGCTACCATTGAAGGTTTTTTGAATAATAACTCTGAGTCGCGGTATAACAGGTTGTTAATCCAACGCAGAAAAGATAGAAGCAATGAGCAATAACATGAAAGCAGATCCTGCAAAGCAGCAGGATCAATTTACCCAGAGATGTAACTATATCGGAATGAAGCTCCTGGCTGAACAGTACCACAGTGTGGTGGAAAGAGCCGGGGTGAATACTCCCGGGTACTTAGAGTTCATCGACGACATCGTCCAGGCTGAGGCTGCTGACAAACGCCGGAAACACGTTGAGAACCTGATCAAGAAAAGCAAGCTGCCCAGGCCGCTGAAAATGCTTGAGGACTTTGATTTTGACTTCCAGGCCAAGTTGAACCGCCCGTTGATCTTGGACCTGGCCACACTGGACTTCATGGAACGAAATGCCTCTGTGCTCCTGATCGGCAATAATGGTACTGGAAAATCACATATAGCACAGAGCTTGGCGCTTATCGCCTGCCAGAAAGAGTATAGAACCTACTATACCACGCTAAGTGACCTGATCAGGGATTTAAATGTCGGAGTGTATGAAAAGACCTTGGAAAAAAGAATCCGCAAGTACACCAACCCGCAGCTCCTGGTGATCGATGAGATGGGACATGACCGGCTGGAGTTACAGGTGGTAAAAGAAGCGCATCTGCTGTTCAAGGTAATAGATCAGCGGTACAAGGAAAGTAAATCCTTGATCTTCACAACCAATGTGGAAGAAGAGGACTGGCCGGAGTTCCTGGGGGATCCCACTTCAACCAGTGCACTTCTGGACAGGATCTTTCATCACTCAATAGTCGTGAAAGCCTACGGATCAAGCTACAGGAAATATCAAGGTGAGCTGCTGCAAAAACAATATGGTGAAAAGAAGAAAACAGAAGACAAGAAAAAAGAATCCGGATAGAACCAGGTATACAATCCCCGGTAAAGCAAAAGGCACTGACTTCGGTTGGTGCCTTTTTTTTTGAATAAATCCACAGTATCAATGGTTACGGAAAGGCGGCCAGCAGAACACCAGTTGCAGGATTTACATTTAAAACTGAAACCAAAAAATCGCAGGGGAATAACCAAAAAAGACCCAATTGGAAAACCGCACCAGATCAGCATCACAGAGGGGTGGGTCCGGAAAGTTCAATTTGGTGGTAACCTTTTACTTCCTCGTTATAAATTCTTGGCATATGCTTCTCAATTTGCTTTCGAGTCTCGGTAAATTGCAACATAA
>CAZURA010000248.1:0-4240 GCA_964622985.1 uncultured Bacteroides sp. | reverse complement strand
TAACCCCCAATATTACTGAGAAATTCAATATGTTTTAAGTGCATACCCTAGATAAATTATTACTGTGGAGAGAAGGTCAGACATATGCTGAAAGGCTTAGTGCTGATATTTTGATTCTTGATGGTTTTGAATCTGTTGATCCACAATTACCACTCGGAGGTCCTGATGGCTTGAAAGATGTAATTTGTGAGAAAAACAACTGGAGTTACATAGGGGCTGCATATTTCGCACATAATCAAGCAACATTTGCCACAGTTAAAAGAAAGTTTCGACATGACCTTGAAGGAGTTCAACAGAACAAGGTTGATGGTATAGTCTTCCTAACAAACCAGTATATTACCCCGAAACAGACAAAAATTCTTCAAGAAAATGCTGAAAAAATAAGCAAAAAAGCGATCTTCTATGATGTTGAACGGATTCGGGCTTTGTTAGACTCTCCCTTCGGCTTTCCACTAAGACTTCAATATCTTGGTATCGAAATGAACAAAGAGGAACAGTTGAGTTTTTTTGCGAAGCAGAAGAATGAGCTTGTCCAATTATTTGACTTCTATAGCAATAATATCGTACAGAAGTTGGGAAAGAGAATTGATGCTTGCTGTGATGCAAATGGAACTGACAAGGAGCTACTTTATGAAGCAACCCAAAGCTCCATGGCTTTTGTGTCAAGACCAGAAGCAAAAACCGATAAAAAGAGAATCAAATTCCCTACAATTAGAACTACTACTGAAAACTTGACCACAGAGTCTTTATGCAATATTCATAAACAGCTTCTGTTTGACTCAAAAAGCGCACAACTTGGTCAGTATAGGGAAGTTAGAGTATGGATTGGAACTCGTGAATCAAAACCTGAATCATCAGTCTATGTTGCCCCAAAAGCAGATGAAGTATCTGGATTAATGGAGAAGTTATTGGAGGACTGGAGAAAGGACTACATGAACCTAAAACTATCAAAAGATAGAAAAAGCATCATTCAAAGGATTGCTCAGTTTCATAATGATTTTCTCGAAATTCATCCATTTCTTGATGGTAATGGAAGAATGGCGAGATTTCTTTTGAATCAGCAAATCTCAGAGCTCCTTGGAGTTGATGAAAAGATAGTTGTAGAAGATAAGCCTGCCTACTTTTATGCACTAAGCGAAGGACAAAAGGATAATCTATCTCCATTGATAAAGATTATCACCCAATCCATTTACGGACAAGATGAATTATAGATAGGCTAATACACTGATTTATAGTTAACTCAAAATGGCTGGAAAATCAATCCATTTAGAAACCACCTTCGAGTCCGCCATCGAAGCCTCCCTGCTTCAACATGGGGGATACGTCAAAGGCAACCCCGATGACATTGATCGTCAGCTTGCTCTTGACCAGGGCATCCTGTTCTCCTTCCTGCAGTCCACCCAACCAGAGAAATGGAAGAAGCTCTCCACCATCCACGGATCGTCAGTAGAGCAGAAGCTAATCACCCGCCTGGTCAAGGAGCTTGACCTACGAGGCTCCCTCGATGTCATTCGCCACGGATTCACAGACTATGGGGTGAAATTCGACCTGGCATACTTCAAACCGGAAACCTCGCTTAATCCGGACACCGAGCGCCTCTACGGGCTCAACCAGCTCGTCATTTATCGCCAGGTCCATTACGATCCCAGCAACGAGAATTCCCTGGATATGGTCATTGGGCTGAACGGGGTCCCGGTGGCAACGATGGAGCTTAAGAATCCGCTGACCGGACAGACCACAGAGAATGCGGTCAATCAGTACAAGGGTAATCGAAATCCCAAGACCCAGCTCCTGCAGTTTAACAAGCGCACCCTGGTTCACTTCGCCGTAGATCCCAACACGGTGGAGATGACCACTAAGCTCAAACGGAAAGACACCCAGTTCTTCCCATTCAATAAGGGGCATAATACCGGCGCAGGAAACCCACCAAATCCCGACGGTTACAAGACAGCCTACTTGTGGGAGCAAATATTGGCGAAAGACTCGTTTTTGGACATCGTTGGACGCTTCATTCACCTGCAGGTTGAAGAGGTGAAATCGGGCGAAAAAACCATTAAAAAAGAGGCGTTGATCTTCCCCCGCTTCCATCAACTCGATTTCGTCCGTAAGGCTATCGCACACGCCCGGAACGGAGGTTCAGGTCACTCCTACCTCATCCAGCATTCAGCAGGTAGCGGTAAGAGTAATTCCATCGCATGGCTTTCATACAGGCTCGCCTCACTTCACAATGCCCGGGATGAAAAAATATTCGACTCCGTCATCGTTGTAACCGATCGCGTAGTGCTGGACAGGCAGCTGCAGAACACCATATACCAATTCGAACACAAAGACGGGGTAGTCCAGAAGATAGACAAGCACTCCGGGCAGCTCGCCGAAGCCCTGGAGAAGGGCACAAGCATCGTGATTACCACCCTGCAGAAGTTCCCTTTCGTCCTGGAGAAGGTCGGGAAGCTCCCCGCAAGAAAATATGCAGTGATCATCGACGAGGTGCATTCCAGCCAGGGCGGTGAGACTTCCAAGCAGATGAAAGAGGTTCTGTCAGCAGCATCCCTGGAGGAGGCAGCCGATCTGGACCAGGAAAGCACTGAGCAGGACGCTGAAGACCAGATCCGGGAATCTATGATGGCTCGTGGCAAGCAGGAGAACCTGAGCTTCTTTGGGTTCACTGCTACACCGAAGGCAAAAACCCTGGAGGTGTTCGGTGAGCGAGGACAGGACGGCAAACCACGTCCATTTCACTTGTATTCGATGCGCCAGGCTATCGAGGAGCACTTCATCATGGACGTGCTGGCGAACTATACAACCTACAAGACCTTTTTCCGGCTAACCAAAGCCATCGAAGACGATCCGGAGGTGGACAAGCAGAAAGCAACTACTGCTATCGCCCGGTTCCTATCCCTGCATCCACATAACCTGGCGCAGAAGACCGAAGTTATTGTAGAGCATTTCAGGCAAAAGGTCATGCACAAGATCGGTGGCATGGCAAAGGCGATGGTAGTCACCGGATCCCGCCTGCATGCCGTGCGCTACTACTTTGAATTCAAACGCTACATCAAGGAGAAGGGCTACGACCATATCAAGCCCCTGGTAGCATTCTCCGGTAAGGTTCATGACCCGGATATTCCCGGAAGCGAGTACACTGAGCCCGGTCTAACCGGTTTCCCGGAAAAGCAACTCGCAAAGGAGTTCAGTAAACCCGAGTACCAGATCCTGCTTGTAGCAGACAAATATCAAACCGGTTTCGATCAGCCCCTGCTGCACACAATGTACGTGGATAAAAAACTGAGCGGTGTGAAGGCGGTGCAAACGCTGTCGCGCCTGAACCGGATTAATCCTGGCAAAGAGGATACTTTCGTGTTGGACTTTGCCAACGAGGAGGAGGACATACTTGCCTCATTCCAGCCATACTACGAGCTGACTACTATCGAGGAGCCTGCTGAGCCAAACCACCTGTATGATCTGAAGCACAAAATCGAAAGCTACCATGTGATCTGGCAGACGGAGGTGGACGGGCTGTGCAAGCTGTACTTCAGTAGCCGTGAGAAACTCAAGCCCAAGGACCAGGGAAAGCTCTACGGCTTCATCACCCCCGCAGTGGACAGGTACAAAGCTATCGAGACAGAGGAGGATCAGGATGATTTCAAGCACGCGCTGATCTCATTCATCCGGTTCTACAGCTTCCTGTCGCAAATCGCACCCTTCCAGGATGTGGAGCTGGAGAAGCTGTATGTGTATGGACGCTTTCTGCTAAAGTCGCTCCCGAAAAAGGATTCAACCCCGTTCCGGCTGGAGGACGAGGTCGCGTTGGAATACTACCGGCTGCAGAAGATCAACGAAGAGCACCAGATCGCGCTCGACAGCCAGGGCGAGTATGGCTTGATGGGCGAGAAAGATGCTGGTGTGCGCACCACCGAGGAGGAAAAGACCCCGCTGTCAGAGATCATCGAGATCCTGAACGACCGCCTGGGTACTGAGTTCTCTGAAGCCAACCGCCTGTTCATCGACCAGGTCAAGGAGGACATGATCGCCAACGAGGACCTGTCTCAGCAAGCTAAGAGCAATACCCTGGAGAATTTCGAGTTTGGATTTAAGGAGGTATTCGAGGCAGCGCTGATCGAACGGATGGATTTGAATCAGGACATCTTTAAACTGATCATGGACGACAAAGACTTCGGGGGAAAGGTTCGTACCTACCTGCTCCGGGAGGTCTACGATCGGCTGCGGGAGAGTGCTTAAAAAA
>CAZURA010000247.1:0-4306 GCA_964622985.1 uncultured Bacteroides sp. | reverse complement strand
TGCCCTCTGGTTCACCAAGTCGGGAAGGACGGGTGGTGATCGGCTTACACGTTGGTGGGGACGATGTCTGTGCTGATGGTGTAGAAGCCGGTCTCGGCGGCGTCCTCCAGGGCGATGACCACCTTGAGCTCCAGGGGATTGTTGCGGTCGTTGACCGAGGGGACCTTGAACTTCCAGGTGACCGAACCGCCAGCTGAGGCGGCCATGGGCAGTTTGGTCAGGTCGGCGTATCCGTGGTGCAGGATGAAATCGGTGTTGGGGGCGGCGTCCGACTCCTCCAGCATGGTGAGGTCATTGCCATCGATCTGGTCCACGATGGCCTCGCCGTTGTCGTAGACATCGTTGTCGTTGTCGTCGATGTAGAAGTAGTAGTGATTGTCGGCCGCGCCTCCGGGGTTGCCGCCGCTGTAGTCATCCTTCAGCCGGTACATGTCGTTGCCGTTGGAGATGATCCAGTCGCCACCGCCGTCGGCCCGCTGGAGCACCTCGTCACCCGAGTCCAGGGTGGAGTCCGAGGTCTTGACCAGGAACTCGCCCAGGTCGTACATCGTGTCGTGGTCGTGGTCGCGGTACCAGATGTTGTCAGCGATCTCCAGGTAGGTGGCGGGACTGCCAGAGGTGCCGGGGCCTGCACCTGAGAAGCCGCCCACGACCTCGGTGGCGCCGCCGTTGTAGACCACCGTTTCGGGGATGGCCGAGGAGGGGCTGTAGGTCAGGGCCCCGCCGGTGTCCTCCTGGTAGATGTCCTGGCCCTCGTCGTAGTCGCCGTCGTTGACATTGGCGGCTCCGGCGCCGCCCTCGTCGTCCCAGTCGTTGTAGGCCAAGGGCATGTCCACCGAGGTCACGACCTCGTTCCCGGTGGTGACGTCGTCGGTGGGCGCAGCCAGGCTGGGGGCGTTGTTGGCAAAGTAGCGGTCGGGGCCGTAGGCCAGGGCGCCGTCGGCGGTGCGCAGTTTCAGGTCGTCGGACAGGTCGGTGCCGGTGATGGTATAACCGCTCACCTCGCCCACCACGGTCTTGCCGTAGTAGCTGTCATCATTGTCCCGGTAGGAGATGACTATCTTCTGGTTCGTGCTATCGTATGTGGGAGCTGTGTAGAAGATGGAGTTGGAGGTGAATGTGCCCCAGTCACCCAACGTCAGGGAGTCTCCTGAGACCGTACCTCCCCTGATGTTGCCACTGGAGGTCACCAGCACTGTGTCGGACCCAGAATCGTAGGTCGAGCTCACAGGACCGTATCCAAGAACGACCACGGGAGTACCAAAGCTGAGCGTACTGCCAGCAACTGTGCCCACCACCGATCTGACCGAGCTCAACCACAGGGAGTAGCTGAACACCAGCTTGTCATTGTTGGTGTCGTAGACCACGGAAGGCTGGTGCATGTTCGAGGTTTCGTACACATATTCGGAACCGAAGGTAATGGTCGTTCCTGTGACACTCCCGACCACTGCCTTCCCAGGTCCACTGGCAGTACCACTTGCCTGAGTATAGGCTATGACAACTTGGTCCGTATCTGGATCGTAAACGATATCCCCATACCTGGCAGCATCATCGAACATGGTCTCTGGGCCCAAGGAAACCGAGTTCCCGGAAATGGTTGCCACCCTTGCCATGCCGCGGTTGAACTTACCATTCCAGGGAGCCTGGGGTATGTACTCCTCGGCTATGAGCACCATCTCATTTGGATTGGAGGTGAAGGTACCTTGAGCAGAGTTAACGACCCAATGGTCTCCGTACTTCAGAGGGGTGCCCAGATTGGTGATGGTGTCACCTGAAATGGTCCCGATCCGTATCCAAGCCTCATTTCTCTTGCCAAATATTGGATCAGTATGGGTTCCTGTGGCATAGATGAAAGCAACACGGCCGGGTACGTTTGGATCGATCGCTATATACCCAAACTGCCCGTTCGCTGAAGTTATCGGCGTGTAGATGTCCACCTCCGAACCATAGGTTATGGAGTTGCCCGATACGGTGCCCACCTTGGCCTTGCCATTGTACAGCGTGACCACCTTGTTGGTACTGGGGTCGTGGGCCGAGGCGATGGGAAAGGTGTTGGCGGAGTTGAAGGTCACCGGAGAGCCGAATTTGAAGGGCACGTCGCCGGTGATGGTCACCGCCGAGTCGGTGGAGGTGGTGAGGGCTGAGTCGATGCGGTAGCGGTTCTGGTAGCCCACGATGGAGTTGTAGGGGCCCGAGTTGACGTAGTCGGCCCAGTTGACACCGCCAGCGCCGCCGTTGAAGGCATCGTCCAGGGCGGAGTTGATGGAGGCGCCGATCTCGTCGCCGTCGTCCAGGAAGAAATCGTCCACGTCCAGGACGTTGCCCGAGTTCACAAAGGTGGCCGCGTAGAGGTTGTGGTTGACCAGCAGGTTCTTGCCGGCCATGCCAGCCACCCGCAGGCTGGAGGCCGTGGCGCCGCCAGCGTCCAGGGTGACGACCCACACCGAGTTGGCGTCAACGGTGCCGTCATCGTCCACCAGCAGGAGGGAGCCGGCTGGCAATCCGGAGAGGTCCACCTTGCTTCCACTGGCGTCATCGACGCTCAGGGTCAGCTTGCCGCTGGCGGGGATGGTCTGGGAGGCCTGAAGGTCGGCGTCGCCGCTGGTGATGACCGTGTCGGCCGCCTCCAGCAGGCTGGTGGAGGCGCCGCCGTTCTGGTCCACGATGGGCTCGCCATCGGTGTAGACGTTGTTGTTGTCGGAGCCGTCGATGTAGTAGTAGCGGGACTGGAAGTTGGTGAGGTCCTGGGCCGTCAGGGACCAGGTGCCGCCCCCGTCGGCGCGGGCCAGCACGGTGGTGTCGGCTGGCAGGTCATCGCCGCTGTTCACATCGGCCACGGTGACCACCAGGGCCTCGCCCACATCGTAGGCCGAGTCGTGGTCGCCGTTGACGTACATCACGTTGTCGCCGTCCACGAAGGCCGTCAGGCCGTTGCCGGCTGAGACATCGGTGGTGCCGCCATTGTAGACGATGAGGTCGGCCTGGTCGGTGTAGGTCAGCGAACTGTGGGTCTGCTCCTGGTAGATGTCCTGGCCCACCTGGTAGACCCCGTCGCTGGCGGTGCAGGAGCCGCCGCAGGTGTCGGCGTCGTTGAAGGCGAAGGGATAGCCCGAGCCGGTGATGACATTGTTGCCCATGGTGACATCTTCAGTGGGCGAGCCTCTCAGGACCCGGTCGCCACCCACCCACTCGGTGCCGCCGTTGGCGGTGCCCAGCTTCAGGTCGTCGGCGACGCTCAGGGTTCGTAATTCACCCACCACCGTCTTGCCGTAGTTATCTGTACCATCCTTGTATGAGATGACTATCTTCTTGTTGACACTATCGTAGGTGGAAGCCACTTGGGACATGGAGTTGGAAGTGAGGGTGGCCGTGTTCCCGAAGGTAATGGTATCACCGGATACGGTTCCCGCTTTTCCATATTGGCCGGAAGTTACCACTACACTGCCGGTGCCAGAATCAAAGGTTGAGCTGACTGAGCCATAACCCAGGACGTTCACAGCCGAGCCCAAGCTCAGGGTCTGGCTCCCACCTACCGTAGCTACCACTGATCTGACCGAGCTGAACCAGAGCGCATAAGAGATTACCATCTTGTCGCTATTGGAATCGTAAGTCAGGTCTTGTAACGCCATGTCCGAGGTCTCGAAGGTATATTCAGACCCGAAGGAGATCGAGCTACCGGAGACACTTCCCACGACCATCCTACCCGGTCCACGCGAGGAACCCTGGGCATAGGATACCACTATCTGGTCGGTGGTGGGATGATAGGCAATGTCTGCATAAATGGCCTGAGAATCCACAAGGACCTCTGAACCCAGGGAGACGACATTTCCCGTGAGTGTGGCCACCGTGGCCATGGTACGGCGGAATTGTCCGGTCCATGGAGCCTGGGGTAGGTATTCCGTGGTAAGCAGGACCAACTCATTGGCGGTGGAGGTGAAGGTACCTCGCGCCGTGTAGATTACATGACCATCGCCATACTGTACCGGTGTACCCAGATTGGTTATGGTGTCCCCCGAGATGGTCCCGACCCGCACGAAAGCGTCATTGTGGTTGCCTCCTGCGGACTTCTCGGTGTATGTGAAGACCACCCGACCCGATGTATGGGGATCGATGGTCACACTGGCGTCTCCATAGGTATAGGATGGGGAATTGATGGCTACAGGTGAGCCGTATGTGATGGAATTTCCAGATACTGTACCCACCTTGGCATAGCCGTTGTAATAGGTCACCACCTTGTTGGAATTTGGATCGTAGGCATTATCGATGTATGCTGTGGAAGCGGAATTGTAGGTCACCGGACTGCCCA
>CAZURA010000246.1:0-4340 GCA_964622985.1 uncultured Bacteroides sp. | reverse complement strand
TGCGGAGCCCTTTGATTTATTAAATCCGCACTACCGATATTATACGTATGAATTTGAGCGGTACTGGGCTTTTACTACGGTTTGGGGAAGGATGACCTACAACCCTGACGCTGCGGAAAAACTATTAGAACATGAGTATGCAGGCAGATTTGGAAAGGAGGCAGGGAAAGCACTGATGGATGGCCTGCAGGTAGCCAGCAGGGTTCTTCCACGGATTGTGGCAGCCAGCTACCCCTACAAACATTTTCCAACCACCCGGGGTTGGGCAGAAATGCAAAGGCAGTATGATCTGCCCGCATTTTCAAAAGCTGAAGGCAGCGATATTCAGCAATTCATGAATATGAACGAATATGCCGACCTGCTTATTAAAGGATCAGGCACTCCGAAAAGGACTCCCTTTCAAACCAGCCGGTGGTTCCGCAACACTTCTGAAGAAATCCTGGCGTTGGTCAGGAAGGCGGAGGAAAGCATTGGTGATAGGAAGGGAAATGAGTTCGTTTCAACTGTGACAGACCTGAAAATTCTTGCGCATCTTGCCGTGTATCATTCACACCGGTTGCTGGCTGGTGTCCATTTCAATCTTTATGAAAAGAAGGAGGATCCTTATGCACTGGACAATGCCATTGCCTGTGAAGAAGAGGCAAGGGAGGCCTGGGTCCGCATTGTGAAGGCTGCTGGAAACGTCTATAACCAGGAGTTGATCTTTGGGGTGGAAGCGGTAGGATTCAGCAAGCACTGGCAGGATCAACTGGATCAACTGGACAGCGGATTGGAGGAACTGAGAGAGATAAGAGCTGGTGAATCGCCTTCTTCTGACCTGGAGAAAAAGGATTATATGTTAGAGGGAAACATTGAGAAAAAAGCGCCTGAGGTTACCCTGGAGAGAGTAAGCCAGGCCATCCCGGGAAGGGACCTCTCTATTCATGCCAGGGTTTCAGATCCCTCCGGGGTGGATTGGGTCCGTTTAAGGTACCGGCATCTTACACAGTTTGAGGATTACCTCTCTTTGGATATGAAGCCGGATCCGGCCAACGGAGTTTACAACGCCCGGATCCCTGGTGAGTTCATTGTTCCGGAATGGGACCTGATCTACTTCATTGAAGCCATGGATTCGGTTGGAAATGGGTGCATGATCCCCGATCTGGAGCTTGAAATGCCCTATGTGATCGTAAGAACTTCTGAATAAGTGATAACATATGAAATTACGAATTACAATTACCCTCGACTATGGTCAACGAAGGAATGCTCAGGATAACTCCCGAACACCAACCCCTGGCAAAACGTTATTATAACGGGAAGAGCAGGGAATTCCTGAGTGGAGCCCCTATGAATTGTAAGGAGGAGGTTAGAACAGCATAAAACATCACTAAATAAGTAACCATGAACGAAAGAAGATTCTTTTTAAAGACACTGGCTGCGGCAACCGCAGGTATCCTTGTTCCTGTCAGGACAGTAAACGGGGTAGAATCTGTCCCCGGGGATCGCTTTGGTAACATTCTTCCTTTACGAACATTGGGATCCACCAACGAAAAAGTTACCATGCTCGGTCTTGGAGGTTCACATATTGCTAAAATGGACGAAAAGACTTCGGAGAAAGTGATCGAAGCTGCTATTGAGGGTGGAATAAGATTCTTTGATAATGCAGAGGCCTATGGACGGGGATTGGCTGAGGAAAGGTATGGAAGATACCTGGTGCCAAAATACAGGGATGTTTCCTTTATCATGACAAAAACCAGGGCAAAGGACGCCAAGACAGCACAGCAACACCTGGAGCATTCACTCAGAAGGATGAAGACCGACTATATCGATTTATGGCAAATTCACCAGCTTGCTTCGCATGAAGATGTGGATACCAGGATCAGTGGCGATGTACTTGAGGTGTTCACCAGGGCAAAGGAAAGCGGTAAGGTAAGGTATATCGGACTTACGGGCCATGCCGATTACAAAGCACTTCAGCATATGCTGTCACAAACGGACATCATGGAGACCTGCCAGATGCCCATAAATGCCTTTGACCCCAATAATAAGAGCTATATTAAAAATGTCCTTCCCATGCTGCTGGAGCGAAAAATGGGTGTCCTGGCCATGAAAACCCTTTCCAACGGAGGGTTCTTCGGAGCTACCAGGCATTTCGAATCCGTGGATGAAGCTTAAATTATACCCCAGCATGCTAGTATCGAGGAGGCGTTATCATTTGCATGGTCCCTGCCGGTAAGTGTATTGATCACCGGTCCGGATAATGTGGATATGCTCAATGAAAAGATAGCCATGGCAAAATCTTTCAAGGCAATGAAAGAAGGGGAGAGGACGGAACTGGTCACCAGGCTGGCAAATGCAGGCCTGGATGGAAATAAGGTGGAGTTTTATAAGCGATAGGCCCTTTTCAGAGATCGTTCTGTCATACCTTGTAAAATGCTGCTGCATTGTCGTGAAACAATTTCCTTTGATCAGTCAGGGAACGGTTTGAGACAACCTCCTTCAGCGTCTCTATCCAGCGGGATAGAGGCATGTTCCTGAGGCAAACGGGCCAATCCCCTGCAAAAATCACCCTGTCGGGGCCAAAGCTCTCCTGGCAATGATTGATAATTGGGGCCAGGTCTTCAGCGCTTAATGGGAAGTTAACTACGTTATCTACAATTCCTGAGATTTTGCAGATCATGTTTTCCTGCCTTGATAGTTGCTCTATCTTCCTGTACCACAGATCCCTGTCGTGACGAGGTTCTCTGGGCGCTTTCTTCTTTTCCGGAAGAAATGCCACAGGATCAGCACCACCACAGTGATTTAAGATAAACCGGGTACCCCGGCACGCTTCTGTGAGCGATATGCCCATATGCAGATTTCGTGGTTGGAGGTTCATGTCACAGCTGAGCCCCAATTCGCCAAGCAGCCTGATATTCTTTAATACCCGGGGTAGTCGGATTTCTTCTTCATTTTTGATTGAATACCGGATTCCCTTCAGGTAGGGGTTTTCTGCCAGCGCCCTTATATCAGCTTCAAAATCAACCCTTTTGGGGTCGGCACTGATAACAGCACCTACCATGGGATTGGCAGGATCTTTACACATTTCCAGTGCCCACCGGGCCTCTCTTTTCTTGTAATTGGCAGGCACCCCTACCTCCATGTAAATGGTTTTCACCACTCCCTGTCCATGAACGGCATCCAGGTAATCCTCCATCAGGAAGTCCCTGTCAATGGGAGGTTTCACCCATTGCAGGGGGAACAGATCCAGGTCCCATAAATGGTGGTGGGTATCGATGATGGGCAGGGCAGGGTCCTTAAGGTTTGAATGAAAGAATTGAGCAGGTGCCAGGGCCGCTATGGAGGAGGTCTTAAGAAATTGTCGCCGTTTCATCTTAGGTATATGTCGCAATCAGGATTCTAAGGTAATATTTGCTTGCGATTAATTATTATGATCCTTAATGCCAGGATATCTTACCTTCTCTTGTTTCAGTGTTCACCCAGACGCTTGCATGCTCAAACTCTCTGGTAAATTGCCATCCATCAGGATCGGTCCTGTGATAGGCACCCTTTGGAGCTCCGAGCGGATTCCTCAATTCCGGAAAATCCACCAGTGATCCATCTTCCAATTTCCATCCCCATCCATATTGAAAGAAAGCATATGGTTGTGCACCTATCAGGTAGCAGGCCAGGTAGAACTCCAGCTTCTCTTTGGAGAGTGCTACCATCTCTTCAAACCGCTCTTTCTCATTTTTATTCCCGGGACCGGTACGGTCATGTTCGACTCCAATGCGAAAAACCGAGATTTTCCCTGCCTTGGCATTTTTCAGCATATCATCCCACTCTTTCAGCAGGTTCTCTTTTGAGGTAAGTTTGGTGTTATAGTGTTCGAACATGGTAGCATCCATAACCGGGTAGACATACCGGGCGATATCATCGTTGGCATTGTTTGCCAGGACTATTTTGTCAGGGCCAAGTTTCTCTTTCAATCGGGCCATCAGCCTGCCCTGGGCTTTCAGTACATCCTCCTTTTTCTCCTCCCTCAGCCAATGGAAGCCATGCATCTGGTCCACAAAAACCCCATCACAACCGGATATTCTTACACCCTCCACAACATTGTCAACCCACCATTCACGGAATTCCGGATTGAGCACATCAAAGCTAAAAACATTCCATCGATGGTTAAGTTCACCTGTTTCCGGATTGATTACCAGGAATTTTTTCAGTTCAGGATGTTCATCTATCTGATCCCGGGTGAAGAACTTATTGTAGGAAGTAAATGGCCATGCCCAGGCTGAGTTAAAATAGAACAGGACCTTTATATCAGGATTAATTTTCTTAAGTTTATTTCTTATTCTTTTTGATCTTTTTTTATGGAGTGT
>CAZURA010000245.1:1866-4469 GCA_964622985.1 uncultured Bacteroides sp. | reverse complement strand
TTGTTAACCAGATCTATCGTGGAATTTCGAGCGGGAGATGATTGGCTCCCCGGGTTGGATGTAACTAGAACCCGGTTGGCCTGTATTTCAAGGCTGGAAGCTAATACGATCCAGCGGTTTGCGCAAGCAGTGGCCTAAATTGGCCCCATAACCTGCAAACAGAAGCTACAACAAAATCGGCTTATTTGATATATAACCCCATGAAGCTTCAACACGAGCTCGTTTCGGTCAATGCCGGGTAGAAGGACTTCAGCGGCCGACTGCGGACCGGAACTGATCCGCAAGGTGATCCTTCGTCCGTTCCGGCCCATTTCCAGCATGCAACGCTAAGTTCGACGCCCGCCTGAATGATATTCGCGTCGAGTTCCACGGTGGACACACCCGAAGTTGGGAACTCACTTAATCAGCGTCATGCGCCGAGTATCGACGAACGTCGGTGTTTCAAGCCGGTAGAAGTAAACTCCAGCAGCAACAACACGTCCATTAAGATCTCTGCCATCCCATACAATCCGGTGACGACCGACATTCCTCATCTCGCCACGTACAGGGGAACTGACCAGCCTGCCCGCGATATCATAGATAACTAAGTCAACACGCGTCTGTTCAGGAAGGTCGTAGATGATGGTTGTTCTTGGATTGAACGGGTTCGGGTAGTTGCACATAAGCGAATACTTTTGGGGGAGGACATCCTCTCCTGTTACGTTACTGACATCCTCTACTATCGTGAAATATCCCCTACTAATATTCTGACACGACTCACCACCAACATATTCAACATCAATCTGTATCTGACAGCTATCCGCTCCGCCGCCCCCGACAGTCCACGTGAATGGCGGTGTATTCGGGAGATCTTCAGCTATTAAGTGCGGGAATGTCTGGCCCCCATCCACCGAATACCACAAATCAACAGCTGCGACGTCGTCCGGGTTTTCTGCATCCCAACTAATGTCGGTTGAGCTACCAACTGCCACTGTATCGCCGTCTGCTGGACCGTATATAAATACCTGCGACACATTCATCTGCACTGGCACTACGACGAGATCATTATCTGGATCATTGCTAGACACTATCAGAAACGCCGTATATTGATCTTCTGGCATCCCTTCTGACGATACCATCACATCGATTGTTGCGGATTGGCCATGTTCGACTATCCCTGATAATGGGTTGACCGATAGCCACTCGATATCGGTCCGGGACTTCTTGTCGGCAGATGATGCTTCAGAAATATTATACTCTATCGGCTGCAGCCCAGAATTGCCGATTCTGATGGTGTCGTTGGCAACATGCTCTGGGAATAAATCAACGTCGATTCTCGACGGCGCTATCCAAATAGTTGGCGGTTCGCCGACAACCGGGTCCCCCGAGAATGGCAAGAAGTTCACATCATCAGATACTCTATCACCTACTCCACCTGGATTCGAGGTATGTGTTGGGCCAGTCGCATGTCCCCAGTAGTTGTTCGCTGCATCCAATATAGCGCCTGATTCATTTAACAGGCCATAATCGTTGTTGTTAATGAAATCAGAATCATGAATATCCCCGACACCGGATTCTACATACATACCAACATCGTTGTTCTGAATAATCATGTATTGCAGATTTGCTCCCTCAACCAATCCGGAGCAGTGCACCCCATATCCACTTGTCTCGCTGATCTGGTTTCCCAGAATAATCGGTGTTGTGCTGCTGCTATTCCCATCTATTCGTATTCCACAATAACCGCCGGCGATGCTATTCCTACTGATCTCGGGCGATGTCGGGCCCGACTGGTATGCGTAGTAATAGATATTCGTCCCACCGCTGTATATGTTCTCAAAGGTACAGTCCGTGACCGTCGGATAACAATCATTGACCCAGACCATGTAGTTCGTACTCGACGAGCCGCTGTACTTGTAGCCACCGTAGCGGAAGATACAGTCATGCAGATTGTTCGCGCTGTTGTTGATCTTTATAAATCCCCAATCACCGCTGTCTGGACTGACCTCTTGGGGTGGTTCGATGTCATCGCCATTCGAGTCACCGCCATATTCATCATCGCGTGAAGACGTGAACACGACTTCGTTCCCCGCTGCGCCCTGGACATTAAGCAGACCATTTACAAACATGCATACCTTGTAGTAGTTGCTGTTTGTCTGCTTGAACTTAATCACCACTCCAGAAGCCACCGTCAACGTCGCACCGGAGCTAACCGTGAGATCGCTAAGCACCGTATAGGGAAGGCTCTCGACACCGGGCCACACAATGCTCTCTGACACATCGCCCACAACGCCAATAGTCGGCCAGACCGTACCGGACAACGTGTTCCCGCTATACGTTGGATTAGCCCAGCCATCTTGAACAAAGGGAACCCGGTAACCTTCAGAAGCCGTAGCACTATGAGATATCGTGTTGCCGGTCACTGTCGGGACGCACTCTGCCATATAGATCCCGTAGGAGCACTCCGATACGACATTATTCGTTATCTGTGGAGTCGTGTTGCCGTACTCGTTGTCGCCCTCTACGTAGATCCCCCGACTACCGCCCGTGATCGTGTTGTTGCTGATTCCGGGCGATGTCGGGCCCGACTGGTATGCGTAGTAATAGATATTCGTCCCACCGCT
>CAZURA010000245.1:0-1766 GCA_964622985.1 uncultured Bacteroides sp. | reverse complement strand
GTCATGCAGATTGTTCGCGCTGTTGTTGATCTTTATAAATCCCCAATCACCGCTGCCTGGAACCGTATCTCCCCCATCACCGTTAGAGTCACCGCCATATTCATCATCGCGTGAGGACGTGAACACGACTTCGCTCCCCGCTGCGCCTTGGACGTTCAGTAGGCCATCGACGGTCATACAGGCCTTGCTGACGGTACTAGACGTATACTCAAACTTGACAATCGTTCCACTTTCTATGCTCAATGTAGAACCCGAAGCAATCGTAATTCCTGGAGCAGAGACTAAATACACGTTGTCAGAAGTCCACTCCTCCGTTCCATATATGGTTCCGGATACGATTACTACCTCAGGACGGATATTCCGTATCAAGTACTCGTCCATTATAGATGAAGGCCCATAAACATTGTCCAAATTGTACCAGCACGTAAATGGACCACCCCAACCATAATTCATGTGATATTGCTGCATCGTAACATCTTCACGGTAACCATCGCATACAATGGCATGTCCGCCATCGGGCATGAGAATACGGTACAACATCGGCCGAGACGCATCGATCTCGTCTTTGATAACATCAAACCAAGTGGCTGGGGTGTGTTCATTGCGATTCTCTCTATCGATAGAGTCGTCATAATTGAAGAAGTCCGGAAATACCGTCAAAGCATCTGCGGTAAATGCACCAGATGAACACACGCCGTAGTCCATCTCATATGCCACGCCTACTTCGTAGCATAGCTCTGAAACAGCGTCCTGTTCGGCCTGCGTATTGTCGATTGTACAAATATCTGGCATGTTAGACCAGTCATACGTATCCGATAACGTTACTGCAAGGTTACCGCCGCCAACGTTTCCACCACACGACTGATCGCCATCCCAGTTGTAGTTGTGAGTACCGTTTCCTGAAGATGGCCAATTGTAGTACTTCATAATCTGCGATGCCGCGGTAGCAACGCAACCGACTACTGTTGTACCCCCATCGCCAATCGGACAGTCATTATTATAGGGCGCGGATTGGCTCCATGCGGTTGTCAGCAAGGGGCCCTTCTCAACGACCGTGCGAAGGCCTTTACTATGAACAGACACCATGAAGTCATTGGAATCGAGAGAGAAGAGACGCCATTCTTCGGCAATACCTGGACCGAAAAGCTGCGTCCCCCTTTGTGGATATCTTGCCTCAATGCTGCCGTATGTATCGGCATAGAGGCGAAATCTGTTGGCCAATACCTCTTTCAGCAGCAGCGCAAAGCCACCTTCATCATCCACATCAAGACCGTATTCCTCGGAATGAGCTTTGATAGGCGAGAGTGCCTTCAGGAGAGGAACAACGACGAAACCTGCAGGTTCAATCGAAAAACAATGTGCAAGGACGGTGTCGTCCTGACTAATGAACTGAACTTGGGAAATCCTGGGTTGGGTTTCGGTGGCCCAACTGCCCTTTTGATCGACCATGTAAGTCAACCAATTCTCGCAAACGCGCCGCGTTTCCTCCTGCGTTGCCAATTCAGCTCTTGCCCATTTGGCGGTGCAACAAAGCAATATACCCAAAAAGACGAAAGTCATTAACCGCGCTGCAGGTATCGACCTATGAAAACACATGCCATTCCCCTCCCGCACTGGCGCTACATGCTCAAAATGGGCTGCCCCCCTCCAAATGAGGGGTCCATTCTAACATATCAATTCATAATTTTGGTGGTGAAACTCAACTCTAAGAACAGAGGGGATAGTAAAAACAAAGGCCCTTTCCCCTGGTAACCGTCCGCCGACTA
>CAZURA010000244.1:0-4557 GCA_964622985.1 uncultured Bacteroides sp. | reverse complement strand
TCATAATTAACACATTAATTAATCCACCACTCGTCTGTCCGGCCACATATCAAGGGCATCCGAAATCATGATTTCTGCGAAGCCTATCCCAGGCTTATTTACATTATCCTCCCCTGTTGGTAATGATAATACCCTCTTATTAAAGCTTTGCCAGTCATTCTTTGAGAGCAGTTTATCGGTATGGCTATACTGAAAAGCATTTAAGCCAAAAATCAGAACATAACTGTTTTGTGTTTCACTTACTTCTTTGAAAATTGCCCGGAATGCCAGGTTTCCGTTACCACACGCTCCCAGGGCCTGGGCAGCCATTATCCGGTTAACAGCGAAAAGATCATCCTTAATCATCTTTTTCAGGGCCTCCTGAACTTCCACATCACTTACACCGGCTAAGAACAAACCATATGCACCCCAGTAGCGGATTATCGGATTCTTATCGCTCAGGTAGCTGATGTATGCAGATAGCTGCTTTTTATCTCCCTTACTGACATTTTTTGCAACTTCAAGTATCCTTTCAATTGGATAATCATTACTTTGGGCGTATTCATAGATCGTCTGGTATTTTTTGTCAGCTCCGATAAGGTCGGCAAACATCGGTTCAGGTATTAGTCCCACATCACGAGTCTCGACCATCCACCTGTCCAGTTCATCTGATAATTCTTTCAGCTTTTTCTGATTCTTAGAGGCTGATGAAATATCCGCCACATGCCATGGATCCTTTTTAGTATCAAAAAGCTCAAAAGTCTTTTTGGCTTGAAAAAACTGCGATTGTATGTCGTTGCATAAACCTTTTGCATAATAATCTTCCCATGCCTTCCAGTTTGGCTGTACCTGAAAGCCATAACGACAATCCCTTCCAAGAGGCCTGTGTGGATTAAAATTACGTATATAATAAAAACGGCCATCTGTCACAGCTCTCTGAAAATCATACCTTTCAGTCTGACGGTCTCGGAAAAAATGAACGTATTCAGGAGCTTTCTCGGTATCGGGTCCAAGGAATATCCTTCCCTGCATTTGTTCAGGAACATCACAGCCTGAAAGTGACAATACGGTCTTTGCCAGGTCAACAAAACTAACCATCGAATCATCGGTTTTTCCTGGCTTCGTTGCTGCAAGATGTTGCCATTTGGGAGGTAAGTACACGATCATGGGCACCTGCGTCCCAACATTGTATATGTAACGTTTAGACCTGGAGAGCATTCCTCCATGATCAGAATAAAAGAATACAATCGTATTATCAGTCAGACCTTCTGCTTCCAGTTCATTCAGGAAATTACCCGTTGTACTATCCATAAGGGTTATCAGATCATGTAAGCGTGACCAATCCTCTCTTATTTCAGGCAAATCGGGATGGTAAGGTGGAAGATTAATATCCGCCGGATCAACACGTGGCTCAGCAGGAATTTGTCCTTTTTGCACATGACCCCTTATGGCCTTTGGTTGCATGTGACTTTCATGGGTGTAGCCAATATTGAAAACTGCAAAAAAAGGCTGCCCGGGTTCACGGTTTTTATAATGGGCTTTTGCACTTGATTCATCCCATAAGGTCGGATCACCATGATAATTTGAGTTATAATCCTGCTTCTTGTTATTCGTGCAATAGTATCCCATTTCTCTGAATATCTTGGGATAGGCCCGCACTTCTGCAGGCACTTGATTACGGCTGCGCATTTGATGGGTTCCCGTGGTACTTGCATACATTCCCGTAAGAATGGTTGACCGTGCCACGGCACATACAGGAGCATTGGCATAAGCATGAGTATAACGAATGCCTCTGGCAGCTAAATTGTCCAGATTTGGAGTGTAAGCTTCCTTACAGCCGTAAGATCCCAGGTAGGGGCTTATATCCTCGCATGTAATCCATAGGATGTTTGGTTTGTCCTGTGCCATGGTCAGGAGGAAGAAAGACAATAAGACACCCAGAAAAATAAATCTTAAGTTATTCATAGTTGGTTTTTTAAGTTAAATATTGCTTGCATGATCGAATGAAACACAGCATATGACTTATTTTACCAGAGGGATTTTACTGAACGGTAAAAACTCCCCGTATCCTTTTTTTGTCAGTTGTTTCCGTTTTGAACAGACGCAACTCGGATCCCTCTTCAGTAAGGGCAGCACGAGCGTGTGCATAAGCAGCTTCACCCAGCAAACGGATGGAATAGCTGAAGGTGTAATCGCCCTTTATAAAAAACGCTGACCGCTTGCTTATGCCCGGAAGCTCGGCATCATAGCGGAGGATCCAGCGAGTCGGCTCGGGCAGCTCCGGAATATGAGCCGCCTTATCGAACTGCTCGACCGTCCAGGGCATCACTGAAGCATTTGCCGGTTTTTCACCGGCAATTTCCAGCCCGGCCCCTTCCCTGTTCTGCAGTGCAATCCACTCCAGCCCGGAGCGGTTTCCGCATTCCTGCGGACGAACATATTGCGAGAAAAAGTCCATTGCATGATGACAATACACGCCGTAACGCTCCCAGGCTCTTCGGCTGGCGTAGTTTTCATTCGGACCGTAGGCCAGGTAGCTGGCGTTTTCGAATGATTTCACCACAGGAATACGCGCGCCAATACGCAATACAAAATCCTTCTCGTCCAGTCCGATTTTTGTTACAGAATTATCGACCTGAATTACACCCGAAGGAAGAACTGTATAGGTCGCTTTGTGCAGATAGCCACTCATCCCATCCGGAAGCAGATACCTGTTTTCGGTTTCCACCGAAACCCGGTTCCCGGTCTTTTCCAGAACCTTAAGCGCAACAGGCTCCTGTTTCAGGATGTGGTGCCGGTCTCCGAAAAATGTACGAAGCCGATCACTCGGCCATCTTGCAAAATCATCGGTCGGATGAAAATTAAGGTTCAATTCCACGCCCTGCAGTGTATTGTCCGGTGCCAGCAGTTCTCTGCCATCCGAAATAATCTGTGTGAGCAGAGCTTTCGTTTGGTCAAACTCCAGCACCATTTTTCCTGCGCTCACTGTGATTTTTCCACCGGCCTGCGAAACGCCTACCGTTCCCTCTGACGACAGCGGGATGTCCGTGCCTTTTCTTTTCTGGAGCTCTACCTGGCCCCGTGCAAGTACAAATCCGGCATCTGCCCAGGGCTGTTTTTCTTTCCATCGCACATCGTAATTGAGGTGATAATCGGCTGCCGAATCAAAAGCGGTCCGGTCGAAAGGATGCCTGAATTCCTTCTCCGATAGCGGATCAAGTGAAATGTCAAGATTCATAATCCCGACCTGAACTCCATCTTTGAGAAGTGCTACTTTGAATTCAAACTCATCCAGATTTCTAGTCGCAAATTTATTCTTCACCCGTACTTTGCCAGGAGTATCCGAAGCCACTATCGCTACCTGTTGATAGGTGCCTTTTACCTCATAAGATTTTCCGGTAAAGCCCCGGTCAGGCAGCACTATCCCGTTCATGCAAAAGGTACCATCGCTTCCGATTCCAGAATCCCAATCGCCGCCGTAGCTTAGGTGTCTGCCTTCCAGTCCGGGCAGCGGATAATAGACCGACTGGTCGCGCCAGTCCCAGACACAACCGCCATTCAGTCCATCATGCTCTTCGAAATAGTCCCACTTCTGTTTTATCCGGATATCCGAGTTGCCCATGGCATGGGCATATTCGCTCAGAAAGAACGGACGTCGCTCTTCACCCATTTTGTAGTGTTCTACATATGCCTTTTCTCCCCCATACATTGGAGCCAGGAGGTCCAGAAACTTGGAGCAATTGGCACCGCTCCCCTGCTGGTAGGTTCGTTCACAAATAATCCCGCGACTTTGGTCGATCTTCCGGGTTTCATCGTACATCGCGCGAATTGCAGGAACCTCCTCACCACGAGGGAACTGCTCGTTACCGAGTGACCAGATGATTACGGAAGGCTGGTTTTTATCCCGTTCCACCATATTGCGCATCCGGAAAACCGATTGCCTGCGCCACGCCCCTTCGACTTCCAAATCGCTAAAAATAGAGTCGTGCCAGTGTGCCTCCACATTGGCTTCGTCTACCAGCGTTATACCTAGCCGGTTACAGAGGGCATACCAGCGGATATCGCTCGGATTATGCGCTGTGCGGACGTTATCGATGTTCAGTTCTTTCATCGTCAGTGCATCCTTCAGCATATCGGCATAGTCGACGTAATATCCGGTTTCCGGACTGCAATCGCTCCGGTTTACACCACGAAAGTAATAGCGCTTCCCGTTCAGATAAGTGTTGCCCAACTCGTCCCATTCAAAGCGACGGAAGCCCACATCCTGCCGTATAACCTCTGTCACTTCTCCCTTATCGAGCAGTTTGATAAGCGCGGTGTAGAGCTGTGGATCTTCGGTGTGCCAGAGCCTCGGAGCAGAAATTTCTGTTTTCAGACTTATGAATTCCGAACTGCCGGGCTGAACATGCGGAAATCCTCCTTTCTCAGTCAGCACCGTATTGCCGGACGGATCAATAAGCTCCACCTCTGCCGTAAGGTTTTTCGCTTTCTTCCTTCCTGTGTTACGCAATGCAATATTCAGAGATAAATCAGCACGGTCCAGGCTTTGATGCACTTCAGGATTCAGATAAAAATCCC
>CAZURA010000243.1:0-4593 GCA_964622985.1 uncultured Bacteroides sp. | reverse complement strand
GCTCCGGCTTATGCTTTTTAAACATAGGAACTAAATTCTGGGGGTTATTTTATTATTACATCACAACTTGAGAGAAAGGACTACCTGGATGTAGTTACAGTCATGGGAACACTGGAAGCAATCCAGACGTACAGCTTTGGTTGTCCAGGGATCTGGGAAGATGTGACCATCCAGTATCTGATCCCCGAAGGAACCTTGGTAAAACATGGCGATACCCTCTGCATACTGAAGGCCAGTGAAGTTGAAAACCAGTATATACAGGCTGTGAATGAGCTGGAACAAGCAAAAACTGATTATAATAAATCAGCAGCTGACCTGGCCTTACAGTACCTGGTACTGGAATCCCAGGCAAAGAGCATTGAGGCTAACACTGCCATTATAAAACTCGATTCTGTTCAGATGGAGTTTACCTCCCCTTCCTCCCGGGAGATTATCAAACTTGAACTTCAAAAAGCAGAGCTGGAGAGAGATATTACATTAAAGAAGTTGAAATTTCTAAAACAGATCAATGAGTCAGAGCTTCAAAAAATGAAGTTGAAAATTGACCAGCAGGAAATCCGGGTAGACCATGCTTTGACAAAGCTGAACAAATTGACGATAACTGCAACCGTTGAAGGGTGTGTTATTTATGAGAAATCATGGATCTCGGAGACTAAAATCAGAGAGGGTGACATTACTTGGGGGAATTTGCCTATTGTTAAAATACCTGATCTGAAATCCATGCAGGTGAAACTGGAAGTAAGCGAAGCTCATTACAAAAGAGTGGCTACCGATCAGACCATGAAAATTACTGTAGATGCTTTTCCTGAAATAGAGCTGACGGGCAAAGTTAAATTCAAAGCTCCTGTGGGAAAACCGGTCAAGGAAAAGTCTAATGTGAAACTGTTTGAGGTGACAGCATCAATAGACAGTGCCACTTTCACCATACAACCTGGTCTCGGAGTTACCTGTGATGTGCTGGTAAAGAGCGTCCCGGATACCATTGTGGTTCCTGTGGTTTCCCTTTTTGATGATGATAGTGTAAAGGTCGTATATGTCGCTGAAAACAGGAGATTCATTAAAAAGGAAGTCTCTGTTTCCGATTATAACTCCGTGGAGGCCATTATCAGGGAAGGATTAACCGGCCGTGAGACCGTGGCACTCATGAAACCACCGGAATCATTAATTAACTGATACATAATGCATATGAAAGCTATCTATTCAATTCTGTTTGTCATTCTGTTGTCAGGTTGCAATACGAAGATAGCAAAGGAGGTTGAGACGTGTAAAGTGAAAAGAGGTGTGTTTCGCGTTGACCTGGTTGAGGAAGGAGAGATCCAGGCTACCCATGCTATTAATATTTCTTCGCCGGCCATATCATGGAGATTTGGTATGTTGAAAATAATACAGTTCGTGGAGGATGGAGACAAAGTAAATAAGGGAGATACCGTCATCGTGTTTGATCCTTCGGAGGTACAGAAGGCGATCCTGGATGCAGAGGCTGAATTGGAAATTGCAAAAGCAGAGCTTCAAAAGATGAGAGCACAGCACAGTTCCAAAATCGAGGAGTTAAAAACCAATATTCAGATATCCGAAATTTCGCATCAGATATCCGAAATCAATCTTGAACAAGCCACATTTGAATCTGACATCACCCGTAAAGAGATCAGGCTAAATCTGGCTAAAGCAGGCATAGCCTTGGATAAGGCACGGGAAGAGATCTTAAACCAGGAAAAGATACACCATGAAGAGATTCAGCAGTCTTTATTAAAGATCAGACAGTTGGAAACCAATCTTTCGGATGCAAAGATAACACTTGACAAGCTGACAGTAGTAAGTCCTTCCTCCGGAATAGCCATCCTCAGGAAGAACTGGGCCACAGGCAATAAGTGGCAGGTTGGAGATCAACCCTGGTCCGGTAGCCCCATGATAGACCTGCCTGACCTGGATGAACTGAAAGTGGAAGCTGAAATCAGCGAAGTGGATATTGCCAAAATCAGCCTTGGCCTGAAAGCAGAAATAAAGCTGGATGCCTTCTCAGACACAGTCTATCACGGGGAAGTGATTTCCATTGCAAACCTTGCACAGTTCAAGGAGACGGATTCCAAGATCAAGATATTTCCGGTAGAAGTCCTGATTGATGACAAATCGATTGTATTTCTTCCCGGGATGACTGTAAGCTGCAGGATTATTATTGACATGATTGATGATGTTTTGTTCATTCCGCTTGAGACCTTGTTCACCGAAGAGAACAAGCAATATGTATATGTATTGTCGGGTAACTCCTATGACAAGAGAATAATTGAAACAAAGCAAAAAAACAACGATTATATTATAGTACAGAAAGGTCTGGAAAAGGATGAATTGATTGCCATGTCAGATCCGTTTCCGGAAGATGATCAAAAACAGCAAATAAAATGAGCCTTACAGGATTGGTCCTGAGACCATGTTGGATGATGTGGATATGGGTGATTTTCACATCATGTGCGTCCAGTGATGATACAAATGAGCGAATTATCAAAAAAGGTGATTTCAGTGCAACGCTGACCGAAACAGGAGAGCTTCTTGCTGTAAATGCCCGGTCTGTCCTGATGCCGTTTGTGGGTTGGGAGTATGGTTGGCAATATAGGATTACCGGCCTGGCGGAGCATGGGATCCAGGTTCATAAAGGAGACTCTGTGGCACAGGTGGACCCTGCAAACGTACAGAAGTTTTTACTTGAACAGGAGAACTTGCTGGAGGTAGAAGAGGCAAACCTGACCAAGCTGCTTGTGGAACAGTCCAATAAATCGAGGGAACTGGAGGCAAATCAAAAGGAGTTCCAGGCTTCTTATGATCTCAAGAAGCTGGAGCTTGAAAAATTCAAATTCGAATCTGAGCGGAAGCAGAAGATCAAAGAACTGGAGTTCCAACAGGCAACAATTCATCTGGAGATGATAAACAGGACCATTGAACTGGAAAGAATTATTGCTGAGAACAGTCTGAAAATTCAGAGGATTAAAGTAGCCCAGATTAAGAACAAAATAGAAGACGCCCGTGAAGCCGTTGAAAAATTAACCATATTCAGCCCTATTGACGGGATATTCCAGGTCGCAAAGAGCAGAAGGACCAAGAATTTGTACCAGGTGGGTGATAATACTTACATTGGTGCGGAACTGGCCCTTGTGCCCGATCTGACCAGGATCAAAGTAATATCTTCCGTCCATGAGACAGACATTGGCAAAGTAAAGACAGGCCAAAAAGTGATTGTCAGGCTTGAGGCGTATCCTGACAAGCCTTTCATGGGGAAGATTTCAGAGCTTGGCAAGTTGAGTTATAAAAAGGAGGAAGATTCTAAAGTAAAAGTGTTTGATTCCGAAGTTCTTATAGAAGAGTCCGACCCTGTGCTAAAACCTGGAATGACCGTGAGCTGCGAAATCTATTATGCAGAGTTAAAAGATGTTCTGTATGTAGATAACAGCTGCCTGAAGAGGGTAGATGACACCTATTATCTCTATATAAAAGAAAAGAACAACTGGATTGAGCAACCCGTGACAATTGGCCCGAGGAACAATAAGTATACCGTTGTTTACGGAGATCTTAAGCAGGGTACTGAACTTATGCTTCAAAGGAAGGAGAGCATGGCTTCCGTTCAATAGTATTTCAAATCGCGGTATAATTACAGGTATGGATATTAAAGAGAATTTCAAGCTTGCTTTTTACGCCATAAAGGACCATAAATTCAGATCATTCCTGACCATGCTGGGTATCATTTTTGGTGTAGCTTCGGTCATAGCCATGTTATCCATCGGGGAAGGGGCCAAAAGGGTGGCCATTGCTAAATACAAGGAACTGGGAGTGAACAATATCATTGTCAGGGAAAAAGAATTTACCGATAAGGACCTGGAGGAAGTGAGGGCCAAGTTTTCACCCGGGCTTTCCATAGCTGATGCTAATGCCATACAGGAAATTGTCCCCATGATCGAGGACATTGCACCCCAGGCTGAGAAAGAAGTAGTGGTCCAGTTCGAGGATATTACGGGTAAAGCAAGGATTGTCGGGATCACACCTTCCTTTGTGAGTATTCTGAACTATTCCCCTGCTACCGGTGAATTTATCAATGAGGATGATTATACAAGGCATTTGAAGGTTTGTGTCCTGGGTGCCACCATTGCAAATGACCTATTCCCCTTTGAAGATGCTGTGGGTAAGGATGTTAAAATAGAGGACCAGTGGTTTGAAGTGGTGGGTGTAATGCATAATAAATCGTTGTTTACAGAAACCGTGGGAGAACTGGCATCAAGGGATCTGAACAAAGACATATATCTGCCCCTTACCACCTTTAACAAGCGATTTACCCGGGAAAACAGACTGGAAAGCGAAATAACACAAATCACTGTTAAAGTCAGCAACTCGGAACGGCTACCTGAAATAGCGACCATCATCAGTCACCTGATAAACCGCCATCACTTTAACAACGAAGATTTCAGCATCATTATCCCTTATGAATTGATGAAACAGGAGGAGAAAGAGAAAAAGATATATAATTTCCTTCTGGGGTCCATCGCGGCCATCTCACTTCTGGTGGGCGGAATCGGGATCATGAATATCATGTTCGCTTCGGTCATGGAAAGG
>CAZURA010000242.1:0-4711 GCA_964622985.1 uncultured Bacteroides sp. | reverse complement strand
ATGATAATAATTTACATCGCGAGTTACATCAGACAACTAAAATCAAAACTATTTACTGATGAAACAGATTGTGAAAACCTTCCTGATTATCTGCATTCTGGGCGCCACTGCTGCTGTGTATAGCCAGGAAGCCCATTCCGGAAAAAAACCAGTCAAGAGTACCATTATGAATTCCAAAAACTATAACAAACTCTCCGCAATCGAGCAATATGTAATCCTTCAGAAAGGGACCGAGCGACCCTGGACTGGTGAGTACGTGGATCATGATGAGAAGGGAGTCTATGTTTGCAAACAGTGCAATGCCCCACTCTACAAGTCTGAGGATAAATTTGACAGCCACTGTGGATGGCCCAGCTTTGACGATGAGATCCAGGGAGCTGTCAAAAGAGAAACCGACGCTGACGGTCACAGAACGGAGATCCTGTGTGCCAACTGTAACGGCCACCTGGGTCATGTTTTCCTGGGAGAAAGATTCACCTCTAAGAACACCAGACATTGTGTGAATTCCGTATCCCTGGATTTCATTCCCAAGGTTCTAACCAAGGAGTAGAATTGGACCCCGCTTTTGAGCCGTATCACATCACACGCGGTGTCACCTTCAGTTCTCCCACTCACCCTCATTTCGGAATAATTGCATGTCACATATAGGTGACTTTTTCGCAGGATTGTGACATATGAATCATGATAACACATCTTTCTTTCAGATGCGTAATATGCTGTATTTCAATATATTATTCTAATCTCTTAACGTATATTTGGATGTATTCAAAAGTCACACTTTTGAAAAATATCACATGTCTGTGACACTCAGATTTTCCGAAATGGATAACCCGGTTTTCATATAACGAACAGTCGAGAACAATCGTGAGAAAGTATCCCCATTATTTATCGCTTATCACTTGTGAAAATCCTGGGCCTCACGCCCAGACTGCGATCTGGGGATTACAAAAGAAGATATTGTGGTATGTCTAAAGGAGTAGAACGGTTGCCAGGCCGCCCATTTTTTCTTATATTCACCTCTCCAATACTAATTCACTACACCATGGGAAAAGGCGATAAAAAAACACGGAGAGGTAAACTATTCAGCGGAAGTTACGGCGTACTGAGGCCCCGCAAAAGAAAACGCACATTCAACTTAGTTTCGACCACAAGAAAAGTAGTTGCTGCTGAAGAAAAGCCCAAGGCAAGAACTCCAAAGCCGAAAGCAGAAAGCCCAAAAGTAGAAGAACCTGTCGTTGAGACTCCTGTAGAGGAGGTCCAGGAGGTGGTTGCTGAAAAGCCCGTTGAAGAAAAAACGGAAGCAGTCGCTGAGAAACCTGCTGAGGAAAAGGTTAAACCAGTCGCTGAAAAGCCCGTTGAAGAAAAAACGGAAGCAGTCGCTGAGAAGCCCGTTGAAGAAAAAGCTGAAGCAGTCACTGAGAAACCTGCCGAGAAGAAACCAGAGCCCGCTCCTAAAAAGCCTGCAGCAAAGAAACCAGCCGCAAAAAAACCTGCTGCCAAGAAACCAGCCGCAAAAAAGAAGGATCAAACTGAAGCAGAAGTAAAGAAAGACGAGGATAGTGAAGTGAAGGAGTAGGAGAATGAGCAATGTTTGCCATTTTAGACATTGAGACCACCGGGGGAAGTCCGAAAACCGAAAAAATAACTGAGATTGCCATCTTCTTTCATGACGGAGAGAAAGTCGTGGATGAATGGACCACCTTGCTCAATCCGGAAAAACCTATTCCCTATTTCATCACAGGTCTAACCGGTATCACCAATGAAATGGTGGCCGATGCACCCCGATTCTATGAGGTCGCCAAAGAAATTGTGGAACGCACCGAAAACCACACCATCGTCGGCCACAACGTAAGATTTGATTACTCTTTTATTAAAAGTGAATTTAAACGGCTTGGTTTTCAATATGACCGGAAGACTTTATGCACTATAAAGCTTAGCCGAAAGGTCTTCCCCGGACATAAATCCTATAGCCTTGGAAAGATATGTAAGGAGCTGGGTATCGAGATCCACGACCGGCACCGGGCAGCAGGTGATGCATTTGCCACGGTGAAATTGTTTGAGCTGCTACGGGATAACAGCAATGGTAAGGGTAACATGGGTCTCCTTGCAGAACCCATTGGCCGGTATAAGAACCTCAATGAAAACCTGACGGTAGAAGATATTGAGAAGCTCCCGGAGGAGTGTGGCACCTATTATTTTTTCGATGACAAACAGCAACTACTATACATCGGAAAGAGCAAGAACATCAGGCACAGGGTCCTTTCCCACCTGGGAAATGCTACGAGCAAACGGGCATTGGAGATGAAAGAGAGAATACATTCCATCTCTTATGAATTGACCGGAAGTGAGCTCATTGCCCTGCTAAAAGAATCTGGGGAGATCAAAGTTCAAAAGCCTATCTATAACAGAGCACAAAAGAGATCTTCATTCTATTGGGGACTTTATACAGGAAAAGATGAGTATGGATATATCATCTTTACTCTGAGTAAGATCTCTGAAAATCCCGACGATCCCATTACCACCTTTAACAATAAAAAGGAGGCCAGGGAATCCGTTACAAAAATGGTGGAGAAAAACTGGTTGTGCCAGAAATTAAGTGGACTTTACCAAACCGATGGATCCTGTTTTCACCATTCCATCAGACAATGTAATGGAGCCTGTGTGCAGGGGGAATCTGTTTCGGCCTATAACAAACGTGCTGATGCATTGATTGAGGGTTTGAAACTGGACCGTGGAAATGTATTGATCGTAGATTCGGGAAGAGAGCCTGAAGAACGTAGCCTGGTGCGGATTGAGAAGGGAATGTATATGGGATTTGGGTATATTTCTGTCAATGATTCCTACCTGGGGATCGAGCAGATGCTCGATAGCATTCAGCCAGCCATGGATAACAGGGACATTCGTCAAATCCTAAAGAACTGGCTGAAAAACAACAAAGTAGAAAAGATGCTCTACTATTGAGTTAGGGCAGATCCTCCAGGTCCTCCAGATTTTCCAGTCCAGGCATATCCAGTCCTGAAGCAATGCTCGCAATGCTCTCCATGTCAATGTCCCCCTGAATAGCAATCAGTGCATCATCTCCATCTCCGCTTACGATCAGGAGGAATTCTGTAATCCTTCCCTCCTTCTCTCTGGCCAGGAACAACACCTCTTCCTCCTGGTCCTTCACTACCATCATCTCCTTGTATTCAGACCTGGGCAGCATAGCCAGCAGTTCTTTTCCAAACGAAGCCGATCCGCTACCCTCCTGGGTAAGAATCTTTATGGCAGTAATGCCCGTTGTGGCTTTTTTAAACTCATTATACTCTGGATCATCTACCTCCAGGCTGTTCAACAGGTTGAACATGAAGCTGGAGATATAGACCGTAGTATAGCCTTCTTTGCCACTGTATTTATCAAAAATTTTGTCAACCGCCGATTGCTGACTCCAAGCTGTGAGGGTGAATAAGATCACTACCCCTCCTGCAATTATCTTTTTCATCATATTATGGTTTTTATTTGTTTGTTTTTCTTTGTTTTTTGAGCACTGAGTACTAACTACTTTGCACTTTCTAACTCACTTGCTCGCTGCAGTTGTCCCAATAATCTGATTTCCTTACTTCCTTTATTGATCTTATACAGCGACTTCATTGGTTCTGCAGTTTTGCTCACCTTCCTGACATGTTCAAGCTCCTGGGTCCCGCTATTCAGCTTGGATGAAACATAGGCCAGTGTGCGCTTAGCCTCTTCATAAGCATCCAAAGGGTCTTCATAGGTATCTGTCCACTCGTAGGATGCCAGCAACGTTGACTCATCGGTCCGAATAAAGAACAGGTAGACTGCAATCATGACCAACAGTCCGGCTGCAAGACCAGAAAGTGAGAATACCGAAATCCTCCGGGTTCGCACCGCTTGTCGTTCCACATGATCAATAGAAGCTATAATCTTCTGATTCAGGTCATCCGGAACTATCACGGAGTCATGCCCCACTTCGAATGATTGGAACAGATCTTTGTCGGGTATCAGCTCTTCCGGGACCGTGGTGGAGTCGAAATACTCCTTCAGCATTTTCTCCTCCTCCAGGGTGGTCTCCCCCTGGTAGAACCGTTGCAGCATCTTACGTATCCTTCCTATGCTTTCCATGACGAATAGTGTTTTTCCAACATTTCACGCATCTGTTTTCTTGCCCTTGATATGCTCACGCGAATGGCATTCACATTCATATTAACCATCTCTGCAATCTCCTCATACTCCTTCTCTTCCAGGTGTCTCAGGTGAACCAAGGACCGCTGTGGTTCAGGGAGTGCTGAGATCAGGGTGTGAATGAGCTTCCGGTCCTCTCTTTTCTCCAGGTCCTCATCGGGTGATTCCGAGCGCCCATCACTGACATATTTTTCAGCCTTCAGGGCATCCTGGTTCACTTTTCTCCGTCTCAAATGATCCAGGCACAAATTACGGGTGATTCTAATGGAGAGCGCTTCGATGCTTTTGTACTTTTCAAGCTCGTCGCGCATTCTCCATAGCTTGATATATACTTCCTGAACGATATCCTCAGCCTCCTCCCGGCTGTTCATCAGGCCATAGGCCATCCGATACAGGCGTGCACTGTACGGCATTACCAGCAGTTTGAATTCTGAGGACCTCATGCAGGTTCAATCGGTTAAAGAACGTACAAGTTAATTAAACTAAAGATCAATATCGATGTCGTTATCGAAGGACTCTGCCAGCCCTT
>CAZURA010000241.1:0-4751 GCA_964622985.1 uncultured Bacteroides sp. | reverse complement strand
CATAAAGGAAGAGTAAAACCCCAGGCCAAAATGACCGATTATGGCATTACTATCCTTCTTATACTTCTCCAGGAAATCTTCAGCACTGGAAAATGCAATCTGGTTGATGTACTTATCCACCTCTTCGGCATTCATCCCGACTCCGGCATCGATAACGGTCAGGGTTTTTTTCTTCTTATTGACAGCCACTCTGATGGTCAAATCACCCATTTCTCCCTTGAAATCACCTACCGAAGCAAGGGTTCTCAGTTTCTGGGTAGCATCAACTGCGTTTGAGATCAGCTCCCGCAGGAATATTTCATGGTCCGAATAGAGAAATTTCTTAATAATAGGAAAAATGTTCTCTGTGGTAACGTTAATCTTACCTTTCTGCATTATTTAATAATTTTAGGTTTCACATCCGGTCACGAAGGTGACAAATGATATGCCAACTGGTGTAAACTGACAATACGTCAGTTCAGGTTACGCGCATCGATGTCCTCACGGAATATCCATTTTCCTCCAGAGAATTCAAGACCATCAAAAGAGCCATCCGGACCATAAAATTCGTAGTTGCGAATATAGACAGGATGGAAAGGTACCAGGTGGTCAAAAGTGATCATTGCCATCTCAGGATCGAATCTTACTGAGATGGCGATAGTAGATGAATACTCCAGTACCATTCTGTCAATATGATCAGAACCATTAGTATAGAGATTCTGAGTGAAAACAGGTTTTTGTCGCTGAATTATAAGGGTTTCAATAGTCTTAATACGGGAGTGGGTATTGTTAAAGTCCATGCCCAGAAGGGTGTAATACTTCTTTCGCCGATAGGTATTTGTCACAATACTGTAATAGAGTTTGCCGTACCAGTGATCGGTCGATTGCTCCAGCTTCCTCAAATCTCTTTGGCCCTTTTGGTTGTCTATCAATTCATACACCTTCACCTTGTCCCTCTTGATCCTAATCTGCAGGTATCCAAAATAGCGATAGGTGTTGGGATCATCCATCACATGCCAGGTGAAAACTCTTATCTTGCGATCCCCGGATGTGACCACACCGATATGGGTCAGTTTACTCCACGGAAATTCCATAGCACCTTTGGTCGTCAGGGCTATGGGCATGATCTCATCGATCTTTGACAGGATTGGACCTGTGTCTGACAGGGTGTCGGAATAGAGTTGAATGAATAATTGCTCAAGTTTTGCTTCTGCCTTCACCAATTCAAGATATTCCGGTGTCTGGGCCCTGGCCGGGACCATCAATAACGCAAACAACAATATCATTACAGATCTTGCCATCATATTAATGAACGAAATGTTCTCCCAATTTCTTATTGCAATAACCAATCCAGGGTAGCCAAAATCCGCTGAATAGAATCATCCACTTCACGCTGTGAAATGATCATTGGAGGTGCAATCCGAAAAGAATCATCAGAAAAGAGGAACTGATCTATAACCAGTCCGTTCTCAAAAGCCCTGCAAATAAATCGTTCCACATCTACCCCTTCCGAAAGTACTACTGAAAGGAACAATCCCTTTCCCCTTACACCCCTGATCAATGGATGTGTCAGTCCGTTGCGGTAGCGCTTCTCCATTTGTAAAGCATGCTTCATCAAATCCTGCTGCTCAATGTAGGTTTGTGCTGCCAATCCTGCTGCACAGCTGACCGGATGTCCACCAAAAGTGGTGATATGACCCAAAGGTGGATCAAAAGTCAGTTTACTCATTACCTCCCTGGATGAGATAAAGGCCCCCAAGGGCATTCCTCCCCCAAAACTTTTCGCCAGGCAAACTATATCGGGTACAATTCCATCATGTTCAAATGCAAATAGTTTACCCGTTCTTCCCATACCTGTCTGGATCTCATCCAAGATCATCAGCGCACCCACGAGATCACATCGATTACGTACCTCAGATAAAAATCCTTTCTCCGGCTCAATAATTCCTGCCTCCGCCTGAATGGGCTCCAGGATCACCGCAGCCACCTGCTCATCTATCTTTTCAAGATCTTCAAAGCTATTGAAACGAAGATGTTTGATTCCCGGAAGAAGTGGCAGAAAACCAGAACGTATCTTTTCGTCTCCTAACACGCTCATGGCTCCCTGGGTACCTCCGTGGTACGCTTTCTCGAAAGCGCGAAGCTGATTTCTGCCTGTGTAGCGCTTGGCCAGTTTCATAGCTCCCTCTATGGCTTCACTTCCAGAGTTTACAAAATAGACGTTGTCTAATGTGGAAGGCAGTCTCTCAACCAACCATTTTGCATATTGTACCTGGGGTGACTGTACAAACTCACCATACACCATGGTGTGCAGGTAACGATCGCATTGCTCTTTTACAGCTTCTATTACTGCAGGATGACCATGTCCAAGAGCTGAAACTGATACCCCTGAAACCAAGTCGATATAGGCGTTTCCGGATGCATCATAAAAAAAGATCCCCTCGGCTCGTTCAATTTGAAACAGAAGGGATGATTCAGAAGTCTGCGCCACATGTCGCAGAAACAACTGTCGATTAGAAACCATGAATTACTTGATAATCAGGTTGATATCCCGCATCAATTTATCCTTATAGGATTTACCGATGGGAATGGATTTATTCCCATCCTCTACTTTGATGATCACTGAATTGTCTTCAATGACATTAATGCAACTGGTATTCACAATGTAGGACCTGTGAACCCTGGTAAATTTAGCCCCCGGCAGCTTTTGTTCGATGGCCTTCATGGTGAAGTGGATGGTATACTTATCGGCAAACGTATTGAATATCACATAATTCTCAAGAGCCTCAACCCAGAGAATCTCATCATACTTTAGTTTTACCAAGGTGGCATTCTTCTTAATAAAGATTTCATCCTTGCCCAGTTGTTCGGCAGTCATCTGCTCAAACCTCTTAAAAGCTTTGCTTACTGCCCTGTAAAACCTGCCGTAATCCACAGGCTTTAACAGGTAATCCGTGACATCATATTCGTATGAATCCACAGCATACTTCCCTTTGGAGGAGACGATAATGACCTGAGGAGGATTTTTAAGGGTATTGAGCAATTCAATCCCGGACATTTCCGGCATTTCGATATCTAAAAAGATCAGGTGAATCTCATCATGCTTCTTCAATATATTGATCCCTTCCACCGGGTCCCCGCTGGATGAAATTAATTCCAGTCCGTCAGTCTTTTGGATAAACTCCTCAATGATCCTCCGGGAAAGGGTATCATCATCTATGATCATGCAATTCATGTGCAACCAGATTAATTATAATAACCGCATGAAACTCCAATGTTCACGCGCAATTGGGTTTTGTCAACAACAAAACGATACTTATCTATTGAAAGTATCTGTTTATCAAAGGTAACTAATAATCGTTTAAGAAATACATACAGATATTAAAAAGTAGAGTGGTAATCACTTCTAAACTGAGCCTCAATCTGTTCCGACATCTTAATGGTAGTTCGTAACCAATTCAACAGCAATTCGTGTCTCTCCTCCTCTCCTATTCTCCATTCCAGGGTTGAGTTTTCCAATCTTTTACGCAACCCATATAATGTAATTGCTGCCGACACCGAGATATTAAAGCTCTCAGTAAATCCCACCATGGGGATTTGAATAAACTCGTCTGCCAACTCCAACGCCTTGTCTGTAAGTCCGTTTAGTTCAGTGCCGAACATAAGAGCTGCTTTCCCACTGGACAGATCAAACGTTTCCGGTGTGGTTCCCTCTGTATGGGGTGAAGTGGCCACGATACGGTATCCCTTCTCCTTCAGAGCGTTCACAGCCATTGTAATATTGTTATCCCTTTCATTATAGTAGTGCAACGATAACCACTGATTAGAGCCCAACGCCACATCAGGATTGATCTCATACTCATTACGCTGTTCCACAATATGCAGATCCTGAATCCCGGTACAGTCGCAGGTCCTTAATACCGCTGAAGCATTTTGTGACTGATAAATGTCCTCCAGCAAAACGGTAATATACCGGGTTCGTTCACACAATATATTCTTGAATGTCAAAAGACGGTTCTCCGTTACAAATCCGGATAAATGCTCTATCAGGTCTAATGTATATGAGTCCATTTCTTAAAATTAGCCAAAAAAAAAGGGAGCCCAACAGCTCCCTTTTTTAGCAGTTCAAATATCTTTACTTGACAGCATCTCCAAGCTCACTTCCAGCTTTGAACTTCACAACCTTTTTGGCAGCAATTTTAATCTCTGCGCCAGTTTGTGGGTTCCTACCGGTTCTAGCACCTCTTTCAGAAACTGAGAAAGAACCGAATCCTACTAATGCAACACGATCTCCTTTTTTCAATGCGCCTGTAGTTGTAGCGATGAAAGCATCAAGTGCCCTCTTGGCATCTGCCTTAGTCAGGTTGGCCTCAGCAGCAATAGCATCTATTAATTGTGCTTTGTTCATAATAAATGAAATTTAAGGGTTAGTAAATGTTTTATTTCTAGCCAAATTCTATACAAATATAATTTTTTCTCTAAGCCGTCCAAGAAACAGCCTAAAAAAAAAACGCTGAAATGTTGATAAATACTAGGTTTTTGTAGATAACCGCAATTATCTCAGTGTCAAAAAACCTCTCACTTTATCCTTTCAGTCTGTTTTTCGACCAAATCCCCTGAATAGTCCGTCACCACTCACTTTATTTAATTTCCTCGCGACACGAGCAAAAATCCCGTGTCACATATCAAAATTTTACTAATTTTGCGCCCGGAGGAATGGCAGAGTGGTCGAATGCGGCGGTCTTGAAAACCGTTGTCCGTTCACGCGGACC
>CAZURA010000240.1:0-4767 GCA_964622985.1 uncultured Bacteroides sp. | reverse complement strand
AGAAATCCTGGACCTTTATTGGATTTTGCAACACGGGCTAGGCCGAAGGCTTACCAATGTTCAGCCTTTTGCGCTGGCCTCCGCTGATGAATTTCTTAAGAGGATTACCCACCTTCAGGTGCTTGATATCATCCAGGTCCAGATCCAGAAGGACTTGATTTACCCTTCTGAGGAGCGCAGTTTCAGTCAAGTTGCTCAGGCACAGTTTGGCATTTAAGTAGAGATTCCGGAAAACAGTCAAATCCTCCATCAGCAGATCGTCCTGAGGTACATATCCAATGATCCCTTCAATACTCTCCTTCTCCTTATGTATGTCAATTCCGTTAATGGTGATCTCTCCTGACTGAGGCTTCAGTTTTCCGCAAAGGATGTTGAGCAGGGTAGACTTCCCAACACCACTTCCACCCATGATCCCGATCAGGTTGCCGGATTCTTTACTGAAACTGAATCTCCTGATTCCGTGGGTACTGTTCTTGAACCGGTACTCAATATCCTTAGCCACAAAAAATATTTTGGTGGACTCTTCCTTGTGATGGAACTTCCTGGAAATATCGCTGTAGTATACAGGCTTAATACGGACTCCTGTGATCAGCGATCCTTGCTCCATCAACTCAAACCGTTCAGGTATTATGGGCTGGCCATTTAAAAAGAGATTCAATTCACCTAAATACCGAAAAACAAACGTGTCTGTACTAGCGTGGTGCAGAATGGCTAATCTGCCCTCAAGCTCCTTATCGCACATGTGTCTGATCCCCTTTACGAATGGCGTCTCGTTTTTATCGATAACCAGGATTTTGTCCTTTTCAATCTCCTGGCATGCATTCAGTACAAAGTTTTTGGTATTGTCATGTTCTGACTTGGAGATATTGAACGAATCGGCCACTGTACGTATAAATGCCAGCTCCTTTTCTGTCATCACATCATCTTCATTAATGAACTCCACCAGGCGAAGGAATACGATGAATTTCTCACGCTGAAGCAAGCTCCTGTTAATCTCTGCAGCAATACGGCTTAGCTTCTCGGAGTCGGATAACGTCTGTTTGGCAACTGAAATACCTCCACCGAAAAGGTGAGGATGATGGATCTCCAGGTAATGGTCGAATGCAACCAGATATTTATTGATCAGGTTGGTCTTCAGGTGTTGCCTTAGAAAGGTCTTGACGATTGACCTGGCTTTGAAAGAAACACCATCCTCTGATACATTTGCGATAATCGCAAATAGTTGTAACAGTGCATTTAATACTGTTTCTTTCATTATGTTAAGTCAGCACACATAGCGCCAACTGCTTACTTTACTCTACAATAGCTGTACGCAAAGTTTCAATCCTGGCCGATACCTTTTCCAATTCTTCTTCAGTAAGGGCATCTCCAACATCCGCATAGATATCCTGTAGATCAAAAAGCCCTTTGAAGATCTCAGTAACATCAATGGACTCCTTCACCGGTTCCATCAGTTCTACCAGCTCGTCGAGAGATTCCTTTTGATTCGCGAGAATCTCAAGAAACTTTGTATTGTCATCTGCAGTGAGTGCAATATTGGTAGTGATGTATACACCCTCAATCCAGCTTCCGCAAACCACAAGACGTGCCAGTACATCCTGTTGATTTTCTACCAGATATTCCCAACTGTCCTCAAAAGACATGGATACAATTTGAATCAGAGAATCCCTGTTATCAAGATTGTTCTCAACCCGATCAGCGTAACTGTTGTTGAACGCTGTAGTCACTCCTATATCATCGATCAGGGTCTTTGACGCCTCCAGGTAGTGCATCGTCGACTGCTTCATCATATAGGTAGTAGCATAGCAGAGATCAGCTCCGTACACTCCCAGATTAAGAGCTTTATTCCGTTGCGTAATGTATTTATCGACACTACTTGGATCATTGGATATAGCAAGTATATAACGGGCTCCTGCTTCATAGATTAATTCCGTAATCTGATAGGAAGTGGGGATGGGGTAACCCGATAAATCCTGAATAATGTCCTCTTGAATAGGAGTTGCTTCAGTTGGGGCCTCTTCTTCCTGTTTCTGCTGTCCGCTTTTGCATCCGTTGATGGTAAAAAGCATCACGGCTATGATAACAAAGATGGCAGAGATGGTTCCTGTAGTTAGTACCTTTTTCATGATATGGTTATTAAGGTTTGAGTTAACAAGCGTCCTTTCACCCGACAATTTAAAAAAAAACAGGTAGTTATTAAAATATATAAGGACAATTGAAGATGTCGTGGGGGATCACTTAATCCATTCCAAATGCTGGAGGAGAAGGAATCCATTGTGAATGATATCCACATTCATCTTAACATATACCTGATTTATGTTTAGGTAACAGTATTTAAAAAGGCTATATTTGGGTTAGTTACCATAATTTCAATTCATCATGACACAGGAAAAGCCGACTGTCCTTTATGTGGATGATCTGCCCATGAACCTGAAGCTGTTTGAAGCTACTTTTGATAAGGATTACGAGATCATTCTCACTGAGTCTCCTAAAGAGGCTCTCGAAATTCTCACGAAGAAAGAGATCCAGATTCTGGTATCTGATCAGCGTATGCCGGAAATGCTTGGAACGGAACTGCTTGAACTGGTTGCAAAGGAGCATCCTCGTGTAAGACGATACCTGCTGACCGCCTATACCGATACGGATACTGTGATTGAAGGGGTGAATAAAGGAAAGATACACGGTTATATTAAAAAGCCCATGAAAGCTGATGAGGTTCGGCAATCCATCAGCAATTCCCTGGAGGTCTACTACCTGAGTAAGAAGAATGAAGAGATCATGATTGAGCTCGAGAAGGCCAATGAGTCATTGCGTAACCTGGACGGGCTGAAATCAGAGATCATTAACTCCCTCAGCAACGAAATTAGTTCTCCCTTGAACCGGATTATGGGGACACTTCATTTACTTAAAAATAAGATTGAGGGTGATGAATTAACCGATGTGGTGAATATACTCGATCACTCCGTTTTTAAGCTCGAGCAGTTTTCCTTGCTGGCCAAACAAATTTCTCTGCTCAAGTCGCCAGGATTCAAATTGAAGGTAGGTAAGGTTTCCATTAAGCAAGTGATCCAGTTTGGCACAATTGAGACCAGCGAAGAGCTGGTTGAGCAGGGGATCCGCCTGAAAAAGAATCCGGACATGGCTGATCTCGATGTGAAAGGGGATTCTGGTCTGCTGGTAAGCTGCCTGGTGAGTCTGATCCATTTTGCCAGAGAACATACAGAGGCCGATGGAGAGATTACCATTGATGCTGATCTGCATGATGGTCAGCTCATCTGCCGTGTCGAGGACCAGGGGGCCAATTATTCAGACTCCCTCTTTAAGGATCTCTCCAACCATTTCTCTGAAGGAGACACCTCCCTTAATCTCACTATGGGGATCGGATTGGCTGTATCACAGATGATCATGGAAACACATGGCGGATGCCTTGTTTTTGATAGTACTCCCGAGAAAACAGGTTGTTTGAAAATGGTCTTCCCCGTGGCAGAGGATTCTGAAAAACCCGATGCTTGATGAATGAATCCATGCTCAATTCCCTGATGCGTTTGTTTGCCATTATGGTGAGCATTAACAGGGAAGCTGTGCGTGTAATTGCCAGGGATGTTGTAGAATCATTCCTGGTGCAGCAATTTAGCCAGCGGCTCGCCAACAAGTATCTGGATATCTTCGATGCATACACCGAAGAGTTTGAAAAGTATGAGAAAGGGCGGAAGGGTAAGAAGATATCAACCTGGTCTGTAAAGATCCTGGGCATCTGTAATCAGATCACTAAAGAGTTGCATATCAGGCAACGCTTTTTGATCCTGCTGAGCCTGATCCGGTTCATCAAATATTTCTCCGACTCAGCAACCCACTCGTCAGATTTCTCTGATACCATTCAGGATGCGGTTCGTACTGTAGCAGATGGCCTTCTGATCACAGAGGAAGAGTATGACAATTGCTCCACATTCATTATTGATAAATTCTATAATATTCCCAACAAGGAAAGACTATTGATTGTAAATGATGATGTCAGTTTTCTTGAAGGTGAGATCAAACACTTACAAAAAGATCATTTTCGGGGACAACTCTATGTATTGAAGATTGAACGGGCAGATACATATCTGTTCCAATATGTGGGCAAAGCAAGGTTGGAGATCAATGGCAGGTATATATTCCCCAGGCATGTTTACCTGTTACCACGGGGAGGATCCATCAGGGGTGAAGAATTCGCTCCAATTTACCACTCAGATATTGTATCCGGGTATATTTCCTCCAAAGATGGACACGAGGTAAGCTTCTACGCACAAGAGATTGAGTACCACTTTAAAAATTCCCCCAATGGGATTCAGAAATTCAGCTTCCAGGGACGGTCGGGGCAATTGGTTGGGATTATTGGAGGAAGTGGAGCCGGCAAGTCCACCCTTTTAAAAGTACTCAATGGAAGCATTGAACCAGACATTGGCACCATTTATATCAACGGAATTGATCTGCACAGCAAGGCTGAGGAGCTTGAGGGAATCATAGGGTATATCCCTCAGGATGATCTGCTGATAGAAGAGCTTACTGTGTATCAGAATCTCTACTTTAACGCCAGGCTCTGCCTGGATGGTTACACCGTGGAGGATATCAATGAAGCGGTGGATCAGGTTTTACATGACCTGGACTTATATGAAGCAAAGGATCTGAAGGTAGGGACTCCTTTGCATAAATATATCAGTGGAGGCCAGCGCAAAAGGCTGAACATAGCGCTTGAACTGATTCGGGAGCCTCACATCCTCTTTGTGG
>CAZURA010000239.1:0-4827 GCA_964622985.1 uncultured Bacteroides sp. | reverse complement strand
TGGCATCGTTCAGCCTTAACTTCTTCGAAGCAATTTCCCTCGTCAGCGGAATGCGAACCATGGACTTCCCCTGTATATAGATCTGCATTTCCTTGGGATCTTCCGGCTCCTCGATTAAGGTAGCCTGTGCTGAAATACCCTCTTCAATATGCTTGTTTACAATCGCCATGGATGGGGCAAATGCAATCTTTTTCAGAGGAGTTTCTGAAAATTCGAATACCTGTCCGTCAATCTCCACCCGGGTGCAATTTTCACCTTCGAAAGCAATCAGCTCGTTCTGCTTATTCATCCGAAAGGCCATGGTGAGCGTACCCTCGTAGCTAAGCTCATGTCCGTTTACTTTGAAGTTTTCCAGGGAGATTTCATCGGAAGGAAGGGGATTTGCCTCCAGGGCCGCTGCATCCACTTCCGGATTGCGCGAGAAGCCGCCATCCCAGGTCTCCCGGTGACTGTTGTAATGCCTGACCAATACGGTGGCTCCATTGGGAAAACGGGTGGCCAGGTAATTGGAGGTACGGGAAACATGCTCGGTATTGTCGTTAATGCCGGGGAGGCTTCCGGTGGATTTATAAGCACCCACATGGTCCAGGATCTCAAATAGCGTGCGTGTTTCATATCCCAGGCTGCCGGACTGATCATCCCGGGGACGGAAACCGAAATAATAAGCATTCCCCTTCCCGGTTCCCACCAGGATATTATTGTCACAATAGGCCAGTTCCGAGGTACCCTCCAAAGCTTCCACCGGGTAGATCCTGTCCACCATAAAATCGCTCAGGATGTACTGGGGAGGTATATCAGTCATTTCATTGAAAAAATCAATCCGCATTCCTACGGCAATCCTTCCCTGAGGTTCTGGGGAATTATAGCTAACTCCAAAAAGAGTTTCCCACTTATTCAGGCAGTTCTCACCCGCTGCATTAATGATGGGTGGCGGGCCAAACCACAGGGCATTTCCCCCATTTGCCACTAATTTTTCCATCACATCCAACAAACCTTTGTTGGGCAGGGGTTCAAAGAGTGTAACCAGGGTAGTGTACTTCTTATCTTTGATCCGGATCTCTCCCTGTTCATTGATGGTAGCCAGTTCCAGCAATTTCTCAGCAGTAATAAAGTTGCAATAACCATACTGGGTCATCCAGCTTCCAAATCGTTCGTCTGCCGCTACCAGGTTCATGGGATAGAGTACCAGTACATCCACATCCCGGTGCACTTCTCCCTGAATCAGTCTGATAGTCCTGGATCTGGTGGCTCCACCAAAGGCATCATTCACTGCTGCTTTTCTTCTTTTCACTTTGTTTGGCATTCCCCAGAAAGCCGGGTAAGCATTTGGAATCCGGTTGAGCACTCCCAGCGAGGTAGACATGGCCGCTCCATAGTAATTCCGGTCGTTCCAGCCCAGTTCGGCAAAATCGTTCCTTGTGGGTTCCAGGTATTCTCCCCACTTGAAGTAGTCGTAACAGGCAGCGGCAGCCTGTTGTACGGTGTTCCCCCAGACAAAATTTGGGGTATATTCGTACTTATAAGCATGCCGGTCCAGGTTCTCCAGGTTCCACATATCCACGGTGGGACTCTCTGCCCAGGAAGAATGACCATGGGTGCCCCAGTCCTCCACACCAAAGAGCTCCGTAGCATAAGCCTTGGCCTCCTTAAACAGGTCCACCACATGCTCATTCAGCATGTAGTAGTAATTATCCCTGAAGAGAAAGGATTTTTGAATGTCTTCACGTGACTCTCCCCTTACATACTGTACATGTTGGGTGGCCATCACTGAGTTGGTGTTGATATCAGGACCACAGGCGAAATAGAGCAGGTCTTTCTCTTCAAAGGGAACTCCGAAACGTTTCTGGTAGTATGTTCCCATGGATGGTGTGTAATACCGGACGGCCAGCTGACCGTTGTCGTGGTGGCCAAAATAGACCCAGTCCTGTTGCAGGTGCAACTCGTCGGAATAAAAGTGTTGGAGATTTATGCCTTTGTCTTTGTACTTCCTGAGCAGTTTTTCCAGGAAGGGTTTGGCTTCGGGACTGAAATAATCCATCTCCGGGACCTCATACTCCAGCAGAACCATCACATGGTCGTATCCTTCCAACTCATCCGAACCATTTGAATAGACCTCTATACGCCTGGCCCGATCCACATTTTGGCCCGAACCAGATGTGGCACTCCACAGGTCTGTATCCATATCGGTATCATCGGCGGGTATGGGTACCTCCCATTGGGTATATTGCACATCCTTTAGCTCCACAATGTCGTTCCGGTCCACTGCCTTAAACATGGTATTGGGCAGGTGATTCTCTTTGAAGGCGTAAGCCTTTACCCCCTTGAGCCTGATGCTGAATTTTCCTTTGTTATTGGTCCAGTACAACTGCTGCCAGAGCTTTACATGGAACCTGCCGGTTTGCGGATCGCGGTTCCCTACTTTGTAGTGCATCCACTGACCCGATTCGCCGGTCTGCTTCTTAAACGCAGGACCTAACTCCAGGGGACTCAAAAGGCTAAGGCCCATACCCATGCCATATCCCGCTGCAAAATCAGCAATTATTTTTATTTTATCCACGTACTCATCGCTGTCCGGAGTCAGCAGGCGTTCCGTCCCGGCCTGCTCCCTGTACTGGCGGAAAAACTCATCAAAAGCTATGGTCAGGGTACGATCTCCCCGTTTCTGGGCAGCCTCACAAATTTCCCGAAGGCTGGCATAACGTTTATTGAACCCGGTGGAAAGGTCAATTTTTTTGTCCGGATCAAGCAGGTCGTTTAACTGCTGGTCGCTGGTCAGGATAATGGTAGCTGCATGGCCCAGGGAAAACTGGAACAACAGGAGTGCCAGAAGGGCGGTTTTCGTAAAAGCTGGAAATCGTGAGGTCATAAAGCGATTATTTATAGAGTTTCTTTCTTGAATCAGATCAGAGGATGAACTTACGGAAGACTCCCAAAGAAATCAATGCACAAAACAAGCCTTTTGTTATACTATTTGGCTAAGAGATAAAATAAGGAACTTACTGGATCAAGGTTTAACTGGACCTGGTGGAAGGTCAAAAGATACAATTCCAGTTAGATTACGCCAATACCACAGGAGATGGTTTTGCCCGACTGGAATGGGAAAGCGAAACCTTTCCCAGAGAAGTCATCCCAAAAGCCAGTTCTATTCCAAGGTAGATACCAGCGCCCAGGTAGGTATGAAGATCCCTGATTCTGACCCCGGGGAGATCCGGATCTATCCCAATCCGGCCCGGGATCGTGTTTGCATCAGCTGCCCGGAGGCTGCCCTCTGTGAAGTTTACACCCTTTCGGGCCGGAAGCTGGATGTCTTTAACATAAACGCTGATTTGATACAAAGGGATAGCAGCACCTGGCCATCCGGAATGTATGTGCTGCAATTCCGGACCAGGACTGAGAGTGTTTTCAAGAAAGTTTTGGTAAAACATAAAAGCTGAAGGAAATATAAAGGCCTCAATGCCTTCCCAGGAGATGGAGTTCGGCTCTCTTTCCTGTATTTCCTTGAGTTTCGTAGCGGAAAACCACCTTTTTTATCACCCTGTTTCCGCCTCTCAGATCCATAGTCCTCGATGCACCACCGCAGGAATATGGATTCTTGTTTTCAGGTCTTGCACGCTACCGTTTCCGTAATGGACCTTGATGTCATAGAGTATAACTGGTCTTTTGGTCACCTTGATCTTAAGTGCAGGGAAGGTAAAGGAACATAGTGTAAGACTGAGAATCAATCCCATGGAGATTATTGTTGCTTTTTTCATGGCTCTGCGATTTAATGGTTTCTACTTACAGAACACATGACTTGCAATTCACCCCTACGTACCAGGCGAATAAATTATTCAATCGATTACAATAAACCTGGCTGACTCCGCCGGAACCACGACTTGCATGGGTTCATCCGATTTCCGTCTCCCCAAACGCTCGATGCTTCCATCCTCTGCATCCCAGATAGAAACTTCACCCCTTATGTGGATGATAAGCTCTCCTTCGGCATCTTTGAGTCCGGGATTTCCCAATAAGAATATGTCCCTTCTCTCTTCTCGGCGATGCAACATTCGAACTCCCCGATCCCCCTTCCACTGAAGTACTGGACTTATCTTTCTCTCCATCCAAGTGATAAGCGGGGACATTTCCTGCACGCTGAATGCATGGTAGACTTGATCTTTATGAGAAGCGATGAGAGCTTCCGCAGTTTGAGTCATCTTTTCGTCCTGTCCTTTCGCCGGACTTTGACTGGGCAGGGAACCTACAAAGGTCACATATCCCCCATGCTCCACGAATTTTTTCACCTGGTCCATGGTGGCCTGCTGCATCATGCGTGCTTCGGGCAGCACTAAAAAAGAAAAATTCTGTCCGGCAAGTTGAAGACCCCCATCCCGGATCAGTGCTTCCTGCAGAAGATCTTCACTCAGGATCTCATAATCCCGTTGATGAGCAGATAGCTGATGACAGGTCTCACGGAATACATGATCAATATGCACTGCATCCGGATTGCACTGGATATAGTGAGGGAATAAACCTCCGTCTGGAGGATTATAGGAGGCCCATACAGATGCCTCGGGCACCAGAACAGCCACATCCGAGACGGGCAAACCCCATCTGCAGAGCAAGGCCAGGCGGCCGGCAAAATCTGAAAAGGAGGCATATTCCTCTGAACTCAGTCTTCTCTGGACACTGTAGGTACTCATATGAGTGACGCCAGTGGCAAATTGCCAGGCAGCGACACCTTTTACCCGGGGCAGAGTGGCATTCTGTGACAGGGCAAAACTTTCCGTAAATACACCCTGCTTCCCGGTGAGATGGGCCACAGATGCCGCCATCTTGCAGGAGAAATCC
>CAZURA010000238.1:0-4912 GCA_964622985.1 uncultured Bacteroides sp. | reverse complement strand
GAATAGGGGGTCAGCTTGCTCCGGAATATACAGCTATTTCAATGCAAAAATAATGTATGGTGCGGACCGCCTGAAGAAACCTCTATTAAGGGTAGATGAGAACGGTGATTTCAGTAAAACAGGTGGATTTAAACCTGTAAGCTGGAAGAGGGCCTTCGATGAGATGGAGAAGCATATGAAAAAGGCCCTGAGAGAGTTGGGGCCTACAGGTATTGGAATCTTCAGTTCCGGACAATACACCATACAGGAAGGATATGCCGCTGCCAAATTAATGAAAGCCGGATTCCGCTCAAATAATATTGACCCGAATGCCAGGCACTGCATGGCCTCAGCTGTAGTTGGATTTATTCAAACCTTTGGAATCGACGAACCTGCAGGAAATTACGATGATATAGAACTGACCGACACCATTATTTCCTGGGGAGCAAATATGGCAGAAATGCATCCGATCCTGTGGTCGAGAGCTACCGTCAATAAGCTTTCATCCCCCGAAAGGGTAAAAGTCATAAACCTTTCAACATATACAAACCGTACTTCCGACCTGGCTGATATTGAGATCATTTTCAAACCAAATACCGACCTGGCTATCTGGAATTATATTGCGCGTGAAATTGTATATAACTCACCCGAGGCTATAGATTGGGATTTTGTAAATAATAATACTGTATTTGCCACAGGTGTTGTTGATATTGGTTATGGAATGAGAACGCCCGACCATCCAAATTTCACCGACAAGGAGAAGGAAACAGTACGGCATGAATTAAAGAAAGTCCTTGGTGATGCAGAAGGGAGATCTCTCTCCTATCTGGGTTATAAGCCAGGAGATACCATGGAAATGAAAAACCGGGCGACAGCAGGAAAGCACTGGAAAATTTCATTCGAAGAATTTAAGAAAGCCCTCGAACCCTACACACTCGATTTTGTAGCTGAAGTGGCCAGGGGGGACGAAGAGGAGGATATGGATCAGTTCAAGGCAAAGCTGAAACAGCTGGCAGAATACTACATTGAAAAGGGAAGAAAGGTAGTATCCTATTGGACCATGGGATTCAATCAGCACACCAGGGGGTCCTGGGTCAATGAACAGGCATATATGGTGCACCTTTTACTCGGGAAACAGTCAAAACCCGGTGATGGAGCTTTCAGCCTTACCGGACAACCATCTGCCTGTGGTACCGCTCGTGAGGTGGGTACTTTTGCACATCGGTTACCCGCCGACATGGTGGTAGCAAATCCAAAGCACCGTAAACTATCTGAAGAACTCTGGAAAATTCCTTCCGGAACCCTTAATCCCAAGGTGGGCTCTCACGTGATGAAAATCCATCGGGATATAGAAGATGGCAAGATAAAATTTGCATGGATCAATGTTTGCAATCCCTATCAGAACTCAGCCAATGCAAACCATTGGATCAAGGCTGCAAGGAAAATGGATAACTTCATTGTATGCAGTGATGGGTATCCGGGCATATCAGCCAAAGTTTCTGATCTGATACTGCCATCGGCTATGATCTTCGAAAAGTGGGGATCCTATGGAAATGCCGAACGAAGAACACAGCACTGGAAACAACAGGTTACCCCGGTTGGGGATGCCATGCCTGACATCTGGCAATTCACAGAGTTGGCCAAGCGATTTCAAATTCGGGAAGTATGGGGAGCACAGGAGATTCCAGGACTTGATGGAGGCTTGCCGGATGTACTTGAAGAAGCACAAAACATGGGCTATAAATTAACAGATAGCCTGTATGATGTATTATTCGCTAATGAAGAGGCTAAATCATATCAGTGGCCAGATCCAATAGGTGCTGATACGCTGAATACGGAGGTGGAAGGCGACCGAAGAGACGTGCTGGATGGCAGTGATTCTTCCTTCAAAGGATATGGTTTTTTCCTTCAGAAATATTTGTGGGAGGAGTATCGGAAATTCGGATTGGGCCACCAGCACGACCTGGCAGATTTTGATACTTACCATAAATGCAGAGGCCTTAAATGGCCTGTAGTAAATGGGAAAGAGACACTATGGCGTTTCAATGCCAAATATGATCCTTACGCAGCCGATGCGGATCATGGCGATTTTGCATTTTATGGAGGCGCTATGAAATCCATTCCCCAGGGAAATCTGGTGAAACCGGATCCAAACCGTGGGATGTTCGATTTATCAAACAAAGCCAAGATATTCTTCAGGCCATACGTTGAGCCACCGGAAATCCCGAATAGTGATTATCCTTACTGGCTATGTACAGGAAGAGTGCTTGAACACTGGCATAGTGGGACTATGACAATGAGAGTGCCAGAGTTGTATCGCGCTGTTCCTGAAGCCCTTTGTTATATGCACCCAAAAGATGCATCTGAAGGAGGGTTCATACAGGGCGACCTGGTCTGGGTTGAATCCAGACGAGGAAAAGTCAAGGCGCATGTCGAAACCCGGGGAAGAAACAGAACTCCACGTGGGCTTGTCTATGTACCCTGGTTTGATGAGAAAGTATTTATCAATAAGGTTTGCCTGGATGCTACGTGTCCCATATCCAAAGAGACCGATTTCAAAAAATGTGCAGTCAACATTTATAAAGCTGAGTAGATGAGCACAAGGAGAGATCTTATAAAGAAAATGATCAAAGGTACTGTAGCGGCAGGAGGCGGAGGCTTACTCTGGGGAGCTGCCATTACAGAGATCAGGGCAGAAGATATCACCTTGCGACCGCCGGGAGCCCTCGATACAGAGTCATTTCAAAAAGCATGTATCCGATGCGGGCAATGTGTCGAAGCCTGTCCATATGATACGCTTTTACTTGCTACCGTGTCCGACAACAAAGGTATTGGAACTCCCTATTTCGAGCCCAGGTCCATCCCCTGTTATATGTGCACTGACTATCCTTGCACAGATGCATGTCCCTCCGGTGCACTGGACTTAAAAAACCTGTCAGGGGAAGATCATATACCAAGTATCAATAACGCAAAGATAGGACTGGCCGTTATTCATCGTGAATCGTGTATTGCCTATTGGGGAATACAGTGTGATGCATGCTACAGGGCTTGTCCGTTAATGGATTCAGCCATTGTACTGGAATATGAAAGCAATATTCAAACAGGAAAACATGCGAATATTAAGCCTGTTGTCAACAGTGATATTTGTACAGGTTGTGGAATTTGCGAGCATACATGTGTGGTTGAAAAATCAGCTATTCATATATTACCAAGAGAGCTTGCGATGGGAGAAGTGGGTAATCATTATATAAAAAGCTGGGACGAAAATGATGAATTGCGCATAAACAAAAAAACGGATAAGTCAGAAGATAAAGATGATGATATTGAGTCCACCATTGACTATCTGAATGATACCAACGATCTATTTGTAGAATGAAATTAATATTCAGATACCGTTACCTTTTGTTAAGGCGATTGCTGCAAATTAGCCTGCTGTTCTTGTTCTTTGGCGGCAATGCCTTTGGATGGAATGTATTAAAAGGGAACTTCAGTTCCGCCAGGTTATTTTCAACAATTCCGTTAAGTGATCCGTATGCTGTGGTTCAGATTATGGCTACAGGCTTCATGGTTGCCACGGATGCACTTATCGGAGCTGCTATCATTCTTCTGCTATATGGCCTTGTTTTCGGAAGGATGTTCTGCTCCTGGGTTTGTCCCATGAACATGATTACCGATTCTGCAATTTTCATAAACAAAAAGCTGCAGTTGAATAACCATTATATACTTCCCAGGAACATACGGTATGGAATATTGATACTTGGAATCATCTTATCCTTTTTCCTTTCCACACCAGCATTTGAAGCAATTAGTCCGGTATCAACACTTCACCGGGGTATCATTTTCGGGATGGGAGGAGGATGGGCAATTATTGCGGTAGTTTTTCTATTTGATCTTGCTTTATTGCGAAACGGCTGGTGTGGACATCTGTGTCCAATAGGTGCCTCGTACGCTTTGATTGGGAAGTTTGCCCTGATCAAGATTCGCCACGATTCAGAAAAATGTACCGATTGTGGCAAATGCTTCGAAGTATGCCCCGAGCATCAGGTATTGAATATTATAAACATTAAGTCCGGTATTATCTCCTCATCGGAATGCACCAACTGCTCCAGATGCATAGAGGTTTGTGACGATAAGGCTTTGAAAATTTCACTTGGAAACTCTATGATTCGTAAAAAATAAGACCATGAAGAATACATATCTTTTCCTTATACCACTGGTTGCAATCACACTTGGATGCAGTCATAAGAAAACAAACGAAATCATTGAGGATGAACAGCTGGGTATTATTACGGCAGATGTAAAGTCGGAAGATACGAATCTTAAATCGAAGGCCCGGTACGGGGATGCCAAACCGGGAGAGGCTGAAACGTTTGAGAGAGCATTTGAAAATGCACCTCCGCTGATCCCGCACACGACAGTTGGATTTTTTCCAATCAAGATGGATAATAACATTTGTTTCTCCTGTCATCTTCCTGAAAAAGCCGAGGAGACCGGTGCTGTAAAACTACCTGATACTCATTACACGGACCTGCGTCCTGTGATGGTAGAAGCGGATGGTGTACTGGAATTTGAAGATGAAAGCCAAATACACATTCAGGAGCTGGACGAGCCAAACCATGCCTATTTCAATTGTTCCCAATGCCATGTTCCTCAAACCCGGGTGACTATTAACATTGAGAATTTATTCACCCCTGAATTCAGAGAAGAGTACGGATTGGAGAAATCCAATCTGAAAGATAAACTGGAAGAAGGAGTTTAAGCCTACGCCTATGAATATTTCAAGCCTTATTGTAATGGCTGCAGAAGAAGCGGCAGAAAGTGTGATCACTGAAATAGAATCCATAAGTGGCTGTGAGGTTCCTGTGTCAGAAAATAATATGCTTATCGTCGTTATAGAAGGCGAAAACATAGAATCTGAGTCAAGTACGATGAA
>CAZURA010000237.1:0-4918 GCA_964622985.1 uncultured Bacteroides sp. | reverse complement strand
ACCTGTTGAATATAAATTAATTAAACGTATGTAACATGTGCATACCCCAGTAAAATATAATGCCTCTCGCAAAAAAATCCATCAAAACCAAGATTTTTTTTAACAATGAGTTAATTTCTTTGACCGACAGATACTCATTGCTTTTCAAGGGTTTTATGATCCTTCCAGCTTCCTTTGAAAGTCTTATAATGCGCAAAAGTGCACTCAAGAGAACCATTGTATAACACACGTTTACTGGCAGGTTTTAAACCCAGTCTACCCAGGGCTTTCTTGTTGGATGAGAAGATCCAGGCATCCGTTCCGGGATACTTGTGTTTCAGGGTAGTTCCTATCATACTATAGAGCGATTCGATATCCTCCGGTTTCATCCGTTCACCGTAGGGGGGATTCATTATTAGGGTAGTTCCTTCTTTTAGCATCTCAGACTCTGCAAAATCCCCCTCCTCAACAGTTACCAGTCTGGAGAGATCCATTGCCTTAACCTGTAGACGGGCTAACTCCACTGCTTTTGGATCCACGTCTCTTGCCACGATAGGCACTTTTACTTCTCTTTCCCTTGGAAGACTGTTCGCCACATGCTCCAGCAGCTCCCTGTCAAAATCCTTCCAGTTTTCAAACCCATACTGCTTGCGGAATATTCCGGGAGGTATCCCGGCAGCTATCATAGCTGCCTCAATGACCAGGGTGCCTGATCCACACATGGGATCGAGAAAATGGGTTTCTCCGCACCATCCGGTAATCATGATCATGCCTGCTGCAAGCACCTCATTTAGAGGAGCATCAAATGCTCCTGTTCTGTATCCTCGTTTATGTAATGATCCCCCTGAGCTATCCAGTGATAGCGTGATTCTCTTGCCGGAAATATGAACGTTGATTAATAGATCGGGGTGTTCTCTGTTTACCGATGGACGCAGGTGAGTCAATTCTCTGAAACGGTCTGCAATGGCATCTTTCACCTTCTGGGCCACGAATTGACTATTCCTGAAATATGGGGAATGAACGACTGGATCGATGGCAAAAGTCATTCTATTATCCAGGTATTTTGACCAGTCATATCGCTTAATCCGTTTATATAACATCTCCATATCGCTGGCCTCGAACCGCATGATGGGAAGCAACACACGGAGTGATAACCTGGATGCCAGGTTGACCTTGTATAGGAGAGCACGGCCTCCAAAAAAGTTGACTCCACGATTTACTACCTCTGTTCTCTCGGCTCCAAGGGCATGTAATTCATCTGCCAGCAGGGGCTCCAGACCCTTAAGGGTTTTCGCATGGAATTTTTCAGAATGTGCCATATTTCATCTTACGGTTAATCAATTGTTTTGCATGTTCAATTCGATTTTGCCCTGAACCTGTTACCACTACCCATTCCATACCAAACTTGTCCAGTTCTTCTTTATATCGTCTCAACAACTCTTCTCTTCTCTCTCCCCCATTCTCTCTTACAGGATCGGGATACCAGGGAATGTCAATGTCACATACCAGTACCAGGTCAAAATCAGCCTTGCTTATTTCATCTTCCAACCACTCCGGACACCTTCCATATACCACTTCAAACCATACCTTGGTTACAATTAGCCATGTATCAAAAAACAACCATTCTTGCGAGGGATTCGATTCCTTGTATTCCCGAACCTGTTGCTCAGCCACATGCACTACATCCCTGTATTCGTATGGCCTTCCCAGGTTCAGAATGTACTCACGTGCATACTCGCATACGTAAGCTCCTCCATAAAAAAGAGCAAGCTCACGGGACAATTGGGTTTTACCGGTTGACTCAGGGCCTGTGATCAGAATTCTTTTCATGGCACTGTGCGAGTATAAGATTTCTTCCATTCGATAAATCCTACAACTGCCATGGTAGTATATATAGCAAAAAGTATGAGGGTGGGATATAGTTCTCTGTAAAAATACAAACCCATGGAAATGGCATCTACTACAATCCATAAGATCCAGTGTTCCAGCATCTTTCTGGCTAGCATCCAGGTTGCTGTGAAGCTTACTGCTGTGGTAAGAGCATCCCAGTACGGGATAGGTGAATCGGTAAACCTGTCCAGCAGGACTCCAATTCCGAAAAAAGCAGCAGTGGTGATCACCAACAGAACCATAGCCAGCTTTGCACCGATTCTGCTTACAGGCATATCCTTCCCGTTTTTACTCCCCCCCTTTTTCCAGACGATCCATCCGTATATACTTATTATAAAGTAGTACCCATTTAATCCCATATCGGCATAAAACTTGGACTGGTAGAACACGATCATATATAATAGTGCACTAAGGATCCCGGTGGGCCATAAAAGAATATTCTGACGGATACTGAAGAAGAGGTAAATGATGCTGATAATTACACCCAGCACTTCAACATAATGATCAGTTAACCAGGAGACCATTAAGATTCAACTTTGGCCAGTTTCTGCCGGTGCAGGGTAGGATTTTCAAGAATTTCCACCGCTTTATTATACACCTCATTGGAGGGATTTAGCACTTCAAAGAAACGGCCCAGCCCATATAGATCCCTGGCCATGTACCCTTTTAGCAGGAGTCCGATCTGTTCCTTTGATACGGTCCATTCCTCCTCAACAAATTCCAGTTTCTCTTTCCTTGCAAAGGCTACAAGATCGTTCAGTTGCTCCTCTGTGGCCTCAAAGTGACTGAGGTATGTACGAAAGTCAGGATACTCTTTCAATACGGTGCTACGTTGAGTGTCTATGTATTGTAATGTGTATCTGTATAATATACCTCTGCTGATAAGTCTGCGATAGTAGTCAGAGTATGCCGAGGTATCTACAGGTACAAAGTAATCGGGCATAATTCCACCTCCGCCATAAACGGTTCGGTTGAGAGACAGGGTATTGTACCTCTGAGACTCGGGAAACTCTATGCTGTCTGCACTGGATAATTCCCCTTTATTATACCTGGTGATCAAATCCAGCGCGTACTCTTCGTATCCATTGTCGTAAGGTTTCTGGATGAGCCTTCCGGTGGGAGTGTAATATCGGGCCACCGTGAGCCGGATCATCGAACCATCACTCAAATAGAACGGTTGCTGAACCAATCCTTTCCCAAAAGATCGTCTGCCCACAATCACTCCACGATCCCAATCCTGTACAGCCCCACTCACTATCTCACTTGCTGAAGCTGAATTACCATCGATCATGATGACCAGGTTCCCTTCTTCAAATAGGCCTGATTTCCTGGATTTATAGGTCCGGTCAGGGACCTTGGTTCCTTCAGTTCTCACTATCTCCTTGTTCCCGGAAAGGAAGTGATCGGCCAATTCCACAGCTACCGGAAGCCAGCCACCGCCATTGCCAGAAAGGTCGAGGATCAGGTCCTCCATCCCCTCCAGCTTCAACTCCATTACCGCTTTTTCAAATTCTTCAATAGTTGTATGGGAGAACCTGGCCAGTTTTACATACCCGATCTTACTATTTATCATGTAGGAAGCATCCAGGCTAAATACAGGTATTTTATCCCTGGTAATGGTAAAATCAAGCAGCTCATTCTCATATCGCCGTTTGACAGATACATCCACCCGGGTTCCTTTGGGACCTTTCAAGAGCTTCTGCACGCCTCTTGTAGTAATCCCTGTGCCGGCAACGATCTCCCCGTCCACCTTGATGATTCTATCACCTGCCTGTATTCCCACCTTCTCGGAGGGTCCACCTGAAATGGCCCTGATAATATATATGGTATCATCCAGGACATTGAAGCTTACCCCAATCCCTTCAAATTCACCTTCGAGTTGCTCGCTCAATTGCTTCAACTCCTCCTTGCTTAAGTAAGAGGAATGGGGATCGAGCTCATGTAACATATGTACAATGGTATTTTCCACTACCTCTCCATCATCTACTGAATCCACATAAAACCGGCTTACCTTATCCATCACCTGAGCCAGCTTCATTGACTCAGAAGTCCACTGTGCCTGAGTGACCATTGCAGTCAGTACTATCAGTGAGATGCTTACCAGTATTTTTACTCGATCCATTGTATTTCAGTTATGGTTCACTAATAATAACCACCACCGGATGAAAAAGTTGCCCATCCGAAGTCAATTGTAAAGATCTACTCCCATTCAATGGTAGCAGGAGGTTTTGAACTGATATCATAAACCACCCGGTTGATGCCCCGAACTTTATTGATGATATCATTGGAAATGCGACTGAGCACCTCATGAGGTAAATGTCCCCAGTCGGCTGTCATTCCATCTGTCGATGTCACTGCCCGTAAAGCCACCACATATTCGTAGGTGCGTTCATCTCCCATTACTCCTACTGACTGTACAGGAAGGAGGATAGCGCCGGCTTGCCAGATCCGGTCATACAATCCGAATTTTTTCAGGGTGGAGATATAAATGTCGTCTGCCTCCTGCACCAGTCGTATTTTTTCGCGAGTAATCTCCCCCAGTATCCGGATACCCAGACCGGGACCGGGAAACGGATGCCTTTTCAGGAAGGATGATGGAATTCTCATGGCTTTGCCCACCCGTCGTACCTCATCTTTAAAAAGAAGCCTCAAAGGTTCAACCACCTTCAAATGCATCTTCTCTGGCAGGCCCCCTACATTGTGATGGGATTTGATGGTTACAGAGGGACCGTTCACAGAGACCGATTCGATCACGTCGGGATAGATGGTACCCTGTCCCAGCCAGGACACATTTTCCAGTTTTTTTGCTTCCTGCTCGAAGACTTCTATAAAGTTCTTTCCGATGCTCTTTCTCTTCGCTTCAGGATCGGTGATCCCTTCCAGATCGGATATAAACTTATCACTGGCATCAATACCTATTACATTTAACCCCAATTCCTTATAGGATTCCAGCACGGTACTGAATTCATTTTTCCTTAACAATCCATTATCCACAAAGATGCAAGTAAGATGGGGGCCTATAGCTCTGTGTAGCAAGATGGCTGCCACC
>CAZURA010000236.1:0-4921 GCA_964622985.1 uncultured Bacteroides sp. | reverse complement strand
TGGCAGAGTGGTCGAATGCGGCGGTCTTGAAAACCGTTGTCCGTTCACGCGGACCGGGGGTTCGAATCCCTCTTCCTCCGCACAACTAATCAAAGCCCGGACACGCAAGTGTTCGGGTTTTTATTTTGGTGCAGCCCGAGTCATGCTTGCATGAATGAGGGTTGTGCCAAAATAAAAAATCATTGCGAACGAAGTGAGTAATGGTTTTGATCAGTTGTGCTGGGACTCCCATTGTGGATCACGACAGTAATCCCTTCCTGGGATCATGAAGTAATTCCACCTTCAAATCCGCTATATTATTTTAAAGAAGTTATTCTATAATGAGGAGCGTAATTGTGATAGTTGAGTCAATTCATTAACTTTCAGCACTGTGGAAAGATGTTGTTTTAATAATCCAGGTACCCCAACATGAAAAGAGAAGGACGAATTCCTGACAGGTTTCATAAGCTATACAGCAATTTGAAGAGTATCAGGATTCCATATATAATCATTTTTATCATTATTGGGATCTCATCAACAGTCTGGTTCCTTGTCAGAGTGATCCCAAAACCTTCCCGTGCAAGTTATCCATGCATGAAGTCTGCAGCACCATTCATGTCAACGTTTATCATTTACTTGCTGGGGATCAGCACTTCATGGTTTTCATTTAAGAAATTCCGTCAATCCATCCAAAAATCAAGGTACCTGGCAGGTTCCCTGTTTCTTTTGCTGTCACTATCGGGTTTTGCCCTGTTCTTTTTGCAGCACAGCACGAAGACCATCGCCGGTATCCCCTCTCCCACCGACTACACTTTCCCGGTTCCCTCTAACCAACCCATCGGGGAGGCAAAGGGGTTGAATCCCGGCCGGGTGGTTTGGATACGCGATCCAAGTGCTACAAATGAATACTATATCCCGGAAAATGGCAGCAATGATTTCTGGTATAGTGATGACAATGCCGATGAGGGTGTTATCTACAACATGCTGGCACTGGCCATAACAAAATACACAGGCAGCAATGACCTTTATGATGCATGGAATGAAATCTTTAGGTCATTTAATCGTTCACATTCCAGAGGTGATGTTGGATATACTTCTGGTGAAAAGATAGCCTTCAAGATCAACCTTACCAATCAAATTGCCAGTACCTACGAAAGGCCTTCGAGGATGGATGCCACCCCTCAGTTGCTCAATGCCTTACTGGAACAGTTAGTAAATGTGGTCGGTGTTGCTCAGCAGGACATTACGATGGGTGATCCTTACCGTGACTTCCGGTCAGAATATAAGGAGCTGGTGCAGTCCAGATTCCCTGAAGTAAAATACGTGGATGGAAAAGGAGGTAATGGAGTTCACCAGACAGTTCCTTCCTCGGAGGAAGTCCTGGTATTCAGTGACAAGGTTATTAAATCCACTTTGCCTCAGCAGTTCCTGGACGCTGCATATGTGATTAATATCCCTTGTCTGAAATCCCATGATGAAGGAGGCATCACAATGATCGCCAAAAATCATCAGGGTTCTTTCCTTGAAAAAGGGGATGATCCAAAAGGACAGTATGCCATAAAGATGCATTACAGTCTGGCTAAGAATAGCCGAGGTATGGGTAAATACCGGCATACGGTTGATTATATGGGACACGAGCAGACCGGAGGGAAGGGATTGATTTACATCATTGACGGAATCTGGGGAGGAGAGAGCTGGCAAGGATGGATCAAAAAGTTCAAATCAGATCCTTTCAACAATGACTATCCAAACTCCATATTAGTTAGTCAGGATCCCGTTGCCCTGGAATCGGTATGTTACGATGTGCTTTTCCATGAATACCTTACCGATTCATCCAAGAACAGTTATCCGATCCAGTTCAAGGAAGAGATCGCCGATCACCTGTCACAGTGCGCCAGCAGCAACTATTGGCCCCAGGACATCGAATATGATCCAGAAGGAGACGGCACACCTATTGGCAGCCTGGGTGTATTCGAACATTGGAACAACGCCTCGGACAGGCAATATTCAAGAAATTTGGGAGTAGGCAACGGTATTGAGTTGATCACCGAAAAATCATCACCAGTTAACTATTGTGACTCCGCAAACATCATTATTTCCTACCATGTAACTGATGCAACTTGCTCGGAATCTGATGATGGCAAAATTGAAATAGAAGTTGGGGGGTATTACCCTGAATTTACTTATACATGGTCCAATGGTTCTGCAGCAAAAGACATTCACAATCTGGCTCCTGGGAATTATACGGTAGAGATAAGTGATTCGTTAGGATGCGCCAAATCTGAATTAATTGAAGTCTCAGCACCAAAGCCAATCCTTTTACAAAAAGTCATCTCTGAGCCGTCATGTAAAGGAGATTCAAATGGATATATAGTGCTTGATGTTTCAGGAGGGATTGAACCCTATCAATTCATATGGTTCGATGAATCTAAGGCAGATTCAATATCAGGTCTTCCTGCGGGCAATTATATGATAACTGTAGTGGACGGAAATGATTGTATCGCAACAGATAGTATAGAACTTGTTGATCCGGAAAAAACAGCTATCAGTGAGGTTACAGGAGCGGATAAAGTGGATGTTTCCCATATTTACACGTATTCGGTAGAAGATCATGCAACCCATATATTTTACTGGATAGTTAAAGGAGGTAACGTGATTTCGGGTCAAGGTACTCATGTCGTAAATATACAATGGGGATCTGGAAATCATGGACTTATTTCAGTAATTGCTGAATCTGCAATGGGTTGCATGAGTGATACGGCAAAACTGCATATCTCAATAAATCCATCAGTTGTTAAGAGATCAAGTAAAAGAAACATATCCATTTACCCGAATCCAGCAAGCGATCTGATGATCATTGATACTGATAAGAATGGTCAATATTCGCTTGAAATGTCTTCATGTAATGGTACATTGATTTTTAAGACTACGTTGGAAACATCCCCATGTCAGATAGATCTTTCACCCTTTGAGAAAGGAGTCTATTATCTTCAAATCAGGTTGAAGGATTTCGTTTGGACAGAAAGGGTTGTCAAACTTTGACTTTATGAGCCATAAAGAACAACCATCCAAGAAGGATGGTATATCAATCATGTTCCGTCACAACGGAACGATTTGATATAAAGCTTTTGGTAAATAAACAATTAGTGGTGCCTTGTAAAGAAATTTTTACAGGGCCTTTCCTATTGGATCACGATAGTAATCCCTCTTCCTCCGCTAGTATTCCAACCAAAAAAAACGCAAAGTCCTGTAAACCAGTCCTGAATACAGGATTTTTTCTTTTCCACCGATTTAGACGTAATGAGTACCAGAGTGCGGAGTAAAATACTCAATCATCCCTGACACAACGGACCGAGACTCCACTACCCATGTAATTGCCTACTCGGTTTACTACTGCCCTGTCATAGAGAATGTTGCGAATCCAGGCGTTAGTACCTTCGATATCTGAAGCCGTCCAGAAATCGGTGCCGAAACCAACATCGGTGAAAGTGCCACTGCCGTAGCGGAGACCGCCGGGAAGGGCGGTAAAACCACTTTCATTGGTTGCCCCTGTATTCGGACTATTCCAATGTGTTGTTCCAGTTTCTTTCAGTTTACCGCCTGCAATGTTTGAACCACCGAGATAGTTGGTTAATTCAATCCATTCACTATCGCTTGGCAGATGCCAGCCGGAGGGACATACACCCTGAACACCACTAGGATTAGCAGTACTGCTTCCCGCACCATTCATTGCAGCCGCCCAGGTGTATAGCGCCCCATAGATATCTCTGTTAAACAAGCTGTTTTCATAAAAGCAATATGCTTTATCAGTAACGCCCAATGCATTCCACGATGAAGGGCTTTCAATTAAAGGAATTTCAGTCCCATTAGAATAATGAGTGACTTTCAGGTTTTCCGCCATCCATGTTTGAGATCCAATAACTATCGTCCAATAAGTATTACCGTTATAATCTGTTATCGTCCCATTATATGTTTTAAAACTTACCTCGGGCCCATACTGTGTACCGAGAATGTTTGTTGCATATGATCTTACATAATAGGTGGTATTGGGTGAAAGCCCGATCAAAGAGCTTGTAAAGCTCCCTATCCCAGCTCCATTATTTGTGGTATTTTCTGAAGTGGTTGGGTTTGAGGAATTGCTCCAACACACACCTCGAGCTGTAACATTAGCTCCACCATCTGATATTACTTCTCCTCCTCCCTGAGCTGAGACATCAGTAATATCTGTTATTTCAAGAGTTGAAACAGTTGGTAGATCATAAGTACATTGATTTGTTGTGAAGCTAATCTGATTGCCATAGGCAGTACCTGATGAATTGGTAGCATAAGCTCTTACAAAATATGTTGTACCACAGGTCAATCCGGTTATTAGACTGGAATAGCTACCTGTACCGCTTCCATCTGAGGTAAAACTGTCTGAAATGGTCGGATTCTGTAACGTACTCCAGCATATCCCCTTCTTAGTCACCGTTGCTCCTCCATCGGAAGTCACATTGCCTCCACCCTGTGCAGAAGTTTCGGTAATAAAACTGACTGAACCAGTACTTACTACAGGGATACATTTTTGTGTAGTGAAACTAATTGTATCTCCATAACCTGTGCCAGATGCATTTGTTGCATATGCTCTTACATAATAAGTCTTTTCACAAAGAAGACCTGTTAATGCACTCGTATAGCTTCCTGTTCCACTTCCATCGGTTGAATGATTCCCATTTACCGTTGGAGTTGAAGTGGTATCCCAGCAGACACCACGAGCTGTAACTTCTGAGCCCCCATCATCTGAGACTATTCCACCTGACTTAGCTGAGTTAAATGTAATCTCTGATACGGCTGTTGTTTGGACCGTTGGTACCCGGATAACAGTGGTGAATGATTTTACCTTGCCGTAAGCGGTGCCATTCATATCTGTTGCGTAAGCCCTGACATGATATGTGGTATTGAC
>CAZURA010000235.1:0-4976 GCA_964622985.1 uncultured Bacteroides sp. | reverse complement strand
TTGTATTATTATCGATCGCAATCATTCTGCTCATTTTTAATCAATTCTTACATCCGCAAATCAATAAGTCGGAAAAAGAGACGAGCACCAGTTCAGCTGACACGATGAAAACCAGCGCTAGGTCAATTGCCGTTCTTCCTTTTACAAATGTGAGTGGTGAAGAGGAACAGGATTATTTCTGTTATGGCATTTCAGAGGATATTCTTAATGATCTTACACATCTGGAAGAATTACGTGTTGTTGCAAGAACTTCAAGTTTTTCCTATAAAAATAAAGATCAGGATATACGCGAAATCGGACTAAAGTTAGGAGTACATACCATACTGGAGGGTAGTGTCAGAAAGGCAGGAGAGAAACTGAGGATCACTGCACAGCTAATAAATGTGGAGGATGGTTTCAGCTTATGGTCGGAACGGTATGACAGAGATATCCAGGATGTATTCGCCATTCAAAATGAAATAGCAAAGAGTATTGTGCAGGCTTTGGAGATCAAACTCAGCGTTAAAGAAAAACAGCAATTAGAGAAGGTCACAACAGAGAACGTTCAAGCTTACGACTTCTATGTAAAGGGTCGTGAATATTATCATCAAGCACATCGCAGTTCAACAAAATACGCCATCGATCTGTTTTCCAAAGCCATTCAACTAGATTCAGCATATACTTTAGCTTACTGTGGCCTTGCTGACAGCTACACACAACATTATACCTATTTTGGCAAAACCGAAGGTTATCTGGAACGTGCGCTCGCTGCGAGTCAAAAGGCATTAGAATTGAGTCCGGGGTTGGCAGAAGCGCATTCATCCTTTGGAATTGCGCTCTCACAAAACAAACAATACAAAGAAGCCGAAAAAGAATTTGAAACCGCCATTCAGTTAGATCCTACACTTTTTGAGGCATACTATCAATACGCACGTGCCTCCAGAATGCAAGGAAATTTTGAACGAGCCGCCGAATTATTCAAAAAGGCCACACTGGTTCGGCCGGAGGACTATGAAGCTGCGCTCTTCCTATCTACTGCATTTGAGGACCTCAATCGGGAAGAGGAATGGAAGAAAGCTAATGAGCATGCTATTGATATTGTCAGATCTCATCTTGATTTGAATCCGGATGATGCCCGGGCTCTTTATCTTGGTGCCGGGAACCTTATCCAGGCTGATGAACCTGAAGAGGCATTGCAGTGGCTAAAAAAGGCGGTCTCTATCGATCCAAATGAAACGAGTGTACTGTACAATGCTACATGTATCTATTCATTGCTGGGAATGATTGATGAGGCGCTTAATTACTTTGAACAAACCATTGAGTCGGGTTACACTTCCAGGGAATGGATTGATAATGACTCTGATCTGGATCCGATTCGTGATCACCCAAGATTTCAAAAAGCATTAGCTACGTTGAATTGAACATGGCTGACAGATAGTAAAAGCCACCCCGGTTTCCCGAGATGGCTCACTTCAATTCTGTTTATGTAAGTGTATTATGACAACGCTGCCAACGCATTCTTAAGGCGCTGCATGGCCTTCTCCAGGTTCTCATCCGAATTGGCGTAGGATATCCTGACGCAGCCGTCCATACCAAATGCGGATCCTGGTACCGTAGCAATATGTCCCACCTCCAGCAGGTATATGCAAAGGTCCATGTCGGTTTCGATCTTGCGGCCATCCACCGATTTTCCAACGTATGCACTCAGGTCTGGAAACACATAGAAAGCACCTCCGGGGGTTGGGCATTTCACACCTTCGATCTGGGAAATATGTCCCAGGATCAGGTCACGCCTGCGCAGGAATGCATCACGCATTTCACTCACACAGGATTGCTCTCCCGTCAGTGCAGCTAATGCAGCACGCATGGCAATGGAGGTAGCACCTGAAGTCATCTGGCCCTGCAACTTCCCACATGCTTTAACCAGCCAATCCGGCCCGGCCATATAACCGATCCTCCATCCTGTCATCGCATAGCCTTTGGAAACTCCATTGATAATGATTACGCGGTCGCGTATCTCTTCGAACTGAGCAATGGACTCATGACCTCCGGCAAAATTGATATGCTCATAGATCTCGTCTGCGATGACGTAAACCTGGGGATGTTTAGCCAGCACATCGGCCAATGCTTTCAACTCTTCCTTGGAATAGACACTTCCCGTAGGATTTGACGGGGAGCAAAGCAGAAGTGCCTTGGTCTTAGGTGTAATGGCATCTTCAAGTTGCTTTGCGGAGATCTTAAACTCATCTTCTACAGTAGTATCCAGGATCACATTTACCCCTTCGGCAATTTTCACCTGTTCGGCATAACTCACCCAGTAAGGAGCTGGAACAATCACCTCTTCTCCTTTATCGATCAGGCAGATCATGACGTTCGCCAGTGCATGTTTCGCACCTACGCTCACCATGATGTTGGAGGGCTTAAAATCCAGGTTATTCTCTCGTTTGAATTTATCCACTATGGCTTTCAGCAAATCGGGGTATCCAGCCACGGGGGCATAGTGATGCCAGTTGCCGTCGATAGCCTCCTTGGCAGCTTCACGAATATGTTCAGGGGTGATAAAATCAGGTTCTCCTACACTTAAGTTGATTACGTCAACTCCTTTGTCCTTCAGTTCCCTGCCTTTTTGGTTCATGGCAATGGTGGCTGAGGGGGCCAGTGAATTAATTCTTGCTGAAAGTTGTTCCATTGGTTGTTTTTTTTAGATGGTGGACAATTGCATTTCAGAGATCAAAAATACGCTTTTAGTTATAATTTACATTAATATTGTAGGGAACAAGTTTCAAAAAAAAATCAACATGGACGGTTTACTTGAAATCCTTAAATATACACTACCTGCTCTGGTCGTTTTTCTGACGGTCTGGGTGATGATCAGGAGGTGGTCACTGAACGAAGCAGCGAGGCGAAAAAGTGAGTTCAACAGGCACATAAGCGACGATATTCTACCTGTAAGGCTGCAAGCTTATGAACGCATCATATTATTATTGGAAAGGATATCCCCTGACTCAATGATCTTGCGGATCAGCCGGACCGAATACAGTGCCAGGCAACTTCACCAGGAGCTCTTGAGTAATGTCACGTCGGAATTTGATCACAACATTGCCCAGCAGACCTATGTGAGCCAGGAAGCATGGGAAAAGGTAAAGGTGGCCAAGAATCAGATCATCAATCTGATCAACGACACAGCTTCTGAAGTAAAACCCGATGCCTCCGGTCCCACCCTGGGCAAATTGATCCTGGAACGGCTCACTGAACTAAAAAACCCCCCGTCTCAGGTGGCCATCGACTACCTGAAACAGGAGGTTAAGAATCAATTGTTTTAAGCCCTCAGTTATTTAATTAAATCCACGCTTCTCTTTACGAAGGCTGCCAGGTCCTCTCCTTTTAACTGGTTATTGGCAAGCAGGGCCAGATCGATCAGCTGTTTCACCAGCTTCTGGCCTTTTCCGTGCTTCTTGAGCATCCCGACACGCTTGTCCTCAAGTTCACCCAGCTTTTTATTGACCTCTTCCATCTGGTCTTTCTCGCTCTGCGGTACCTCCTCCTCTTTTTTGCCTTCTTTGGCTTTCTCAAGCAGCTGTTGCTCCTCGGAGAGCCCCTTCTTCTCACCTCGCAGCTCTTCCAGCTTCTTGCCGAGTTTCTTTTCGGCCTGTTCAGCGATCCGGTTTACCAGGGGATGGTTGGCATTCACAACCAGATTATAAGAATCGGGCATATGGCCATACATGGAAGCCTGTCCGCTCATCTCTTGCATATCCTTCATCCGACGCATAAACTCGCTCTGGGTAATCATCACCGGATGATCCTCTTCGGAAAGCGATTCGTAGCTTACGAAATAGTTCATCTCCTGTCCCGGCAGATGTGCCTGGAATACGGGGGTCAGATCGGCCTGTTGCTCGGAGGTCAGCTTGGATTCCCTCACTTCTTCCTTGTCGATCAGTTTGTCAATGATATCTGAATCAACCCGGGCAAACCTCGAATCCTCCAACTTGGTCTCCATATGGTTCAGGAAGTGAGTATCCAACTGTCCATCCATTAACAACACATCGTACCCTTTAGCCTTGGCTGCTTCAATATAGCTGTACTGCTCAGCCTTATCGGTAGCATAGAGATAGACCAGGGTCTTATTCTTATCGGTCTGTTCATTTTTGATTAGCTCTTTATACTCCTCAAGGGTAAAATATTTGCCTTCCATATTTTTGAGTAAAGCAAACTTCTCCGCGCGATCGTGAAACTTCTCCTCCGACATCATTCCGTATTCAATGAAAAGTTTCAGGTCGTCCCACTTCTGCTCGAACTGCTCCCGGTCATTCTTAAAGATCTCTTCCAGCCTGTCGGCCACCTTCTTTGTAATGTGCGATGAGATCTTCTTTACATTTGAATCGCTCTGCAGGTAGCTCCTGGAAACATTCAATGGAATATCCGGAGAATCGATCACCCCATGCAACAGGGTAAGGAATTCAGGCACGATCCCTTCCACCGAGTCGGTTACAAATACCTGGTTGCAGTAGAGTTGAATCTTATTCTTCTGGATCTCAATGTTATTCTTAATGCGTGGGAAATAGAGAATCCCTGTCAGAGTGAAAGGGTAATCCACATTAAGATGGATATTGAAAAGGGGCTCTTCTGAAATAGGGTACAGTCTCCGGTAGAATCCGTTGTAATCTTCATCCTTCAGTTCAGAAGGAGTCTGTGTCCAAAGAGGTGTGGTATCATTAACAATATGGTCCTTATCGGTCTCCACCTCTTTGCCGTCTTTCCACTCTTTTTCTTTCCCAAACGCTATTTCTACGGGTAGGAACTTACAATACTTGTCCAGCAGTTCATTGATTTTACTCTCCTCAAGAAACTCCTTGCTTTCGGAATCAAGATGAAGGGTGATCTCAGTTCCCCTGGTCTCACTGTCGATTTCATCCAGTGTGAATTCAGGACTGCCATCGCAACTCCATGCCACCCCCTTGGCATCTTCCTGCCACGATTTGGTCTTGATTTCCACT
>CAZURA010000234.1:0-5018 GCA_964622985.1 uncultured Bacteroides sp. | reverse complement strand
GATGCGACTTAGTTTAGCGAATTCAGGATCATATAGTGCGCCCAGCACGATTGCTGTAATCAGAAGAAGGACATAAGAAATGCCATCGGTGGCCCGCTCTGTTTTCAGCGCTGGGGATCTGGTGGAACCAGCTACTCTGACCATTAGGGGAAACAGGATCAGGTAGGTGCATAAAATGACATCACCCGCACGAAGATGTTCCGGGCGATGGAAGGGAAGTGGCTGCCCCATGTAGTGTTCCGGTGGATGGTGTAACAGATATCCTTCCAAGCCCATCATGGAAAGGAAGGCAAGGATGATCAGGATACCAGGCAGCGTATAGCGCGCCCTTCCTTTTTTATGCAGCAAACAATAGACGATAAAAATCGCAAGGAAAACGAGGGAATATGAACCGGTCAGATGGACAAAGGCTGGAAACAGCAAGGGAATAAGAAAGCTGAGCCTTTTCCTTCTGAAGTACAGGGATAAGCATGTGAAGCCCGCTACAAACACATATCCAAGGCTGTGGTGAAGCGTATGGTCGCTTTGCATTTGCATGAGGAGAAGGAGGCAGGAGGGGGCAAGAATGAGCGGCAGCGGGACCCCTTTATTCCCGGACATTGCTTTGTACATCCCTCCGAGGCAAGCAGCAAACAGGAGCAGGAAAAGGGAAAGCACCAATGCCCCGTACAGGCTTGAGTAATATCCCTGCTGAATGAAGTTTCCGATATACTCGGACAATCCACCAGGAAAGCCCAGGAATTCCCTGAGATAGGCGCCGGAGAAAATGAACAATGAACGATTTTCCTGGTACAAAAACACCCCATTCCCGAAGAAGGTAAAGTAGACCAGTGAAATGCCAAAGAGCAGCGCCAGGAGTAGTTTTGGACTATTGCTTTTCTCATTCATCGGCAGCCCAGTTTGCATGAACAGGATTTTCTTTTGCCGCAGCAGCAATGTTGCGGGGTTTGATCCTGATCTTGCCGGTGACAAATTCAGGTCTGTTGAAGGAGAGTTCCAGCCTTTGATAAAGACCTGGATCTTTTTGAGGCAGCACAAAGGCTTTGCCCACATCATCCGGTGAAGCGAAATAGGCAATATGGGGCCTGCTTGTTCTTCCATCTCCTCTTTTGCTGCTGAACAGGATCCATTTTCCGTTGGAGGACCAGCTATGATAACTTTCAGCTTCTGTGCTATTCAGGGCCATCCTTTCGGCTTTCCCGCTATCAATCTCAAGCATGTAAAGGTCAGAATCTTTATGCCATACCGGGGAAGTGCCGTACGCATGCATGGCAACCAGCAGGGATTTCCCATCCGGCGAAATGCTGGGAAGGGACATGCTTTTACCTATTTCCCTGGCATTCAATACGATCTCAGCATGGTCAAATACTCCTGTCAGGGGATCGAATGGCCTCCTGACCAGGTCATATTTTTGTTTGCTCAGGTCAAAGGCCCCCTTATGGTGTTCGGTCCGGCAGAAATATAAGAACTTACCATCGGGCGACCAGCAGGGGAATGTTCCAATGTATTCGATGCTGTCATTCTCCCTGATTTCTTTCATGGTATTCAGATGCGAATCAAAAATGACCATTTTAGAAGCCCTGTCATAAAACTCATTTCTATTCCCCGGGAGCATGTGAATGACCTGAAGCACCTCATTGGACGAGAATACCACATACCTTCCTTCCGGATGCCAGGCCGGATAGACAGCATTGGCCGCCATGTTTTCTGTTCGCAGGTTTCTACGGGTGATGTCCTTGCCATCCACAAAATAAGTGCCGTATAGTGACCCGCGTACATGGATCAGGAATTCCTCAGGATCCTGGTTCAGGAAGGTGTGGCAATTTATGCAGTTCCCCTCAATGAGCTGGTTTTCAACCACGTTCGATTCGCTGAAATCTTCCAATGACCTTTGAACAATCCGCATCCCGGACCAGGATTCATATCCAGGATACAGCAGGCGGTAGCACACATACGGGTCAATGGATTCTTCGGATATATGAATGGACAGGGGAAGGTAAGTGATTCGTTCCCCGTTTTCGAGTTTTGCAGTGATCTCAAATTTCAGGGTTTTTCCCTTGTTTTCCGATAGAAGAGCTCTCCATTTTTTCTGTGGAAACCGGACATTGCCCTTCCTGGATGTCAGGACAAGGGAGCCCTTAGCTGAGGAAGGAAGACTCCGGATGGTAAATTGACCACCTTCTTCAAGAATGGAGAAATTCAGCGGTGCAATGTTTTGGGGAACTGTTACATCGCAATAATCAGGCTCAATGAGCGCTTCTCTCCCAGCAGCCCGGGTCAGTGAACTGTGATTGCTATGGCAGCCCGTGCTAAGAACAATGACTGTAAGCATACTGATAACTGCCGGATGGATCAAGGGCAAACGCATTCTCACCATGGTTTGTAATGGGATATAAAATTAGTGATTTCCCCGGATCACAGGATGAAATCTCAGAATGAATGATTAAAATGATCACGGATATTGACCAATGTAATCAATTTATTATCTTTATAAGGGTGAAATGGGATGGATGTAATCCTTTCTCCAGTTGTTCTGAAAACGTACTAGATACAAAACCGATAAATCCACGAGAATGAAAAAGCTCATCATTGTTTCGGCTACACTCCTATTCATGGTCTTTCCTGACTTACTCAGTCAGAAAAAGACCCAGAATATCATCCAGCTTGAAAATGCCAAACCCGGGACCCGGGATTGGATGCTGACCAACACTTACATCGACCCGGATACCTGGTGGCGTTCTCCGCGCATCGAGGGCTACTGTTCAGAGCCGAGTGTGCAGGCCGGAGATACGCTCAGGATAATGGTGAGCACCAATCCGGTGACCGAATACAGCCTGGAAATTTTCCGTACCGGCTACTATGGCGGCGACGGTGGGCGCAGCATGATGCGTTTTGATTCACTACAGGGCAAGATTCAGCCTGATCCTCCCGTTGGGGAAAACCGCCTTCGTGAATGCAAATGGGAGGCCTCGGTGGAATTTGTCATTCCCGACGACTGGGTGAGCGGTGTCTATCTCGGCAAATTGAGCGCCAGGACCCTGCGCGATGTCTACCAGAGCAGGCTCACTGCCAACAAGGATGGGCTGCAGAGTTACGTCATCTTCATCGTGCGTGACGACCGGCCCTGTGACCTGCTTTTCCAGTGCAGCGACCTGACCTGGCAAACATACAACAGCTGGCCCGATGACCGGTGGTCCCTTTATCACGCCGACAATGAGGTCTACAATCCCAATGGAAGGAAAAAATGGCTCACCGGAAAAAGAGGGTGGGTGAGTTTCGATCGTCCCTACGCCAATTTCTGTCAGGATCACCTGGTGGACAGGCCCTCCTCTGTAGGTTCGGGTGAATTTCTTCTCTGGGAATTTCCCCTTTCCTATTGGATGGAGAAGGAAGGTTATGATGTGTCCTACCTATCGAATGTGGATGTGCATGTTCAGGGACTGGAGAGCCTGATACGTGCGAAAGGCTTCATCTCGGTGGGCCATGACGAGTATTGGACACGGAAGATGTATGACGATGTCAGTGCGGCCCGGGATGCCGGTGTAAACCTTGCCTTCCTGTGTGGAAATTCGGTTTGGGGTGAGGGTCCTTTGCTACCCTCGGCAGAGGGGCAGCCTCACCGGGTCTTCCGCCTCGATAGCTATTTCGTCGGCGAGGAAACTGCCAGGCAGTATGAGAAGGTGACAGGTAAAAAATCCGATGTTCAGGCAGGGCCGAATGCGGCGCCTCTCATGGGTGGACGGTTTCTACCTGGCATGATCGGCGGAGGTGACTGGAACTGCCGTACCCACGAACACTGGCTGTATGAAGGCACAGGTATAGAAGAAGGCGATACAATCAAAGGCATGGTGGGCTGGGAATGGCATGGCGACCCGGCCATGGATCAACCAGGGATGGAAATTTTGGCTTACTCCCCAATGTTTGATAACAAGGGACAAGCCAAACAGCCTCACGTAGCCACGATCTACAATGGACCAGAGGGTAACCTTGTATTTAATGCAGGAACCATCTGGTATTCGCAATTCCTGTCTTCCCCTCCGGGCCACGTTTTGCCCGGCAACGGGCTGGCCAATCCCCAGGGCCCGGACCCACGCGTACAGCGCATGACGAAGAATGTGTTCGACCGCTTTATTAAGTGAGAGCCATGCCCAGCTTGGATCACAGCAAGCTGCTCAGAGACCTGGGCGCTGCAGTTAGCCTTAGCCTGCCTCCATGCTCATTGGGGATCCTCAGGATTTTCACGCTCGCCATCGCAGCTTTGGCCATCATCCCGTGTGTCACCGCCCAGGAATCCATCCAGCATGAACTGCCCATTGTCACCCACTGGAGCAATGAGACGAACGCCTATGAATACATGGCCAGCGACAAACCTAACTACAGGGTGCCAGCGCCTGATGAGAAATACCGGTCTGGCGACTCTTATTATTATTACCGGGAGGGAAACAGCAATTTTCTGCCGGATCTGAACAATTACGTGGGCATGAATTTCAGCCTGAAACCCTACAGTGAGGAAAAGGTGAGGGCGGTAGCGGAAAGGGTAGTCAAAGCCACCGGGGTCAATCTGAAGTTTTATCGCCCGGATGCCTTCACAGTTCGAAATGCGCCCACCAGGCTCAAAGATGCTCCTGGTTATGTGCAGGTAGTGCATGCAAAGATCATCAAAACCAGTGAGGAGGATCCCGGCTGCCTGGCGACCTTCTTCCTGCCACCAAACTGGAAGAGCGATGCACCGGAAGGCACCTATCCGATCGTTACCGTGGGTCACTACGATCTTAATGATCATGTGTTCTTGCCCACGCCCAACGGTAGAGGAGATGCCTTTGGCACCATCGTTGCCAGAAGCGGAATCGAAGGGCGTACCGGCGCGATCGGAGTGATCTGGAACGGGGGAGGTGCCTGGGCCACCTATACCTCAAATCCAAGGGCATTCAGGCAATTCGGAAAGATTATTGATTACGTAGCTGAAGAGCTTGGCGGAAACCGTCACTGTGTCATGGCAACCGGCAATTCCAGAAGCG
>CAZURA010000233.1:0-5190 GCA_964622985.1 uncultured Bacteroides sp. | reverse complement strand
AACTCCGGAGATGCCATGGGGATAAAGAAGCCGGCAAGGAAGAAACTGATAATCTGTTTAGAAGGGATGCTGAACAGATCCATAAATGCCAGGCCAGGCTTGGTGCTGGTCGTAGCAAGCAGGTACATCATCAGTACGAATAACAGGAATATCCCTATGGTCTGTATCATATCGGTCTTGACCACCGCGTCAAAACCACCCGCAAGCAGGTATGCCAGAATGATCGCGCCAACGATGATGACAGAAAAGTCGTAAGAGATGGGTGTATATTCAGAGATCAACTTGGCCCCGGCTGTGAAATTGAGAACCACCCATCCAAACATGATGATGATGGTAGCCAGGGTAGCCAGAAAACCTGCAAACCTTCCCTTCAGAAAGAAAAAGAAATCCGGCATGGTATAGAACTTCTCCTTATCGGCCAGTTTTTTGACCTTAAGCCCGAAGAAATAGAAAACAAACAATCCGAAGACAGAGCCCACAAAATACCACAGGGCACCCATTCCATATAAGTAAACAAGAGCGGTGTAGGTTAAAAGAATTGCTGCACCTATCCGGCTTGAAAATATGGTTGTGGTAGCTTGAAGAGATTTAAGTTTTCGCCCTGAAATCAGGAACTCTTCCTTTTCCTGCTTTCTTCCTGTTAGTCCTCCTACAATAAGAATAACAAGAAAATAACTTGCGATGATCAGGTAGTCTGTCAAAGTCAACATAACGGATAGATTTAGGTTTAAGTCGAGGTAAATATATTAAAATTTGAATAACAGGTCTTTTCTTGATCCATCAGTCAGTGACGCAAACTTCCCCATCAAATGGATGTTTCAAAAGGGTGAATGGATAAGATCTGATCTCAATCTACTGAATAAGGCTGTTAGGCTGTCATTGATTGATATAATTAGAAAAACATTTTGCTTTCCACTTTCTTCATTTCCAATTCTGACGTAGCATCAGAATTCATTTACGTGAAACTAAATCTGATTGTATGAAAAAAGTAGTAAGCATTCTGCTATGTATTGCGCTGAGCTCCATGACCATATTGGGCCAGGGCCGGGAGATTACCGGAACGGTGGTCAGCGCAGAAGATGGAGAGCCCCTGCCGGGTGTTTCCGTCGCTGTAAAAGGAACCTCCATTGGGGCCATTACAAATATATCCGGAGTATTCAGCATCAATGTGCCGGAGAGTGCTGATATTCTGGTTTTCAGCTTTGTAGGTCTCCTGTCCCAGGAAATAGAGGTGGGTGCCAGTACGGAAATTGATGTGGTTATGGAACAGGATCTGATGGAGTTAGATGAAGTGGTAGTAACGGCCTTGGGTATCTCCCGTGAAAAGAAGGCCCTTGGCTTTGCAGTCAGCTTGGTTGGTGAAGAGCAACTTCAGAACAAACCCGAAACAGACTTAGCAGCTTCACTAGCGGGGAAAGTGGCCGGTGTGAATATTGTAAAGAGTGCCGGAATGGTAGGTGCAGGATCGAGCATTACTATTCGGGGGATGTCGTCCATCAACCAGAGTAACCAACCTTTGTTTGTGATTGATGGAGTCCCCATTGATGCAAGTGCCAATCAGATTGGCCTTTTCTCCTCCTCCGGCGGTTCCAATGCCATGTTCTCAAGCCGCTTTCTGGATATTGATCCGAACAACATCGAAAGCATCAGTATACTGAAGGGGCTGAATGCTTCCTCGCTGTACGGAGAACAGGGTAAGAATGGTGTCATTTTGATTTCCACCAAAACGGGTGCAGGGGCATCCACAGGTATGAAGGTCAATCTGAGTCAGTCGGTATATGTCAGTCAGGTTGCACAACTGCCCGATTATCAGAATTCGTACGGTCAGGGGGGTGATAATGCCATAAATGTGGGCTATGTGGGTAACTGGGGTGCCCGGTTTGATGAAGATTATACAGTAAGGCATCATTACAGCCAATCCAGACTTGCTTCCGTCTTTCCCGAATACCAGGGTGTTCAGGTTCCATATGAAGCCGTACCTGGTAACGTGAGCGATTTTTTTAGAAATGGATGGAGTTCTAATACCTATCTCGGGATCCAGAACGGATTTGAGAAAGGCAACATCAACTTTAACGTGGGATACAATAAGGAAAATGGTTATATCCCTGAAAACACGTTAAACAAACTGAACATGGGTTTTGGAGGAGCTTTTAAATCGAATAGATTCAGCTTCAGAGGATCCATGAACTACTCACGGACCGATTATGCGACTCCACCATTTTCAGCTGCTAATGCGGCCAATGGTATAACTATTTTGCAACGTCTGCTTTTCATACCCAGAAACCTGGACCTGGCAAATCTGCCTTTCCAGAATCCTGTTGACGGGTCAAGCATATATTACCGGACCGACCAGGAGAATCCTTACTGGCTTCTTGATAATGCAAGAAATACATCGCTTACCAACCGACTAATAGGCAATGTGAAAGCTGACTACAGTATCACAGAAAACATGAGTGTATTCTATCAGGTGGGCCTGGATACGTACAATGAAGTCCAGCGATATTTTATCAACAAGGGAGGTGTTTCAAGCCCGGAAGCGGAGACAGGTTATCTCAGGGATATCATTATCGATAATTCAATCCTGAACCATAATATTGCTTTGGATCTGAGGCGTATCCAACTTGCAGACGGACTTACGCTTTCTGGTATTACCGGTATGCAGATACGGCAGGACCTCTTTAAAAGAAATGGTATCGCCAGTTCACAGCAGATTGTGTTCAACAGGCTCCAGCACAGTAACTTTGAGACTGCTGCCAGCGTAGATCCAGTTTCAGGGGCTGCGCTTAACCGGATGGTGCGTGAAGACCAGGCCGGAGTGTACGGACAGCTGACCATAGATGTGAAAAACTATGCGTTTGTGACCATAAATGGCAGGAATGACTGGACATCCACCGTTGAGAAGGAGAATCGGTCGCTGTTCTATCCGGGAGTTTCGGCAGTATTTATTCCGACTGCTGCATTTTCGGCATTGGAGAGCGCTGCCGTGAATATGATCAAGCTTCGTGGGGCATATGCCACTTCCTCAGGATTTCCTCCTCCTTATTCAACACGTTCAACCTTTGTTCTGAACCCTGCGGCATTTAGTACTGATGCAGGTACCACTCCGGCGATTTCACAATCAAATGTCCTGGGTAATCCGAATCTTACCCCCGAGCTTCATACTGAAATCGAATTCGGGATAGAGGGATATTTTTATAATAACAGGATCCACCTGGAGGCAACAGGCTACTTTAAAAAGACAGAAGACCAGATTATTCTGCAGGACCTGGATCCGGCATCAGGATTCAGTTCTCAATATACCAACCTGGGTAGAGTGGATAACAAAGGAGTTGAGATTGACCTGGGAATAGTACCGGTCCGCTCAAGGGGTGGTTTTGAATGGCGAATGCAGAATATCTTCACCCTGAACAGGTCCATGGTGGTGGAAGCCGAAGGAGAGATCATGTTTGCCGGGTTTACCAACCTGGGCAATTTTGCCATCGAAGGTCATCCTTTAGGTGTGATCAAAGGGAACTATGCTGCGACTGATGACGAGGGCAATTACCTGATCAACTATGAAGATGGGAAAGTCATTGACAGTGAGGATCTTGGATTTCCTATTGATATTATTGGAGATCCAAATCCTGATTTCAGGCTGACTTCCATAAACACACTGAGTTTTAAAGGGCTGTCAATTAGCGCACAGCTTGATTACACTCATGGCGGTGACTTCTATTCCAATACGATCGGTGATCTCATGCGCAGAGGTGTGACAAAAGATACTGAAGGCAGGGAAAAGGCCTGGATCATTCCAGGTGTTCTTGCTGATCCAAACACCGGTGAAATCATTACGGATCCGGAAACCGGGAATCCCATTGAAAACACCATACAGATGGGTATGAACGATGTTGTGTTTATCGATTTCTGGGATCCCAGCGGACAGGGCATTTTCGATGCTACACTGGTTCGTCTCAGGGAAGTGTCCCTGGCATACACATTTCCGAAAAAATGGTTCAGTAACATACCTGTTGCCGGCATTACATTGCAGGCCTCCGGTCAGAATCTCTGGTATTATGCACCCCATGTGCCGGAGCATACCAATTTTGATCCCGAAACTTTGAGCACAGGTGTAGGAAATGGCATGGGCCTGGAGTTTGGTTCAGCTCCGAGTTCCAGGAAAATTGCCTTCACCCTTAAAGCTACATTCTAATACTAAAATTGATATAAAATGAAAAAGATACTTAACAAACTCATTGCACTGGTTGTCACCATGCTGTTTGTTTTTTCGGTCAGTTGTGATCTTAATCAGCAGGAAGACCCAAATAATCTCACTTCCAGTAATGTTGACATTGAATATCTTCTGAACCAGGTGCAGTTAACGTATACCAATCTGACTATTGGTGATAAACGAGGAAATGAACCTGGCCTGAATAATGCCGCCAGAGAGGCTGTCCGTATGTTACAGCAATTCGGGCCCTATACGGGTACATTCACTGACCTGACGGCAACCAGCCTGAACTATGTATGGCGGTATGGATACCGTGAGGTCCTGAAAAACGGACAGGAGGTGCTTGCCAAGGCAAGTGAGGATGGTCTGCCATTCCATGCCGGTGTAGCCCGGACCATCATGGCTCTTAGCCTGGTGAACATGGTTGACCATTTCAATAATATTCCGTGGACACAGGCGCTGGATGCTGCCAATTACCCAATGCCCGAGGCTACAGGCGGGGCAGAAATCTATGATGTTGCCATGGAGATGCTGGAATCGGCTCTTCTTGATTTTAATACGCCGGCCCCCGGTGTTCCTAATGACTATTATTATGACGGTAACGCAGACAATTGGATACAGGCAATTAACAGCATTAAACTGAAAATGTTTTTGAACCTCAGGTTGATCGATGAAGCAGGATCCAGAACTGCGATCAATCAATTAATTGCCGATGGAAACCTGATAGATGGGATGACAGAGGATTTTGAGTTCCAGTATTCCGTAGTCGCTGCCAATCCGGACAGTCGTCATCCTGATTACAGGTATAATTATGATGCTGACGGGGGTGATGATTACATGAGTAATTGGTATATGTCCGTTATGAAGGACCGAAGAGTAGAGTGGGATCCACGTATGAGATACTATTTCTATCGCCAGATTGAGGAAGATCTTAAATACTCCCCACCTTCAGACAACGATTCTTTAAAGTTAAGTTTGTTTTC
>CAZURA010000232.1:0-5243 GCA_964622985.1 uncultured Bacteroides sp. | reverse complement strand
GCAACATACTCGTAGATAAAAATACGGGTGGTTGTTTACCGTGAAAATCTATGATGAAAAAGAAAAACGTTTATAAAAAGAAGACTTAGAAAGACCCAAAATATGAAGTGCTTTCTTTCAAAGAAACCTATGAAGGAATGGTTCCTGGTTCTCCAGAGGATCTTGCCTATAATTCGATAATCTAGCGCATCATGAAGAAAACTTTACTGTTTCTCGTATTTGCACTGACTATGCATGGTTTATATAGTCAAAGTTGGAACAGATCTAACCGAATTTTCTCTTCTTCAAATATAGCCGAAATCGAATCCGAAATAGATAGTGATGGAAATGTAATTGTTTTTGGATTTTTTGATGGATCCCTTTCTAATAGCAATGGGGTGCAAATAGTTTCATACGGAGCAACTGACTATTTTATAGCTAAGTTTTTAAACGATGGCTCATTAAGTTGGATGACAAACGTTGGAAGTAATTTACCTGAGTTTGTATTTGGCGGAATTGATATCGGTCAAAATGATGAAATATTCATCACAGCGGCATTTCTTGGACAAGTTTATTATTCTCCCACAGAATATATTGAAAGTGGAGGAAGTTTTGACGCTTTTCTAGCTAAATATGACAGTGATGGAAATTCAATTTGGGGTGTAAATTGTGGATCTGGTGTAGGATTTCAAAGCTCAACTAGTTTACATATTCAGTCAAACGGAATGTTGTTGTGTCAGGCTACTTCTCAGATAGTATAGTATTTGCTGATAACACTACGCTCTATTCTGATAATCTATACAATGATTGTTTCATAGCGACTTTTGATCCTGATAATGGGGATTTTCTTTCCGCGACAGATATAGATGCAATTGAAAGTGTGCAGGGATTGAATGTGTTTAACTCTTTTGCCGGTAGTGATTACAATATTTATAGCGGGGTATATGTAGATTCTATTCGACTCATGACTGATACTATTACTTTGTTTAACAATACTCAGGATATTCATGTATTTAAAGCCGATCATTTGGGCAATCTCCTATGGCATAGTGAAGTTAAAGGAAGAGGTCAAGAATATTCATATTCAAGCACTTATGACGATGAAGGCAACATATACGTTTCAGGTTATTTTCTCAGCGATACTTTAACCATCGTTACGAATGATATAGAAGAGGTTGTTATACAGAAGAACTTTGGAGCTACAGATATTTTCATAATTAAGTTCTCAAATGATGGAGAGTATATTTGGGCTAGATCTGCAGGAAGTTCAAATAGTGATTATACTTACGACATAGATTTTTTCGACAATGATTTACAACTTGCGGGATCTTTCTCTGATACCTTGCATTGGGGAGGAATAGAACTAATCTCCTCTTCTAGTGCTGATAGGGATATGTTTGTAGGAAGCATAGATAAAGATGGAAACTTTCGAAATGCAAACAGTTCTAGTGGACGCAATAATAGCACCGAAGAAGCCAGAGCAATATTTGGGAATGGAAATGACCTATATACGATTATTCTATCGAATTCTGATCAACTTGTATTAGGAGATAGTATTTATACTTCTGCCGGTAATTCATATTATATTACCTTAGGAGTTATTGGATGCCTCCCCATATCTGTCGACAACACCATCTACAACGATGTGGAAACCTGTTTTGGGGATAGCACCGGATCAATTCAAATTTTAGCGACCGGTGGATTTGGTAGTCCGTGGACCTATTCAATTGATAATGGATTTACCTCTTTAGCGTCACCATTCTTCGCGGACCTACCTGCAGGTGACTATCAGGTCGTAGTAGTTGATCAGGAAGGATGTGCACAAACAGGACCATTGATAACTCTTACAGAACCAGATACATTATTGCCTTCTGTAAGTTTAAAGACAGATATTGAGCATCTTACTTACTGGTCAGGAGCCGTTGAGATTACAGATGGTACACTTGCTATTACTGCTTCTGGAGGTACACCGCCAAATACCTATCAATTGCTACCCGGAGGATCTCCTCAAGCAATAGGGTCATACTCCTTTGCGCTGGAAGATTCAGGAAGATACGTGGTAGCACTAAATGATATTAACGGATGTGGTTCCTCAGAAACTGATTCGGTTGATATCAATGTTAACCGCACGAAAAACTATGTAGATGGGATTGAAGGATTTGAAGGAGTAGAGGTGAAAATGTATCCAAATCCAACCTCAGGAATCCTTACGCTAGAACTACCTTTTGATAAGGCTGAGTGCCCCATGGAGTTACTGAACATGAACGGGCAGATAGTTATGCGGAAGCAGATTTATCCCAGCAGCGGAATGATTAATGAAACCCTTGACCTTTCGAAGGTACCAAAAGGGCTGTATTTGCTGCGGCTCGATGGCCGATCGTTGAAATCGGCAATAGTCGTAAAATAGGCAAAAGATAATCAAGGCATCGAAGGCCGCCCCATTCAATGGAGGCGGCCTTTGTATTTTATAGACATTCCTTACCTTTAGGGATCTTGATTTATCAAACTCACATACTATGAAAATACTGCTTGTTGGAGGGGGAGGAAGAGAGCATGCCCTGGCCTGGCTATTGGCAAAGAGTCCGCAGATGGAGAAGCTGTTTATTGCACCCGGAAATGCCGGAACGGCTCACCTGGGAACCAATGTAGCCATTGGGGTGGAAGACTTCCAAAGCATGAAGAAGCTGGTGCTGGATGAGGGGGTAGATCTGGTGCTTGTTGGACCCGAGGCACCCCTGGTGGCCGGAATTACGGATTTTTTTAAAGCCAATCCTGAGTTAAAGAATGTTCCGGTAATCGGGCCATCTAAGGCAGGAGCCGAGCTGGAAGGAAGCAAGGATTTCGCCAAGATCTTCATGCGTGATAACAAGATTCCAACAGGTGAGTTCCGGACCTTCATCGATTATTCCGTTTCAGAAGGGAAAACATATCTTGAAACTCTTGAACCACCCTACGTCCTTAAAGCCGATGGTTTAGCCGGAGGTAAAGGGGTCCTCATCATCGATAACCTGAAAGAGGCCCAGCAAGAACTGGAGAACATGCTAAAGGGGAAGTTCGGTGAGGCCTCCAGCAAAGTGGTGGTAGAGGAACATCTGGCGGGCATCGAGTTATCGGTATTTGTGCTGACCGATGGGGAAGGCTACGTAATCCTGCCTGAAGCAAAGGACTATAAGAGGATTGGGGAAGGCGACACCGGCCTGAATACCGGCGGGATGGGGGCCATATCGCCAGTGCCATTTGCCGGGGAAGAATTCCTCAAAAAGGTAGAGGAACGTATCGTAAAACCTACCATACAGGGTCTAAAAGACCGGGAGATCGACTATAAGGGATTTATCTTTATCGGATTGATGAACAAGGGAGGCGATCCCTATGTGATAGAATACAATGTGCGCATGGGTGATCCCGAATCGGAGGTGGTGTTGCCGAGGATCAAGACGGATTTTGTAGAATTGATGAAAGCTACAGCTGAAAGGCGTTTGTCAGTGGTAGAGATAGAATTGGATGAGCGTACCGTTAGTACGGTGATGCTGGTTTCGGGTGGGTATCCCGGAAGTTACCCAAAGGGCAAAGTAATCAGCGGGCTCGACCAGGTAAAAGAGATAGATCAAGTAAATGATCCCGATCAGAAGGGAGGAAGTGTGGTGTTCCATGCCGGCACAAAAGCCGAAGGCAATGAGGTGCTTACCAGCGGTGGACGGGTTATTGCAGTCAGCTCGTTTGGCAGCACTATGAAGGAAGCCCTGGAGGCCTCTTACCGGAATGCCGAAAAGATAGATTTTGAAGGCAAGTATTATCGTCGGGACATTGGCTTTGATCTCTGAGCATAATATGTATCACATAGGAAGTGTAAAATGATCCTGCTTCGAATATTTAAAAACAGCCGGCTGGCTGGGGCCGTGGGATTGATCTTCCTGATACTCGGAATTTTTCTTCCTTCCATTATTCAGGATTTTAGCAATGAGAGAGGTGTTAGCCTCATCCAACATCAGGGTATGCCTTTCTACAAATTGATTTTTGGAGCCATTCATACAGTTCCCTTTCTGAATCACCTCCTCGCCATCCTTTTGATATTGCTGATCGCTTATATGCTGATCCGGATAGGGGTAAGAGACCAACTTCTGGATCAGCGCTCATTTATGCCCGCCTATTTTTTTATTTTGTTTGCAGCTGCGATTCCTGTAGCCAGGCAGGTTAGCCCCGCGCTGGTGGCTTCTGTTTTTTTCCTGCTCTGTTTTGCCATACTTATAGAGGTTCACGATAAGAAGCCGGATACATTTTCGGTGTTTACAGCTTCAGTGTTCCTGGTATTGGGCAGCATGTTCTGCCTGAAAATTATCTGGTTCATTCCACTAATGTGGGCAAGTCTGCTTACCCTGCGTTCAACCACCTGGCGTGAGATCTTCTATCCCCTTGTGGCTTATATCATATTGGCCCTATTTCTTTTCACCTGGTACTGGGGAATTATGGGAAATGGGGAACTTTTCAAACAGGTAGTGGCTGACAATCTGGCCTTTACCGGAGGATTCAAGCCTCTCCATTCGAGTGTTTATCTGCTTTACGGGTATTTTATCCTCCTGGTGATCGTAGCCAGTGTGTATATGGTTAAGCGGTTTCAGTCTCGCAAATCCTTGATTCAGGGCATTTTTCAGGTGATGTTCTATATGTTTATTGGGGGACTTTTGTACTTTGTGCTTATTGCTCGCTTCGATTCTTCTGCTCTGGTCTTTGTGGCCTTTCCAGTCTCCTATGTCCTGGCCAACTTCTTTCATCGGAAAAGAAATCCCTGGACGCATGAATTGGCTCTCTGGATCCTCCTGGGTCTGGCGGTCTATGTGCAGGTAATGTTTTAGCTAAGTCCGGTGCTGGGAATGGAAAGCATATTGTATCCTTCGTCGCGCAGGAAATCCAGGGTACGGGGAAGGGCGTAGTAAAGATTTTCGGCAGCTTTGTCGGAATCGTGAAAGACGATGATGGAGCCGGGCTTTACATTGCGTATCACGTTCTGAAGTACTCGTTTGCCACTGAGGCCGCTATTGTAGTCGACGCTCAGCACATTCCACATGATAATATCGTATTCCTGCATTACAGCCTTTACCTGGTGGGGAAAGATCCGTCCGTAAGGTGGGCGGAAGAGCCTGGATTCGATCATGCCTGAAGCCAGGTGAATGTCGTCCATATAACGCCCGACGCTGGATCGGAAAAGAAAAGAAATACGAAGTCCTGCTAAAGCATCTACTCAGCCTGCGTTTGCTGCAGGAAGGCTC
>CAZURA010000231.1:0-5491 GCA_964622985.1 uncultured Bacteroides sp. | reverse complement strand
CCTCCAGCCATTCCTGAAAAGCATTTGATTTATACGGGGTCAAAATCAAACTGGCTTCTAATGGATAGACCCGGTGGATCAGTTTTTCGGATACTCTCCAGTTATAACCAAAAGAGGCGTTTGCCAGTGTCCGGGTGTAATCCGGACGCTTTTGGAAATTATATGAGAGCCGGATATTGGTCTGGGGGTCATACCTGCGGATAAACCGGTCGGTTTTAAAAGGGAGCAGGAATTTCGGGATCCCGAGCCGCGCCTCCACTCCAAACTCCTGCATCAGTTTTGGGCCTGTTTCAGCGCTCGATGAGGCACTGGTTTCTTCAGACTTCTTCAATGTTTCAATGGCACCCAGAAATGTGAGGCCAAATTGCTCCGATCCGCCAAAAAGGTTCCTGTGCTTGTAACTCAGATTCCCGGCAGCTCCAATGTTTCCTTCTGAATTGGTCCCCTCCAGCTTAATAGTATATGATTGCCTGGTAGCCTGAGCGATAAACACCTCACAATCAAGCAGCGGGGGAGTTGCCTGCACCTCGTTGAACCGTATATCCACAGTACTGAATGCACTTAATGATGAAAGGTTCCGATATGTGCGTTGCACATCGGAAGCATCGAACAAAGAGTTTGGAATGATATAATTCTTCTGCGTCACCACCGAAGGACGAATGTTCGGTCTCTCATTGAAAACCACGTGAACGCTGTCAAACAGTATGGTGTCTTGCTGAACCAGTCCCGAATCCCTCTTACTCTCAAACGAAACTGCATCAAAATCTGTTACCATATAGACATTCCTGATCCGGTACATAGGATGATCCACATGCCTTACTTTTCCCTTGCTGTCTTTTCGAGAATAGTTATGTATCCCCAGAGTGATATCAACCTGATGGTTGTTCATGGAACTGTCTACCTCAAAATAAATATAGTTGCGAGTGAAGTTGAAATAACCGCTATCACGAAGTATCTTTTCAATACGGATCCTCTCCTGTTGTAACTCCTCCACATCAAAACGCGCCCCCTTCCGGAAACTGCTGGATGTGGTATCAGCCAGCACCTTGGGGGCCAGCGTTGCATCTTCAAAAAAGTAGGTAATATCACGGATCCGATAAGGCTGATTCGGTGTAACCTGGTATAGCACTCTGGCCCGATGGTTATTATATAGGGTGGTATCTGTAACTTCCACAGAGTAATAGCCCTTGTTGCGCAGGAACAGACTGAGCTGTTCAGCTGTTTTCTCTTTTAATACCTCATCGTATATGACTGGAGGCTCCCCAATACGTCGTAGCCAGTTATGAAAACCATTGTCCTTTTCAGGAGACGAAAGGTTGTAAAGAGAGAGATAAAAGCGCCAGAAGATGATCCTCTTATTTGGCTTCTGCTTGATGTAATCGTTGAGCTCTTTCTTTTCAAAATCGCCATCCTCTGTTTCAATTTTATAATCGTGAAGAAGATACTCATCTTCCGGTATATATTTGGTAGCACGACAGGAGAAGAGCACTATCGGTAAAAGCAAGAGTAAGGTATGTGTAAGCCTGAGATGCAAGATTCTCGATTAAAAAAGCAAAAGTACAAATTTTAATGCACCCAATTATTTTTTCATCTTTGCAGTGCATCAATCCTGTATCATGATCTCCTCATCAAAATCAAAACTTATCCGGTCCCTGCATCAAAAGAAATTCAGAGATCTTAACAAATTATATATTGTGGAGGGAGAGAAGATGATCAATGAGATGCTGGATACGCGGGCAGACACTGAACATAAAATCCAACAGATCTTTGCGCAGACTGACTGGCTTGAACAGCATGGAAGCACACTTACATCCAGCCAGATTGAGGTCCATGAGGCCTCTGCAGGTGAGTTGAAAAAGGTGAGTAACCTGGTTACCCCTCCTCCAGTACTGGCCTTGGTGGCTATTCCAGAAGTGGATACACAAAAGAGTGGATTGCTCTCAAATCCGGTATTGGTTTTCGAAGCCATTCGTGATCCTGGCAACCTGGGGACTATCATGCGTACTGCCGATTGGTTTGGAATAGGCCATATGGTCTGTTCTCCCGATTCGGTGGATCTCTATAATCCCAAAGTAGTACAGTCCACCATGGGGGCCATTAGCCGGGTTTCGGTTCACTATTTGGATCTGGAAGAGTGGATGAATGAACCAGAAATGAAACAGAGGATCATTTATGGCACCTTCCTTGACGGTGATAACATATACCAAACGACAATGGAAAAAGATCCTGTTATCCTCTTTGGGAATGAATCCTCAGGGTTGTCAAACCGCTATGATCCGTATCTAACCAGAAAAATTTCCATCCCCTCTTTCTCTCAAACAGGGAAGAGCTCAGAATCCCTCAATGTAGCTTCTTCGGTGGCAGTAGTCTGCTCGGAATTACGAAGAGAGGAATAGGGTGTGGCCTATTCAAAATGGAAGTTAAGCATGATGATGTAGGAGGTTGCCCGGTCAATGGAGTTCACAAACTGCATGTAAGGGGGACGACCTTCATTGGCAATAATATTCCGTAATCCCACAGCCAACTTAATCTCCGGTGCAAATTTAAAGTACCTCAGGTAGGTATCCACTCCAAAGCCAAACTCCAGGTATATATCAGCCGGCTTAAACTTTACGTATTCGTCAGATTCTCCGTCATACTCCCTTTTCGCTGACATATCATAGCGAAAATTGAGGCCTCCCACAAGATAAGGCCTGTAGTTATTCACCCGATCGGACCGATACTTGAAATGGAGTGGGAAATCGAGAAAGCTGGGGCCCAGTGCTACAGGATTATCAGCATCATTAATCTGCACTATCCCTCCCTGGTTTTGCTCTGCATATTCATAGAAATAGAGCTCCCTTGATCCAAAGCTAATGCCTGGCAGAAACCTGAGATTCCAGTTTTTATCCAGTCGCAGGTCCGACACTATGCTCACCTGAAATCCGGGCAGTACATGGCTCACATCTGCATATATGAAATTATCAGCTTCATAGTTCCTGACGAAACCCACGTCCATTGTGTTTAATCCTACAGTAAAACCAAAATGAAGTCTTTTTTGATCAAAGGCCGGAAGATTCCTTGGTCGCTCTACCTGGGCCATTGCACCCGATGCAATCAGCAATACCAGTAAGAGCAGAGAGAATCTTTTCATCCGTTTCATGTATTGAATCAAACGGTCAAATATACGTATTAGTATTCATGAACCTGAGAGGAACTAATCTCCTAGTAACTGCTCCAGTGCATTTTCAAAGTCGCGGGCAAAATCGGAAATGAATCCAAAAGAGACATCATCAATCCTGAGCTCTTCCTTGGTCACATGGCCCAATGCGGAAAACTGAAGACCCGTTTCCATCTTGAAATCGAGGAAATTGGTCTCCTGTTCCGAAGAAACACTCACCACCACCCTACTCTGAGCTTCCCCGAAAAGGAATGCATCTCCCCTGATCTCAGCCGGGGAGGTGACATCAAATCCTAATCCTCCTGGCAATGAACATTCTACCAATGTAACAAATAGTCCTCCTAGTGACACATCGTGAGCGGAACTGATCAGCCGTTTATTTATGAGTGAAGCCACCACACTTTGCATTTTCATCTCATAATCAAGGTCAAATTTGGGTGCAGCAGACTCGTTAATCAGATGGACAAAAGCGAGATATTCCGATGAAGAGAGGTCATTATCGGACCTGCCAATCAGATAGATCATATCTCCTTTGTTTTTGAAAGTCACGGTCATCACATCTTCCTGACTCTCCACTATCCCAACAATCCCTATTACCGGAGTGGGAATCACCGATGTGATATCTTCACCGCTATGTGTCAGGTTGTGGAAGCTGACGTTTCCGGCAATTACAGGGATCTCCATTTTTTTACAAACCTCCGAAATCCCCTTTACACTTTCTGCGAAATCCTGATATACATACGGATCGGATGGATCACCAAAATTAAGGCAATCGGCCACGGCCAACGGTCTTCCTCCGGAACAGATGATATTCCTGGATGCCTCAGCCACAGCAATCATTGCACCCTTCTTCGGTTCGAGTCTGCCATATCGGGAGTTTCCGTCCACACTCATGGCCAGCGCTTGTTTATATCCGTTAAGTTTTACTATCCCTGCATCGGAAGCATATTCACTGCTCAAATTGGCCAATCCGGCCATAGTATCAAACTGTTCATAAATCCATCTCCTTGAGGCAATGTTGGGTAAGGATACCATTTTTCTGGCAATATCCTTCAGGTTCCCCGGCATGGGTACTTCATCGGCAGTGACAACCCTGGGTGTCTTTCCCCTTGGTTTCATGTCCCTGATATAGACGGGAGCTCCTCCTCCCCTCACCAACAGTTGAACAGGTAAATCACCATACACCTCATCTCCTTCAACAATCCTGATCCGGTCTTCTTTAATCACTTCACCGATGACGGAGCATTCCAATTCCCAGTGATCCGTGATCACTTTCAGTTTATCAAGATCATCACGGTTTACTGCAAGCAACATCTGCTCTTGGGTCTGTGACAGTAATATTCCTAATGGATCAATTTTTTCATGCAACAACGGAATTGACTCCAGTTTGATCTCAACACCTTTTCCTCCTCTGAAAGCCATTTCTGCAGCAGCACATAATACCCCTCCGGCTCCAATATCCTGCATTCCTCCGATCAAACCTGACTCATTCATTTCCAGCAGGCAATCCATCAGGATCTTTCCAGTGGCAGGATCAGCTACTTGTGACTCAGGCACCATCTGACCTTTGTTTCTAAGCGCTCTGGATGCAAAGCCAGCCCCATGTACACCTCGCCCGGAAGTTTTTTTACCCAGAAGGACCATCACCTGGGAGGTATCACTAAAGGCAGCCGTTATCAATTTCCCCTTCTTGACAATCCCTACACCCATCAAGTTTACCAGAGGATTGAAATTATAGCTGTCATCGAACAGGATCTCCCCACCTACCACAGGAACACCAAAATTATTGGAATAACTACCTAGGGCTGCTACCACAGCATTTACCATATCCCTGATGTGCTTCTCCATTGGATTACCGAATCTCAGGATATTCAGTTGTCCCACCGGTTCGGCACCCATGGTGATCAGATCCCGGTTCACATTCCCTACACCTACTGCTCCCTGTCTCGGATCCACAGCAATGGGGTGGTTGTGCGACTCCATCTTAATTACGCACGCCAATTCGTCATTGATATGGATCACACCGGCATTTTCTTTACCTGCCTCCACATAAACTTCCTCCCCCTCAACCGGCATCCCTTCCAGCCACTTTGTGGAGCTTTTATAAGAGATGTGTTCCGACCACATAGCTGCAAACATGTTCATTTCAAAGGGATTGGGCTCCCTTCCCAACATCGACTCAATGGAATATACTTCATCTTGGGTAAGGTAAGAGAGAGCACGCTCCTTGAGTTGGTCACTGTTCAAATCCATAGGTACTAAAGTTTGGAAGCAAAGATAGTGTTTCAAAAAGTGTGTCTGGGTAAAAAATAAAAAGGTCTTCTTAAATTA
>CAZURA010000230.1:0-5590 GCA_964622985.1 uncultured Bacteroides sp. | reverse complement strand
AAGAGAATACGATAACTGTGGCTTGAAGATTTTACAGAAAGATAGTTGCATAACTGAATAGCATACCAACGAACACATCCCGTGCTTCGGTGAAGTATGAAGCACTTATTGATGAGAGTGGTTCAGAAGAGATTAAAGTTACACAAATAGGGATAGCAAAAGCTATAATTCCCACAAGAAGGCGTAATGCTCGATAATCAAAAACTTTTCTGTTGTTTGAACTGTACATAGATTCCAAGATTAAGTATTTGAATAATTTACCAGTGATCTAGCGTGGAAGCTCTACGGCGCTCTCAACTATCACTCTACTACTTCTAAACATCATTTCGTCTTTCTGACTCTATTTCCGCACTGCCCGCTCTTGGTGTCCGTAGCAGCAGTTGTTAAGCGCCGCGAAATACTTCATCATATTTTACGATTCCATTGACTCCACTTAGAGAACCATTCACGAGCTCTAAAACCATAAATACATCTTCAGGTACTTTATACTCACTAGCAATACCAAATCTGACTGACGGAATGAAACCAAATCGTGGATAGAAAGTGGGATGACCTAATACAATTATTGCATCATATCCCATATCCTTACATTTCTCAATTCCCTTAACTACCAAACGTGATCCAACACCTTTGTTTTGATATTCCGGTAATACTGCCATTGGACCCAATCCCATCATCCTCGTATCGGGATGTCCCTCCATAGTAACAGGTGAAAACATTATGTGACCAATTATTAAGCCTTCATTGTCGGCCACAAGCGAGATAATTGGTGATACATTCTTCCTTAGTTTCTCAACAAGATTGGCCTCTAATGGAGTCTCAAATGATTTGGTATTAACATTAAAGACTAAACTATAATCCCCTTTTATTTCATCTCTGATTTGATATTTCATTCTAAAGGCGTCTAACGATAGAATTAACCGGCGGCTGCGCCACTTTTGCTTTTACGCACATATGATCCCGGCGTCCGGTTTAATGATTTGTTAGGTCATAGTTGGTCAATCTTATACTTGAGTAAGGTATTGATGTCACATAACTGAGACTTCATTCTTATCTCAACAACAAGGGGTTTTAATTTCCCTATTGGTTTGTGATTAATATAGTCCTTTTTTATGGTATCATTAATCTTTAATCCAGGTATTCCTCCCCCACTCTTTTCAGTGAAATAAAATGCAACCTTAAAACAGTCTGACCACACAGATAACCAAACTACTGTTTTCTTTTTGAATGTAATTTTACAAAGCCATGCTTTACCATCTTTATAATAACGCCATTCAGGATTGAATTTAAAGTCTTCCGATTCTGCAGTATTCATAAACTCCTTGAATACCGGATATTTTTTACCAAGCACCTTCTCCAATACTTCTGCTGTTGGAGAAACATCTGGATCTTTTAAGAGCTGAATTCCCATAATTGTTGGCTTAACGGTGGAACTAACTGGCGCCCGCTCTTCAACTGCTATTACGCGTAGATGATCCAGGCGTCCGCTTTAGTGATTTGTTATACCACCTACTGTTTTTTCTTTAGTGAGTCTTCCTGCTTACAAAATATGCGCCCAAAGATATAGGCCCGCACGAAATAGGAACCCCAAATAATAAATATACCTATTGCTGTATACAGCAACGCAGCTGTAAGCTCATGTGACTTCCTCACAATGGGAAAAAACAATAATGCAAAAATCACTGAAAGTACTATTGGTAACAATACCCATGGAGTCAATAAGTGCTTACGCATGTCTATTTCTATTTCTATTTCTATTTCAAGATGTGATACGGTGGAACTAAGCGGCGCCAGCCGTCAATAGTAGCATCTTCTCTCAAAGTCCACATTGGGATACCGATCTCGAATCCATCTGAGTGCATCTGATAACCGGTATACTGAGTTATAGGCAATATAAAAGTAGTTAATCCCTCATATAACTATTGAGTGCAAATCTCTCTTGTAAGGTGAAAAATACTCAATATATAAGATGTTCCCAAGGAAAGTAAATCCAAATTCATTCCCGTTATTATCTTCCCTGCTCCATGTCTGTGGACCAAGCTCAGCGGCAGTGAGGGTGGCGCGACCTTTGCTTTCTATTGCAAAGAGCCTGACGCGCTTCACGGTCCGCTGTAGTGGCTTGATAGGCGGCTATTCATTCATACATTCGAGATATATTGCATCCATTGGAAAGTCATCAACAGGTTCCAATACACACCGAGTTACGATGAACCCGGTTGCTTTAGCAATTTCGAAGAATTCATGTCTGCCAGGCCCATATCCTGTTTTAGAAATGAAGAAAGAGAGACGTTTACCATGCGATCCATGTAATCAAACATGTAAAGCATAAATAGTGACCAGAAAATAGCCCAAGTGTTTATTCGTCATTATTTGCGGCCTTTTTATATTGACCGTGCTTGCGAACGGCCTTAAACATCGCTATGCAGTTCTCGGGATTAACCCCTTGATGCAACGAATTTGAAGAGCAAATTATCACCCCACCACCAGCGGCCCCGTCTTCAATCGTTTGGATGACGGCCTGCTCAACCTGCTTTGTATTCCCCTTAGGTAGAAGATCCACACAATCTATGTTCCCTAATAGACAGATTTCATCGCCGCAGTAGGCTTTTACCCTTTTCATTGCCATACCAGCCTGAGGCTCCAAAGGATTGATCCCATCGTACCCGGTTTCAAGAAGAACGTCCAAAAGGGACCAGAGATTACCGTCAGAGTGCCTAACCACTTTAAGCCCTTTTTGATGCGCTCTATCAACGATCTGCCGGTTATAGTGATTTATAAATATTTTGAAATGTTCCAAGGATATCATGGGCCCCTTGTCCGAAGCGATATCATCTTCAATGACCAGGACATCAAGACCAGCTTCAACCAGCAGCTCCAATTGGGCAAGACTGAATTCCATCATCATTTTCGCGAGCAAATGGAGAAATTCAGGATCAGTATATACATTCATCATATAGTTTGTCATACCGATCAACCGCCAGGAACGGACGAAAACGCCCCGCATGAGCCAAAAAGTCGCTTTTTGCCCTTTGAACCGTTCAACCGCAAGGTCTAAAAGGCCCAAATCTTCTTTCCTTGGAACCGGGGGAGTAAACTTTTTTAATTCAGCAAGGTTTTTTACAGGGTGACCAACAGGCACGGGAATGCCGTGTTCTGACAATCTAAAGACCACTCCGAATCCATCTTTGACATGGAGATCATCTAATTTTTCTTCGTGGCCGGTCTCAAAAGTCGTGACTCCGTCAATGTCAAACTGCTCATGGATCATGAAAAGCGTATCCACAAGCTTGAATTTATCCCTGTCATTCATAAGTCTGAAATCCTGGGGTTCAGGAAGACTATCAGTCAGATGTTTTCCAATTCCGACAATAGGCGCCTCATTGATACCGTGGATATACAAGGGGACGCAATCCGGCTCTCTCACCTCAAGTGCTGTTAGTATTCTTTCTTTTCCATTCATATGTTTACTCCGGTCTATAGTATCGTCCCTCAAAGACTATCCAGGCAATCCCTGCGCTCCGCCTAACGATGGAACTAAGCCACAGCGGTCGTGGTCGGCTGTAGTGATTTGTCAGGCGTTTTCCAATTCTGTTTCTTGATTCAACATCAAACCTAAGAATCTATCGATATCATAATAGGCTGAGTGGGCGGGTGGTGATATGTGCGGGAGGACGATGTCAAAAATATGGTCTGTCCAGGGCAAAATCTGGTTGATAACCGGTACACCTGCATTGACAAGTTTGGTGTAGAGTGAATTCGTGGATTCCACAGAAACAAGAAGGTCCTTATCTCCCTGGATCAGCAACGTAGGTGGACATCCTGGGTGTACATGGTGAATGGGGGATGCTAATCGGTATATTTCAGGCCTTTCCTCTGGAGTACCACCTAGAAGGATATCCAAACGGCCTGCGTAGCGCATTCTCATTTTTGGATCTAGTTCTTGACCAATGGTTAGGGTGGGCAGGTTACGATTTGGATTTGATCTTTTCCAGGGCTCATAGCCAGCTATCAAGTCTGAAGGTCCATAAAGGGATATAACACCACACACTGACAGATCCTCATCTTTCAATTCACTTGGAGTCAACTCTTCATGGGTGGGAGCGTATGCAACCAACAGTGCAAGGTGACATCCAGCTGAACCACCACTCAGAATGATCTTCTCCGGGTTAACTCCAAATCTTGTAGAATTTTTCTTTATCCAGGCGACTGCACGTTTGACGTCTCCGATCATCCCGTAGATATCAACCTCAGGACAAAGGCGATATGCAACATCCATTACTGTGTGTCCCTGATCCACCAGATGGTTAAAGAAAGGTCTAGTACCAAAATCTTTGTCTCCAGCGAAGAATCCGCTACCATGCAAATAGATATAAGCCAGGCCTGAAACATAACCATCGGATGGGTGCCAGATGTCACAAAGCAATTCTCTTTCTGATCCTGGGATTCTCCAAAACGAAACATCTCGTTCCCAAGAAGGCCTTGGATTTGCTTTCAATTTAAGATATCCTGACCATCTATTGGGTACCATTCGCTTGATCTGATCTGTGGGTATCGTGTCAGACCAACCCTCACCAAAAGCAGTATCAAATCCATCATGATCGCGTGTGATCCGTAAGATGTAAACAATCATCATACCAGCACCGATAACTCCGATTGGGACTGAGTAGAAATCATGATGTACCCAGCTGATAAATGCTCCAGCTATACCAGCACAAGCCCAGATTGGTGACAGCGCTCCCGCAAACACTTTGGCGAATAACGCAAAATTCAGGACTTTAAGTTTGACAAGGAGTAGGATGCTCATCAAAAGCGATAGGCCTGACAGGATGTAAGCTAAGATTTCCATCTAAGTCAATTTTTTTATCCGCATATGATGTGGAGTTAGCATGCGTTTTAATCTTTTTTTAAGTTGCTTTCATATTCTTCAACTACTATTCTTGCTTTTTCATGATCAACACTGGAGACAAATACTTTCACGGCTCCGACTCCACCCGGGGTAGTGTGCCATGGGTATAATGTTCCAGAGAATTCATCTTTTAAGTAGGCTTCAATCTCTGCATTTTCTAGAAGACTTTTTACCAGGGTGGCTTGCACTGCTGTACCTGCAAAAGCTTCAATCGGTTTAATATCTTTGTCAGTTTTCATAGGCTATTATCCAATATTTTTGTCGAAATCCAATTATAATGCATGCTGTCGGTCAGGGGTAAAGGTAAATTAGTGTACTGATATTATTTATATAACGGCCAAGCTCACTGGGAAACCGTAGCACAGTGTAGGTTTTTCCAGTGCAGCTTATTGTTATGTGTTTTACTTTTTAACTGCATGTTAACTTTCATTAACTCTTGCATCTTATTCATAGCATTTAAGTGTGCTTCATCATTTTTCTGATACATTTCCATTCCATGTTGTTTGCTAATTTCTGCAATTTCTTCAAAAGTATCAGCACGAAATTCTTTTTCACAAGCGCCACCCAGTTGGTTGCATTTCATTGTTTTCATGTTCTATTTCCTTTTTTGAATTTAATACATATAACGTCAGTTTGTCTAAAAACTCCTGTATGGCAATGCCATATGGATTAAAGATAGCCGAT
>CAZURA010000229.1:0-5676 GCA_964622985.1 uncultured Bacteroides sp. | reverse complement strand
GATAAATCAGCACGGTCCAGGCTTTGATGCACTTCAGGATTCAGATAAAAATCCCCGATATGCGCTTTCGGCGTGGAGAACAGGTAGACATCACGGAATATTCCGCTCAGCCGGATCCTATCCTGGTTCTCCAGGTAGGCACCATCCGTCCAGCGTATCACCTGTACTGCCAGGCGATTCTTTCCGGGTTTAAGATAGGCGGAAATATCAAATTCCGCAGGCGTAAAGGAATCCTGGGAATAGCCGATCTCTTTCCCGTTTATCCAGCAGGTGAACCCGCTTTTCACACCCGAAAAATGGAGCACCGTTCGCATGCCCTCCCAGTTTTCGGGGAGATTGAATTCGCACACATAACTACCGACAGGATTCCACAGTTCTGGAATATATGCCTGCTTCGCCGCCAAATTTTGTCGTTGCCGACCCGGCAATTTGGGATTAAACAAGTCCATCAACCCATCTTCGGTAGTGGCAGAAACCGGTTCCGGTAAATTCCGCCGATCCTTCAGCATCGGCATCACGCAGTTGAAATAATAGATCTGGCCATAGCCCGCCATCTGCCAGGGAAGCGGAACCGGAATGTCGTCCCAGCCGGAAACATTATAATCCAGGCTGAAAAAGTCTTCCGGAGCAGAGGCAATATTCTCTGTCCATTTGAACTTCCACGTTCCGTTCAGCAATAGGTAGCGGGAAGATTTATCAAAGGGATTATCCCAATCCGGTTCGGGACGTGCCGATTCCGCATCGGGGAACACGAGAGAAAAGGCGTGTGCCGGTTCACGGTTAACTTCAAATACTTCCGGGTTCGCATAGCGCGGTTTTTCCTGGGCCCCGAGGGAAATACCCTGAACCAAAAAGACAGAAAATGAAATTATTATGATCAGAAGGCGTGTTGTTTTCATCATGTTTTTTGCTTTATCTGACTTAGTAGCCGTCAAATTTGATCGGTTCTTTGAAAAAGTGATTCGTATTCATCCCTTTATTTGTGGCCACGGGCGGATTTACTTCTCTCATAGCATTTACTTCAAGAATCAACACATTGGGTGTGGCCATGCAAAGGTTGGCCATGGCTACCCAGGTTAAAGGACCATAATGAAAGAAATGTGGCGCAATCTGCATGCCGCAAGGATCATTTTTTTGTAGTTCATTATTTGTTTAAATAGTTTAGCCGATCAAGATTACTTTCTTGTGGCGCACCCGGCGTGGAGCGGCCCCGCTCAAGGTCGTGCTTCAATTTCTCGAACAAGCGTTGCCTTACTTCGGGGTATTGCTCCAGCACATTATTATATTCGCCAACATCTTCCCTGAGGTTGAACAATCCCATCTCCAGGGGTTTTGCATCCTTCGGCTCCGAATAGGGGTTACTCCGATATCGTTCGCCGGTGCGGCTCCAACCGCCCGAACCTTCAGCGACTATAAGTTTCCAGTCACCTTCGGTGATCGCCAGTTTTCCGGTAATCGTACTGTAGATTGCGTTCCTGCGCGACGATGTGTCGGAGGTTCCTTTCAGGAGCGAGAGGAAACTAAAGGAGTCTTCGCCTTCATTACCGGCGAGTTGCTGTCCGGTGAGTTCCGCAAAGGTCGCCAGAAAATCGACTTGTGAAATCAATTGGTCGCTTTTGCGCCCTTTCGGTGATCCGGCAGGCCACTGAACAATAAACGGCACGCGATGCCCGCCCTCGTACAGATCCGCTTTCTGACCGCGATACAGGTAGCTCGGGTTGTGTCCCTTTTCTAAAAGGTATGGATAATCAGCGTGGGGCGAACAACCGTTATCGGTGGTAAAGATTACGATGGTGTTTTCTTCCAATCCCGCCTCGCGTAATGCGTTCAAAACCTGACCGACCACGCCATCGGTCTGCATCGTGAAATCGGCATACTTCGAATCGAGTGCGCTTTTCCCTTTCCATTCCGCCGACGGTACAATCGGGGTGTGAGGTGAGCTCAAGGCGAGGTACAAAAAGAACGGCGTCCCATTCTTTGCATCGGGCGTACATTTTTTAATAAAGGAGACTGACTCTTCGCCCAAGCGTGGCAAAACGTCTACCGTCTTAAACGATTCCGCCGCCGGACCCTCGCGCATATAGCCCATGGGTACCTTCACGTGTGGCTGTGTTTTCGTTGGCACTTCGCTTGCGCGGTCGTCGATCAGCCAAACATAGGGCGGCATATCGAGCGATGCGGCAATGCCGAAAAAACTATCAAAACCGTGATCGACCGGTCCGCCGCGAAACGGCATGGTATAATCAATATCACTAATAGAAATAATTTCACCCTTCTTTGCACTGGGAAGTCTCTCCCAATCAAAACCCAGGTGCCATTTTCCGATCATTGCCGTTCGATATCCCGCCTTTTTCAGGAGCGATGCCAGGGTTGTGCGACCCTTTTCGACTTCTGACGGACTGTTTCCGTGCGCAACCCCACCGCTCCGTTTGCCGCGCCAGCTGTAACGCCCCGTCAACAAACTGTATCGGCTCGGGGTACAGACCCCCGCAGTGCTGTGTCCGTTTAGCAGTGCGAGTCCCTTATCCATCATTTGATCCAGGTGCGGGGTCTGGATTTTCCCGTCCGGGTTCAAGCCCGACACATCCCCCACACCCATATCGTCCGCGTAAATCAAAACAATATTCGGCCGCTCTGCCGCAAACGCAGAAAGCGCGCCCATTTGACAAAGCATTACAATAATCACTCGCCACCGAAGTGCTGAAGACTGCATAAAATTAGGTCGTCTAATATTTTTCATTAATCACTTTCCTCCATAGTTATTCTTGGTAGTTCAATTGGTAATCCTTTATTATTTTCCTTTTTGAAAACAGGTAGAGCGCGTTCACTGCTTGTTTCATATTTAGTTAAAAAGTAGCCCTTGCGATCAATGAATTGTTTCTTTTTAGTTTTATCTATTGTAGCAAACCCAACAGGGTAAAAACCTTTAGCTTTATCTTCTTCTGAAATCGTGACATTTTCCAGTGGACGATTATTTTTTGTTTGCCATAAATGTTTACCATGTGGTAACATAGCGATCTCTTTTATTTCCAATTCAATTTTATCCTTGCTTACACTTACCACCATGTAATTAGTACGTGTGTTATATCCAATTAATCCACCATGGGCAATTTGCATAATCCCATCTCTTTCAGTACAGGTTATGGCATGTACCTCGCCGCACAGGTATGCATCCACATCGTATTTTTTCATTGTTTGCCAGAACTCTGACTCTCTGCCTTCCTTTATCATCAACCCGCTGGAACTCCATTTTCTAACAGGTCCGAGAACCGGAGCATGACCCAAAACAATTCTGTGATCAACGTCCATATTTTCTTCTAACACTTGCTTTAGCCATTCTAGCTGATCGCCCGTAACTCCTGCTTTTATTAATCCCTGATCACTATTTCCTTCTTCAAAAACATCTGTCGAAATAAATAAGACATTTTTATGCCGCCACCAAAATGCTGTGCCATTCATATGTTTTGGCCCATTTTTTGGCATATCCATATATTTTGAAAATGCTTTTTTATAAAGCTCTACTGCTTCTAATTTCTTAGAGCTTCTCCAGGGATTGTCTCCTATTTCATGATCTCCAATAGATGTGTAGAATTTCAATCCATGATCATTGATCCTGTTTATCCAGGCAGAATAGTATCGCTGTGAATACTTTGCGATTGTATCTTTATCGTTCCATTCCGGACCATCCCAGTGTCCCATGACTAAATCTCCGGCAACAACAAGAAAGTCAGGATTTTCCTGCTTTACGGACTCTAACACATAGGAAAGTGCATCTTCCCAGCCCTCTTGCGGGTAATCACAATCTACATTTAGAAAGTCAGGCATACTTACAAAAGTCCAGGAGTCATTATTTAGTTTCTTATCTGACTTCTCCAGCACACCCAGGGGACGGGTATTTTTGCCCTCCCGTCCTGTCTTCCCGTCCCCCAGATCGTTTCTGGCCTGCTCAAGAAGTTTCTTCATGCGATCGACTACTTCCGGATGATCGGCCTGGACGTCTCTGGTTTCGCCGAGGTCTGATTCCAGATCGAAGAGCTCCCAGCTACCACCTTTTATCGAGTGGTATTTCCATTTACCGAAGCGTACACCGGTCAATATGCCGACGTGGTAGTAGAAGTAGCTTTCATGGGGTGAACGTGCGCCAGCTTCTCCGCTTAACAAGGGCCAGATATCTTTGCCGTCAATGACACGGTCTGCAGGCATTTCCGATCCTGTCAGTTTAATAAATGTGGGGGTAATGTCCATGACGCTGACCAGTTCGTCACACACAAGGCCTGCAGGGATTTGTTTGGGCCAGCGGATGATACAGGGTACCCGCATGCCGCCTTCCCAGGTAGAAAATTTGCCGCCACGGAGGGGTGTTGCTGTCCCTGACTGATCGCCCTGATTCAGCCATGGACCGTTGTCAGAGGTATAGATCACCAGTGTATTGTCATCAATCTTCAGGTCTTTGAGGGTCTTCAGGACTTCGCCGACCGACCAATCCAGCTCCTCACAGGCATCGCCATAGCGGCCCATCTCAGTTCGGCCGGAGAACTCTTCTGAGGCCATCACTTCTTTGTGTACCTGCGCGTGGGAGAGGTAAAGGAAAAAGGGTTTATCCGCATTCTTCTTTATAAAGCTCAACGCCTCTTGTGTGCAGCGTTTAGTGAAAAGTGTTTCGTCCGGTTCGTATTCGATCTCTGTTTTGATCCCTTTACCCATGGTTTTCCACTGCCGGCGATAGTACTTCCTCGGGCCATGGGTGTGTTCGGTTACTCCGGCCCGAATATGGCTGAGGGGGATACCGGAGAAATAGTCGAATCCTTGTGCAACCGGACTCATTTCATCGGAGAGTCCAAGGTGCCATTTACCGATCAGGGCGGTGGCATACCCTTGTCCTTTCAGAAGTTCAGCTATGGTAATTTCATCCGGGTGCAGGCCCATCTCCTGATTATTAAGGGGCCGCCCCACTCCCACACGCTGATAATAAGAGCCGGTCAGAAGTGAGGCCCGCGCCGGGGAGCAGGTCGGCGCACTGTAATAACTTGTGAAGCGAATACCTTCCCTGGCCATTTTGTCGATATGGGGAGTGGAAAAGCCCTTTGCACCGTAACATCCGATATCGGAATAGCCCTGATCATCAGAGAGAATAAGGATCAGGTTCGGCTTTCCTTCAATGACAGAGGCCTGTAGCGGAATCAACACCGCGAAGAGGCTGAGAATAAAGAATAAACGTAAGGATGATACTAATTTCATAACATTAATCTCCTTATTTAAAATCAGATAAATCAATAGTCTTCTTCGTATTTTTTTCGATTTCAAACTCTTTCGCTTTTGATCCGTAACGCAGCGTGCAGGGGCCTCCAGCCGGTGAGTATATTGCAGCCTCCTTCAACTCCCCGTCCTTCCAGGAAACATCCACCACGAATCCGCCGCGGGCTTTCAGCCCTCTGAATGAGCCATCCTTCCATTCATCCGGTAAGGCCGGTAAGAGGTGAAGGTCCCCATCATGTGATTGAATCAACATCTCGGCAAGCCCGGCAGTGAAACCGAAATTAGCATCTATCTGGAACAGTTCCCCTTTGGCGTTGATCTTGCTGAACATGTTGTCCATGGTGTTTTCTGCCAGAAGATTGGAAGCAAGAAGTAATGCTTTGTTCCCGTCATAAAAGCGGGCAGCACAGGCGATTTTCC
>CAZURA010000228.1:0-5710 GCA_964622985.1 uncultured Bacteroides sp. | reverse complement strand
AAGTTAATACAGAGTCGATTAAATTTAAACTAATAATACGTATTTCAGCTTTTAGTTATTCAGAATAATTCTAGTTGTGAATGTATGACTTTCTGATTTTGCCCTCAGAATGTAAATACCTGCATCAAGTGAACTTAAACTAATATTTCTCTGAAGTATAGAGTCATTGAATTCAGTATGATACATTAATTTGCCTGTAATGTTAAATACTTCTATATATTCAATGGAAGAGTTTCCTCTTGAAATCAAGGTGATCTGTCCACTAGAAGGATTCGGGAAAACAGTAAGTTTGTTGTTGTCCTCAGAAGCAATCGGATTAACCGATACCGGGGCTCCCTCTACAACTGAAAAGTTAGTACTGGCCAGGAGTTCATATCCGTCACAGCAGAATAATCCGGCCCAATAGTTACCTACGTCATAGGTGTTTGCAAAAATCATGGTACCGGAAGTTCCGGTAATATAATCCCAGTATATTGAACCGATATCGCCGGGTACATCTCCCACATTATATGTACCGATCCAGTCTGTGTCGGTGAAATCAGGCGAAACATAAGTGAATACGAGTGAATCGAGTGTATCACCTACTGCATAGGTAAGCGAGGATGCTATTATGAGCGGGGTAGAAGCATCGGCTATTGTAAAATTATACTTCGCTTTTACATCGTATCCGTCGCAGCATAACAAATAGGCGACGTAATCTCCTGGAGTCAGTGACGTGGTAAAAGTCACTGTTCCTGAGTCGGAAGGAGCATACATCCAATCTATAGATGAATTATCGCTACTAGGTACATTTCCGTCATCGTTATAAATCCCAATCCAATCCGTAGCTGAAAAATCAGAGCTGCGATAATTAATCAGGATGGGGGAAGCTTCAGGATAAACTGATGCTGAGGTTCTTAGGTAAGAACTGGCAGCTCCTCCGGCGGAAGTAAACACTTCTGATTTTGCCAGTACAATATCAGTCACATCACAACAAAACAAATAGGCCTCAAATGAGCCGGCAGGCAGTTTGTCGTCAAGTGTTAAGGTGCCTCGTGTGGATGATACATATTTCCAGGCTACAGAAGGTACACTGTTTGGGTCATCACCTTCGAAGTACACTCCAATCCAATCACCCTGTTCATAATCAGGATTGTTGAATTCGAATGCGATATCGTCGGTTGGACCAAACGCTTCTTTCACCGGTCTTACATAAGCAGTAGCAACATCTTCGATAATAAAAGAGTAGCTGGCCAGCACGCGATATCCATCACAGCACAGCAAATAAGCGATGTAATTTCCCGGAGTTAATGCTGTGGTAAACTCGACTGATCCGGAATCAGATGGGATATATGCCCAATCGATGGATCCACCAGCATCGGCCGGAGCTACACCATCGTCCGGATAAATTCCTATCCAATCCGTAGCTGAGAATAAAGGGCTTTCGAACGTAAAGGTCATTGTGTCTCCAGCAAAGTACGATGGAGAAGAGGCAACAAGTTTCGGTTCAAGAACTGTAAACAGAATGGTAGAATCTTTAACCTCATAACCATCACAGCAGAGTAAGTATGCCCTGTACACCCCTCCCGGAATAGTGTCTTTGAAAACTGCTGTATCAGCTTCAGAAGGAACATATTGCCATGTGGTCGAAGATTGATCCCCGGGTGATACCCCGTCAGGGTATATACCAATCCAATCCGTACTGTCAAAAGCCGGATTTACATATGCAAATGATAGAGAGTCAATTGAAAGAAACTCGGTTCCTCCCAAGATGGTTATGGACTGTCCGTTCGAATTACAAAAAATAAAACTTACGAGAATGAACAATAAGAGGTAGTTTTTTTTCATGTTAAGTCTTTTAAAGTGAATATTCAGTTATAGAATTAGTCCCAGCCAAATACCTGTTGAAGTGCCGGATTTAAGATAACCTGTTGCCGGGGCACTGGCCTGTAATAATATTTTGGTTCGATGAAGTTTTTATTTTCTGCTTCCTTTGAGATAATATTTCCTTTGAATCCGCCTGTTAGTGTTATGTTTTCCAGGCTTAAATAAACCATTCCGTCTTCCTGATCCACAGTGGGAGGCATCTCTTCAACCAGGATTAGATCGGCGACTTCATCTCCGGTCATATCGTATCTTCCGGGTCGCGGGAAGAACATACCCAGATAATCTATCTCCAAGAGTTTTCCGGCATACCACCGCATAAGATCGTCATACCGTCGTCCTTCCAATGCCAGTTCAACTCTTCGCTCCCGCCTGACCTCCAATATGGCTCCCTTTGTGGCTCCTTCAACGTTGGGATACCTGGATTCTAAAATGGGATCAATATCAGATAATACATAATTCAGGTCCATATGCGGCATTCCTACTCTGTCACGCAGGAGGTTGATTGAAATATCCAGGTCATTTTGGGTGATAGATCCCAATTCGGCAACAGCTTCAGTATAATTTAGAAGGACCTCACCATACCGGTAAATGGGGATGTCTCCATAATAAGTACCCTCCAGGTTATCGATGTAAAATTTACGTTGCACGTATCCGGTTGGATTCCCTCCCGGAGTGACAATGGGCACATATTGTTCTCCGTTTCGTGTGAGCCCCGGTCCCATAATTGACTGAGACATGCGTGGATCACGATCTGTGAATTCATCTGCGAATTTTTTAGTCGGATACCTTACATTGTCCGTAAATCTGGTACCGTCGGTATACAGATAAGTATTAACCAGGTTTTTGGCGATCGAGAAATCATAGTTGTACAACACGTAGTTTAAACTGGAACCCCTCTCAAACTTCTCGTCATATACGCTGGACAGGATAACTTCAGGATTGTCTAAATAATCATCGGCTGCAAAGAAGGTATAATAATCGTTCACAGTGTCTCCGGTGGAATAGACAGAAAATTCGCCACTTTCCATTAATGCTGAAGATGCTTCAGCGGATTCTTCTAAAAAGTGGTCAGATGTTTGACCCAAATTAAGCTCGGGGTGGTATTTCCTGAAAGTACCCTCATGAAGTGCGATTCTAGATTTCATAAACAGTGCACTCCATTTGTCGATGGTCCCATACCGATCGGCTTCTTCCCAAATATGCTCAATGGCAAAGTCGAGATCCGCCATAATGGAATCGACCACTAACTCGCGGCTGTCCTGGGCTTTATATAATAAATCCTCATCGGTAGTTCCCATGGTTCCTGAATACCACGGTGCGGTTCCAAACCTTTTTATTTTACTGTAGTAAAACATGGCCCGGAAGAATTTTGCAACTCCTGCGTAGTGAGCCTTGTAATCTTCTGTTGCGTCCACCCGCTGGTAATTTTCAAGGAAAAAATTAATTTTTCGCAGATCGCCCCAGTTCCATCCACCGGTTACATTCTCCGAGCTTGCATTATCCGTCGTGAGTATTCTTGTGAGTTCACTGGCCTGAACTGCAAGACAGTTATCGCTCTGGGCATCCGCTGTGGCAATCCATGATCCGGGCAACATGCTGTAAAATCCATTGGAATATGTTATAAGATCTTCCGCCGTATTGAAAAAGTTCTCCGGTGCAAGTTGCGTTTGCGGCAAGCGGTTAAGAAAATCATCGTTGCAGGAAAAGCCCACAAAGAAGAGCATGACTATGGATACAACTATTATTGCTTTCATATTCAAGTTTTAATCGTTCAAACAATAAATTAGAACCGGATATTCACACCGGCTGAATAACGTCTCTGGAAAGGATAAATCCATCCCCAATCCCAGTAGGCATCATTTACAGCTTCCGGGTCAAATACCTCGGTAAGTCCCGACCATTCCCAAAGATTTTCACCACTTATATAGAATCTCAGGTATTCTATTCCGATTTTTGAGGTAACTCTTTCAGGTATTTGATAGCCAAGCATTACATTTTTTAACCTGACATATGCGGCGCTCAGCAAATATTGTGATTGTTCCCTTGAAAGACCTTTGCCTCCCACATCGGCCAGCCATGCTGTGTTTCTTGGGAAGAAGGTATCCTGGTCCTCTTCTGTCCAGGTGTTGCCCTGCATATGTTCGTACGTATTTTGATAAGGTTTATAGAACTGACCCCAGTAGAAATAGCCCTGAGGGTAAAAATCCTTTTTGGCTATACCCTGTAGAAACACCCTCAGATCAATTCCTTTCCAGTTTCCCGACAGATCAAACCCAAACCGGTATCTGGATGCATTATTTCCAATGATCTTAAGATCTCCCGGGTCCTCTGCTGTATTTGAACCATTATTAATATATCCGTCATTATTCAAATCCGCATACCGGTTCCAGCCAACCTGAGTAGCTCTTCCCCATGGAGAGAGCCATCGCTGGTCGGGGCCACCTTCAATATCTTCCTGACTATTGAAAAACCCTTCATTTTCGAGACCCCAGATGGTTCCGATCTCATATCCTTCATAGTATTGGTTCAGGAGCTTGGATGGATTGTCGAACCGCGTAATAAAGGTTCTGCTGTCAGATAAAATGAACCGGCTTGTTAACTGGAAGGGGGATTGTCTGAGGTTGAAATTCTTATTCAGATTAATGGAAAGCTCCCAACCCTTTGTTTGCAGATCTGCGGCATTCTCTTTTGGCTCGTAAGCTCCCAAAACTGCAGGCAACTCTTTGCCGGTGGTCAACATGTTTTTTGTATCGCGAATATAGTAATCGAATTCTGCAGTTAATTTGCTGGCAAATAATCCAATATCGACGCCCATGTTTTTGGTTGTCACGGTTTCCCAGGTAAAATTCTGAGCCACTAATTGGGGAGGGCCCACAGCAACCGGTCTTGTTCCACCCAGGATTTCCCCAATTTTATAGGTTCCCATTTTTTGGATGTAATCGTATGGGCCAATTTCCTGATTTCCAAGTGTTCCCCAGGATCCTCTGATTTTCAGGTTACTCAACAGGTTTTCGGAGAAATCCATAAATGACTCTTCAGAGAGCCGCCATGCTCCTGAAAAAGAGGGAAACAATCCAAATCTGTTTTCTTTCGGGAAACGGGATGAACCATCATACCTGGAGTTTAACTCCACAATATATTTTCCATCGAAGATGTAATTGAAGCGAAAGAATGCTCCTCTGATGGCCCAATCGTAATAATCGGCACCCACATCCATTTCACCGGTAGCCAATTCGATAGAAGGCAGATCGTCACTGATCAGTTCTGCTCTCTCCGCCCAGAAATTTTTACTGACCCTGGATTCCTGATTGTAACCCGCTACCGTATTAATGAAGTGTTTATTGTAAGTTTTGCTGTAAGACGCATATAAGTTGGAAATGGAATACCGGTCATTAAAATACCATTCCCAGGCACTGTTGTTGGTTCCATCGTCTCTGATGATCCCGGGTCCCGGACTATAATACACTTTTTTCCGTGTAAAACTTTGTGTTGAATTTTCTCTTTTATAGGTAAAGTCCCCTTTTATCTGTAAAGCATCCTTAAGAAACCTGGCTGTAAAAGCGATGGTCGACTGAAATCCATTTGTCTCCTCATTTCTTGTTCCACCTTCTTGAACACGGGCTGCTTCCCGTCCCCCATAAGTATCCGACCAGGTTCCATCCGGATTGTACGGTACTTGAACTGGTACCGGGTAGTATATTCCATATAAAATATCCTGAGAGGGTCTGTTTCTGTTTGTATTAATCAGCACGGTGTTGTTTGTCACCGATAACCAGTCGGTAACGTTAAACTCTAATCTCTTAGGGGTTAGTTCCCCGCCGCTTGCGGCGAAAAGTTTACCTTT
>CAZURA010000227.1:0-5756 GCA_964622985.1 uncultured Bacteroides sp. | reverse complement strand
CAGTTTGTCTAAAAACTCCTGTATGGCAATGCCATATGGATTAAAGATAGCCGATTTACGGGTAGCATTGAATTGGATACCCGATTTTCCTTGTTCCAGATAAGTACCGGCATATAAGTTAATATTCGCTCCAATAGGGCGATTTTGCTCCAAAACAGGTCTATACAGTACTCAAGGTACTCCCTGAGTCGCTCTGCACCAAGAATATTGATGATGCGTCTCAGGTTGTAAGCCGTCATCATCAAGCCTACATCCGCACTGGCCCTTTTGGTGCTTTTTTTTGTCATGATGTAGTTAAATCCCCATTGCCGTTTTATGGTACCAAAGGGATGCTCAACAATTGCCTGTCTTTGCTTGTAAAGGACTTTATTTCCATCAACCTGTTCTTTGTTATATTGTATGTATTCATGGTATTCGCTTCGGTGGATGCCCTTTCCATAGGTGGCCTTCGAGCATTGCTTCTTCACACTGCATGACTTACAGACCCTGGTGGCGTACCGCTTGAAGCGATAAGCCGATGCCTTGTGCCATTTTCCTGTAGTTGTCAGGTGTTGCCCCTGTGGGCATATGTAATAATCTCCCCCTGGGATATAAGTGAAGTTCTCCGCATCGTATGCCGGGTCTGGTGCATGAACCGTCTGGTTGGGGATAGCCACCAGGGTACTGATATTCAGGTCATGAGCCATCTTGAATTCAGAGCCGGTATGATACCCTTTGTCGTACAGGGCGGTAAACTGGTTGGTCCGTAATATGCTCTTTGCCCTTTGCAGCATATTGCCCATGGCTTTACTGTCGTTGCTGTTGGTCACCTTGTAATCGATCAGCAGTTTGTTCTTGGCATCAACTGAGGTTTGAACATTGTAGGCTACTTCGGTAATGTTATTGCGAACGATCAGATGCCGGCTGTCCGGATCAGAGGTCGATACCTGGGCCTCACCGCTTTCCTTCAGTCGACCCTCTATCTCTCGATAGCCTTCTGCTCTTTGATGTTGTTTCTCAATCTCTCCTTCAATTTCCTCCGTATTGTCCCCGTCACTCTGGCCCAGAGCTTCATAATACTCCCCAAGCTTCTTTTCAATGTATTTCAAATGCCGGTCTATCTTCTTCTTATTGAAGTTATTCTTCTTGCTGTTCTGTGCCCTGAACTTGCTACTGTCCCCGGCAATCAGTTTGCCCCCGATGAGATTGAAATGCTTGGCAATCTTCACAGTCTCACGAAAGACCTTCTTAATCGCTTTGGGATTATCACGCCGGAAATTGGAGATGGTGTTGTGATCAGGATGTAGATTACTCAACAGCCACATCACCTCAATGTTACGCTTGCACTCTTTTTCAAGCCGGCGTGATGAACGAATCTTGTTCATGTAGCCATAAATGAAAAGCTTGAGCAAATCCCCAGGATGATAGGCAGGTCGTCCGTTTTCTCCATGATCTATCTGAAAACCGAATCGCTCCAATGACAGGCTGTCAACAAAAACATCAATCAGCCGGACTTCATTATCCGCATCGATGGCATCATCTAATGAAACCGGGAAAAGATAGGTCTGTGTCCTGTTTTGTCCTTTGATGTACTTCATGCTAGAAGTTACAAATAACCAGGGGCTTAGAGAAAATCAAACCAGTAAGTTTATAAACAAATTATGAGGTTTTTAGACAGTCTGACGGTGGAACTAAGCCGCCGTAGCGTGACGCGAGCTTTGCTTTTCTGCATAGGGCCTGACACGCGTAGCGGTAGGCTTTAGTGAATTGTTCTGCGATCCAATTTTTCTTTTCTGCCAACTTCAACTAAGCTTGTACATCTGGTATAGTCTTCCATATACATTGAACAACCCCACCGGTTTCAAATGAGCAATGTTTAGTTTCTGAGAGGTTACTTTTTTAACACAAATATGCATCACTTTACGAGATCGATTCCTTAATCTGGAGGCTTACTTCCTTGCTCAACGGTTAGCGAAATGTTAGGGGCTGTTTCGAAAGGATAATCAATTTATTTCAGGATATGTTTTAAGTACAGTCATGAACATATCCCTACCTATCTCTATGGCATTGGACCGCCATACATCTGAGGATGGATAAAAAACCTCCCTGTAAAATTGTTTAATTTTTTCCTCCTGTCTGGTATTTTTGTATCCATAATTAAATCCCTGATTTTCCATGACTATACTATGGGCGAGATGTATACTACCGAATGTTTTGTGTATATCGTAGGTTCCCCACTCGACCGCCATACTTAAATAGGTCGCCTCAGGACAGAGCTTCCTGAGAAAAGGATCAATAAATCCTCCGGTGACGGTATAACCATCATCAGAATCACCCCAGACTATATTATGTTTAGCAAAAAGGGATTTAGTGCTCTGTTTAAGTAGAGGATCGTCAATTTGGTCAGAAAAAGGATACAAAGCTCCTCTTTCATTTAAACCGGTATGTAGGTCGATGGCAAGTATGGTTTTATACGGCTCTAAAAAGGCGGGAAGGCTAATACGTAGGGAGTCAATCTGTGGTTCAAAATCATTACCGCCGAAAAAGATACCTTTTGGATATTCGTATTGGCCTTGTGCAATGGCTTGGCGTAAATCCCCCATGGAATATTTTGCTATACATCTGATTAATGTCAAATGAAAGAATTGATTTCGAAAATTGTTTTTCGAGACCTTTCCTGCTGGATTCAGGATCTTATTTAATTTCTCATATGCATCATTTTTTGTATTAAAGAGTGAAGGATCTGTTTCCGACCCCCGGTTCAAATCCACATTGTTTTCAGTAAATCTTCGCAAATACTTGAAACCGTACGGATTAATGCCATGGATGAGTAGAACACCCATATTTGATAATACATTTTCTGTAAGTAATTCTTCAAGAAAAAACTGTTGGAAGGCACTTCCCATAAAGGCTTCACCTCCATGAATGCCGGATGACAAAACCAGGAGACGGGACGAGTCTTGCAGGGGGGGAATGTACAGGAGGTCAATGTAAAGGGCTGTATCTAATTGACCGGGCACCTGAATCGAAAATGACTTTGAATGACCATACACGTCGGATGCCTTTCTGGTTTTGTCAAGAAAGGCCTGACGGCATTCGTCATATGATTCCTGAAAATAGATCAGATTATTTTCATTAACCAGTATCCCCTTATCATCCGGGGAAAAGGAATGGTATGCAATATGCAAACCTATCAGTAATACCATGATTAATGCGAGCAAACTGAACAGGATAATTTTTAGTAATTTTTTCATATTCGTTTTATCAGGATTACATAAATTTACTAAATTCAGACGAAAAGTTCAATCACTATATCTTTACCAATCAATATAATACGTAATGATTGATCATGCAAAGATCGCTAACCGGGTATTGCTAAATTGCCCCGAATAAATAAACGTATCTCCTAACTATTTTCATCACAGTTTTAGATCGCAGAACGGTGGAACTAAGCTGCCGTAGCGTGGCGCGAGCTTTGTTTCTTCTGCAAAGGGCGTGACACACGTAAGCGGTCGGCTTTAGTGATTTGTTAGGCAGGAATAAACTCAAACGAATTAGATTACTGATGCTGGGGTTCAATAGTAGGCCACTGCCATGCGCTCCAAATGATTAGCACAAGGAACAGGGCCTCCAATAGCTCATTGAACCTCCAATAAAGCCAAGTCTCACCCTCACCCACAAACTGCGTTCCGATGAGGACAATGATATGGAATATGCCTGCGACGATGTTCACTAATCGATTAACCCTGGCCTTCAAAATTAGGGACAGTAGGACCATGAAACTTGGAAAAGCCATTAGCACTGCCGCGCCGAAAAGAAGTGTTTGTGTGAAGTGTATTCCTTCCAAGTGTCCCTCAGCCAGATCTGCAACGTGCCCTGGTTGATACATTGAGAATATATCATTATAAATGTAGATGAACATCAAGGCTGCCCATAACAAAGCGAGCTTAACCTTCACATTGACTTTTTTATCCTCTAGCATACCTGCGATCTTTTTTGATTTCATATAGTACTTCTCCATTTATTTTCTGCCTAACGGTGGAACTAAGCTGCCGTAGCGTGGCGCGGGCTTTGCCTTTCCGCAAAGAGCGTGACACGCGTTACGGTCTGCTTTAGTGATTTGTTATACAGTCTCTATTATTCATAACATACAGCCATTCTTGTCTCAGGATTGCCCACAGCGCCACATCCTCATATTGCCCCCATTTCCGTACTCGCTGGTGCAGCACTCCTTCTTGCTTGAAGCCATTCTTCTCAAGGATACGACCAGAAGCCGGGTTTCGCAACATGTGATAAGCATAGAGTCGATTAAGGTTGAGGACCTCAAACACGTATTGCACCACGGCTTGGACAACTTCGCTCATGTAACCCCGTCCCCAAGCTTCAATCGCAAGCCAGAAACTCAGCTCCCCCTGCAAATGCTCACGCTCGATATCGCGCACTTCAATCACGCCACAAAATCCCCTTTCCTCTTTCTGCTCGATGATGAAGGTGACGGATCGACCAGCTTCTCGTTCAACCTGTTGTCGGGCAATGTACTGCTCAGCCTCTCCAGCGAGATAAGGATGCGGTAGAGAGATCATGGTATCAGCGACCTCACGGGTGCTGGCAGCTTTCTGGATTACCGATATATCAGATCGCTCAAGCGGGCGAAGCTGAAGACGCTGAGTTTCAATAACAGTTTGTTCGATCATCAAGAGATTCTTTCAAGCTGTATAACGGTGGAACTAAGCCGGCGTAGTGTGGCGCGGGCTTTGCCATTTCGCGAAGGGCGTGACACGCGTCAGGGTCGGCTTTAGTGAATTGTTAGATTGCATCCCACCCATTATTAGGTAGTTACTAACGCGACACGCCTGACTAGTCTGTATCATGTCATCAATGAGATGGAGCGTTGTCTGTCTAAATACTCTCACTAGTTTTTTTACGGCTCGATGACTTGTATCTCCTGCTTCTTTGTGTGCTTTATGTACAGCGTCGATCCAAGAGCAACAGTTTCATTTCTTTGTTTCCGTAGGAAACGACGGGTTCATTTTGCAAAGCAGCACGATATTCCAAGTGAACTACAAAGGCCTGTGCGACCTCGTTCTGATGGATATTCCCCCAACCGATGGAGTCTGGTATGAAGCGAGTTAGGACGGTGAGCCACCGGGGGGTATGCGCATTACCCACGATCATTCCCGGCTTGAAGACAGCCAGTTTTTCAAATCCGACCTCAAGCACTGCTTTATACTTTTTACCCATCACTCGAAAGCCCTTGATTCTCGAGGCTGCGTGAGTTTCTTTGATACCAACAGCGGTCAAGAGCTCAAAGATCTCGATCCCAGCGGTTTTACAGCCTCTCGCGTATTTGCCCAACATATTGACCTCAACCTCCATCATCTGTTCCTCGCTCATGGAAGCAGTACCGCTTCCGATTCCAATGCAGCTGATGGCAACGTCATGGCCCTGTGCTTTCTCTTTGACTATCTCTTCAAAATTGGTAGAACTCGTGTCCAGCACGATCTGTTCGACCTTCGCCTCGTCTTGCATGGTGGATATGGCTCGTCGGCCTAGGAGAGTCAAGTGAGAGCACACATCGCTTTTGAGCAGCTCGCTAGCAACTGCTCCACCAACTTCGCCACTTCCTCCAAAAAGTATGATCTTCATCGTATTCCTCCAATGATAATTATCGGCCCTAGCTCACTGCTGGAGCCGTATCGTCGAGACGCTCCGGCTGCCAATCTAACGGTTTGCGGATAACCTGCAAGCGAAGCGAGTCAGGTTGATCCGCTTGTTAG
>CAZURA010000226.1:0-5778 GCA_964622985.1 uncultured Bacteroides sp. | reverse complement strand
CTCATGAATCTCTGCAGGATGACCGGGTTTCACGATTCCTGGAAACCGGGATGGAGGTATCCAGCTACAGATGGTATCCATGTACGGGCGGAGGACATCAACCAGAAGGCCCTTGTCAACACGCATTTTACAGGTAAAGACGTGTTTGAAGTAGCAGGTTTTGTCCAATCAGGAAGAGCGCGCACCAACCCGGACTGGAATCCATTTTCGGACAAATGGATGGACGGGATTCTGGATGCGGGAACGTCGGTATTCCTGGAAATAAAAACGAATGATATCCTGCCTCACTTCAACATGCTCGAATATGCGAATAAGCTGGAAGAAAAAATGAAGAGCAGGGGAGCTGTTCGGCTCCACGTCGATTATATTGCTCGGGCGGGCCACGCGTGGCGAAGAACACCCCAGGGTACTTTCGCCTTAAATGATAAACTGTGGGATGCGCTCTCGCAGTTCCTGGATCCAACTGCGACAAAGGGACCATTAGTGGAGCCCGGCAAAGGATATTTCCAGATCAACAGAAAGACGCGCCTTTTTGAAAAGGTTGAACTAACAGACGGCATGCATCCTTTCAGTATGGATGTGCCGGTTGGCATCATGAGGGGCGATACCATCGCGCTGGTATGTACGGGAGAACCGGGAACCACCTATCGCGTTGAAATTAGCCCCGAAGAGGGTCTTGATGCACCTGGTTTTGAGGCCGGGGGAGTGATTAAGGCAGATATTACCATGAGAGGGGTGAGTTTTGTAGATATTCCACTGCAGCAACCCATTGGTAAATATCAATATCGCCTCTGGATAAAGAAGCCGGGTCAGGAAGAGGTCGAACTGGACAAGAGCCATAGTGTTACTGGTCAGGAAGTCTTCTTGAATATCTGGGATGAGAAATTGGCAGACACCCTCATCAGTGGCGAAGAGCTCTGGCGGAAAACCTACGGGCGGCTCCTGCCAAAAAAGCTCGGGCCTGTAATCGCAGGATTCTCTGAATACTAGGCAGGATTAGTAGACACCGGCTTATTTAAGTATACTTATAAAACCTGATTATTAGGAAACTATCAAAACAAAGAATTAGTGTTTCAATCTGTTTCCTGGTGGCTGTCGGGATATTCGTATCAGCCCAGCCCCATTTTGAGAAGGAGGCTCATTCAACGAGCGATGGGTTTGTGTCTATCTTTGATGGCAGGACCCTGGACGGATGGGATGGCGATCCGATCTACTGGAGTGTAAAAGATGGATCCATTGTGGGTACGATCACCCCGGAAACCATTGTGGATCGAAATACCTTCCTGATCTGGCGGGGAGGGACCACCGGAGACTTTGAATTAAAATTGGAATATAAGATCTCAGCTGAAGGGAATTCGGGCATCAATTACCGAAGTTACGAAGTGCCGGGAGTTCCCTGGGCGCTGAAGGGCTATCAATCAGACATTGATGGCCAGGGCCAGTGGAACGGACAGAACTATGAAGAGAGAGGAAGAACCTTCCTGGCCCTGCGGGGACAGGTCACACGGATCACAAAGGGGAACAAGCCGGTGGAAATCGGGACCGTAGGGGACCGGGATCAATTGCAGGAATACATCTTGAAGGAAGACTGGAATCAATGCCATCTGATTATCAGGGGAAACACTTTGATCCACATGATCAACGGTCACATCATGAGCGTGGTAATCGATGATGATTCAGAAAACCGCACCATGGACGGCCTGCTGGGGGTGCAGGTTCATGTGGGTCCACCGATGACAGTGGAATTCCGTAACATTCTGATTAAGAAGCTATAATCCCGGCCCCCCGTGTACAGCGCATGAAAGAGAATTTATTTAATCGATTCATAGAATAGAAGACCTAATGATTAAAGAAATCCAATTTGGATTCTTAAGTGTAAAATGAAATGTCCAGTACTTCGGATAAACAAAAAGAAGTTAAGCTCCCAGCATCTTGAGATCCCGTTTGATGAACTCTTGCAGTTCTTTAACTGTTGGAAGTTCAACCTTGTAGCGGCTTACAAACAATTGATTATCCAATGAACCGGTAGCGTATTTCACAGTGGAGGACATCTTATCTGTACAAAGCACGATACCTACTGGAGGATTATCACCTTTTGCTATTTCATTGTTCCCATAATAGTTCAGATAGAAGTTCATCTGACCAGCATCGGTATGCTGGAACTTCCGAGTTTTTAGGTCAATGAGCACGTGGCATTTCAGTATCCGGTGATAGAATACCAGGTCTACATAGTAATACTCTCCATCAATGGTCAACCGCTTTTGTCTGGCTTCAAAACAAAACCCCTTACCAAGCTCCAGTAAGAACACCTGCAGATGACTGATAAGAGCTTCCTCCAGTTCGCTTTCAGCAAATTTCTCCTTTGGTTCCAGGCCAACAAACTCGAACACGTATGGATCACGCATGATCCCGTCCGGTGTTGACGGCTCTGCTTTTTTGTTAATATCCTGGATCAGCCCTCTTTTATCATTAGAAAGGCCTGTGCGTTCATACAACAAGCTGTTCATTTGTCGTTTTAACTGCCGTACCGACCAATTACCTTTAATGGCTTCTACTTCATAAAAGACCCTTTTTATTGAATCCTTTTCCCAAATGAGTTCAATGATATGGGTATAGGATAACCTGGATAATAACATGTTTATATCAACGCCTGTAAAGCTTCTGTCTTTCTGTTCTTTATGCGATTTGGCGGTCACTGACCGCCAAATTGAACCAGGTAACGCATAGTCGCATAGCACCTGGCTTATTTCTGGATATACAACATAGAACTGACGACAGTTTCTCAGATTCCTTTCATATAAACCTTTGATTTTTTTACCACTCAGCCTGTCTGCGAGTTTCTTTAAAAGCTCCGTTCCGTACTTCGCCCGGTCATCACCGTTTTGCTCGTACTCCACGATATAGTACCCAAAGAGCCAGTTCCGTATGGTCAGAGACTGGTTGACCGCAGATATGGCAGTTCCCTGTAAATAGTTGTGTGCCTGCTCGCAGGCATGTATTAACTGTTCAAAGTGCATTTGTAGGGTTAATGAACTTGAATCAGAATATATCGTTGCCCTGATATGAATTTTCTCAAAAAAAACCGATCCACTGATGACGTGACTCCAGACCCGGATTAGTAATCGGTTGCTGCTCCGGGCAGGATCAGTTTTAATTCATCGTGCGCATCATAAATAACCTTCAGATCACCTGCGTTTTGACTGCTGCACCTGCTGTCAGAATTCGGAGCAGGTAAACCATAACTTCTTTCAGCACACTCCTTTTTAGCCTTGGCATCTGCTTCCTCTGCAGTCGGGGCAATCCCCCATCCATATCCCATGCCTACATTTCCGGTAATGAAACGATAAGCGGCGCAGGCCGTCCCTGAAAAGGAAAGTACAACTGAACAATCCCCCCCCTTTTCATTGCATTCTTCGATCGATTTCTTCTCAGCCTCAGCCAGAGTCAGGCAATCAATGGCCCATCCATAATAGAGTCCATTGGCTCTGTCGATTGCCAGCGCTCCAAATTTTGTTTCGTTAGAAGGATGATTATTCTGAGCGCATAGCATCTTGGGCAGGCAGGCAATAAACAGGACGGAAAGGGTAAAATGGATGCTTGTTTTTTTCATGATGAAAGTGGAGTTCAAAAGTTCACTCAAAGATATGGATTTATTGGGTAAAATCGTTGGGATGTTCCTGCTTGGAAGTATAGTGTTTCAAAGACTTTGCATGACATATTATAAGGATTGAGCAAAGTTTAATATATTGTCGAAACTTGATTTGAGGTTTAGGGTAAAAAGCGAGTTATTTAGAATATGTTATGAGGACAAGATTTCTTTTATTAGGACTGATTTTATTTACTTCTTTTTCAGAGTCTCTCGCAGTGTCTCCTTTTCAATTCACTGAACCAGGAGTCGACTCGGTGAGTCCCCATGTGTACATTTATCGCGATGTGATCAATGTGGGAGTCATCATTGTCAACGGGAAGGCACTGATCATTGATTCCGGTGAAGGTGACATATTAAAAGCTGCAGAATCCCTTGGCATTTCGGAGATCGAATGGGTGTTGTACACCCATTTTCACAGGGACCAGTGTGCGGGAGCCGGATTGCTGGAACAATCCGGTGTGAAACTTGCTGTGCCGGCTTCCGAAGAAGCTTATTTCCATCAGGCCACTGAATTCTGGAATGACTATGATTGCTATTTCAGAAATGGGACCAATTTCCGTCCGAATAACCTGGTGTTAAGAAGCTCAGTTCAGACAGACCGCCAGCTGGCTCAGGGTGATAGCTTCAACTGGCAGGGTTTGACCATTACCGTGCTGGGAACACCGGGACATACGGATGGACACCTGTCTTATATGGTAGACATCGATGATAAAAGAATCATTTTTTCAGGAGACCTGATCTACGGACCTGGTAAGATATGGGAGTTTTACAGTCTGGCCGGGAAGGGCTACGGCCAATCCTTCGGTGGTGCTGTAGGTTCACAAATTAACAGTCTACATGTTGTGAAAAACCTGAATCCATCCATTCTCATTCCGTCCCATGGCCTGGCGATGGAGAGTCCGGGCGGTGCTATAAATATGCTGATTGCCAATCTGTACACTGCAATGGGAAATTATCACGAGCGTAAAATCCTTGAAAGCCCGCCCTCCCCGGGATTACCTCCATGGGTCAGAAAAATCCATAATGGCCCCAGCTATTTATTGCAGGCATCGGATGGTACCGGGTTTTTGATTGATGTGGGATGGGCCCCTGGATTAGTTGATAGCCTTCCCGCCTGGGGCGTAGCTGAGATCGATATGATATGGGCAAGCCATTATCATTTTGATCATGTTGAGGATATAAACACCATTGTATCCCGATATGGTTCCGATGTGTATATCCAGACCCAGCTGGCAGACGTAATAGAAAATCCCGTTGCCTACGAGTTACCGTGCATATATCCTTATCCCATTGAGGTGACCAGGCCATTGAAGGACGGGGAAACCTTTTATTGGAAAGGATATAAGTGTACCAGTTTCTATTTCCCATCCCAGACCATATACCACGATGCACTTCTGGTGGAATATGAGGGAAGCAGAGTATTGTTCACCGGAGACAGCTTTTACTCCGGCAAACCCTTTGACGATTGTGTTTTCAACAGGAATCTTCTTGGAGAGGATCTGGGTTTTGAGAAATGCTATAACATGCTTCTGAATATTAGGCCGGATGTGCTGGTCACAGCACATACGGATGCGAATGGATATGCCGATTGGTGGGCACAGCAATCATTGGATAATCTGAACCAGAGAGAGCTTATATTTTCCAGATTATTTCCTTGGAGCAATGTGAATTTTGGAATGGATCCTCACTGGATACGCTTATACCCCTATGTCAGCAAAGTTGTCCCGGATGAAACCATTCGCTACGAGGCAGTAATATACAATCATTCAAATGAAGCCCAGGAAGCCCGGGTTGAGCTCAGGGCACCGGAAGGATGGACGATATCACAACCCGCGTTGTCGATAGTCCCGGCCAAAAGTGAGGGAAGGATTATCATTGAAGCAAAAACACCCGCAGACCCTGTTTATGGCCGGCAGGTTCTGGGTCTTGCAGTTCGATTCGGGTCACGGAACCTTGGAGAGGTGGCCGAGGCGATCGTGGAATATTGATATCCCATTATTTTACACCTGAAAAACCAGTCTGGGTAACGTATGATTTATAAAAAGTCTGCGGTCAGTATTATTCTTTTGTTTGAGTGGATTGTAATATCTCAATTGGTATTATACTCCTGTTGTTGTTCCATTCCTCCT
>CAZURA010000225.1:0-5965 GCA_964622985.1 uncultured Bacteroides sp. | reverse complement strand
CAGATGGAGGGCAAGACCGCCGACCAGAAACGCATGGAGCACGTCTGGCGCCTGCTCTCCTACGTGGTGGGGCGCGTGGTGGAAGCGGACGAGGACGGTATCGTGCCCTTCATGGCCGCGGGCGGCGAGACCGCGCTCATCGACCGCGTCCTCGACGAGATCGCCGCGCTCTTCCCCGACCAGGACGTCAACCAGGTCGAGGTGGACATCACCAATGAACTGAAGCGCAAGGTCAAGGGCTATCGCCCCGTGCAGGGTATCCGCGAGTGGCTCGAAGGCGTGTTTTTCGAATACCACGTCTCGCTGTACAAGAAGCGCCCCATCCTCTGGCACATCGCCAGCAGCCAGGGACACGGGGCCTGCGCCGTGGGCGCGCTCTGCCACTACCACAAGTTCAACCACGACCGTTTGTCCAAACTGCGCGGCACCTACCTGCGTGACACCATCGCCCTGTTCCGGCGCGAGGCCGCCCTCGCCGACCAGGAGGGCCGCACCGAGGACCGCCAGGACTGGCAGGCCAGGCTCGAAGAGGCCGAGGCTCTAGATCAACGCCTCCAGTGGGTCCAGGAAGGCGCCAGCGGCTACCCGGCCCCCGGCGACTGCCGCATCCGCACCCCCTGGAAGCCCGAGGACGAACAACCCGTCGGCTGGCAACCCGATCTGGACGACGGCGTGGCAATCAACATCCTGCCGCTGCAGACCGCCGGCGTCCTGCGCATTGCAAAGGTGCTGTGATGATTCTCGATGCCCTCACCACCCAGATCAAACAGCGCTTCCAGCACGAGAAGCGGGCGCAGGTGTGCCTGTGGTTCGACCCAGGCCGCGAATTCGCGCGTATGCTTCCAAGCTTCGAGAGGCACCTCGAACAGATGTCCGAGGCTCCTTTCACCCTGCTGCAATACGACGCCAATGCATTTCACGGCCAGGTCTGGCTCAAGCATCGGGTGCACTCCGAACTGGCGGGGCTGGATGAGGCAAAGCGGAAGCAGCGGCGATTCCTCATCTATCTTCCGATGTTGGAGGATCGGCTGGACTCGCCCGACGACCGGGGGCAGCACCACCTTGAACTGCTAGAGGAGTACCGCACCGCAGGGCTCATCTGGCGCATTGGCGGCAAGCGCCCGTCACTCTTTCGTTTCCTGCGCCAGGCCGATGTCCCGCTTTCAACAAGTCCTACCGACCAGCGAAAGCTCTATGATGGCGGTTACGAGTCCCTGCTGGCCAAGTACGTGGCCAGGTTCGTTGATCAGCCCGCAGTGTACTGGGAGACCCGGCTTACCCCCGACATGGTCCAATCGAGACTCCTGGGGGACGTGGACCAGACCATCATCGATCTTGCCGTCGGACCCGATGCGACTTGGGGCGACCTCAACATAAAGGGGCTGGTTCCGGAGTTCCTGGCGGCGGTCGTGGAACAATACGGGTTCACCCACCCGACCGATCCGCCGGACGCCTGGATTCGCGCCTTCGTGACTCTCGTGGCGCTCACCGAAACCCACCAGGGTTACGAGGAGCCTGATGACTTCCCGTTCGCCGACCGGCTGCCGCCCCTTGCGTTGCGAACTCACTATACGGAACTGCTGCAACGCTGGCTGAGGGACTCCGAGGGGCGGTCTGCCTGGGACCATTGGATCCGCGAGGTCGAGAAGGAGATCGACCTGGGCGCCTGGGCAAAGGGACGCGATGGGTTTTCGTATGCCTTCCCGCACATCGTGCGGCGGCGTTGGGAGGGCCTGCTGGAGAGTTTGCGCGAGGCTGCGGCCAAGACATCTACGACCGAGGAGTTCTTCGAACGTCACCTGCCGCGAATCAAGATGGAAGCGGAGTACAGCCGGGCCAGTGAACGTCCGATCGGGGCATGGCCGCTCCTGCTCGCGCTCGGAGAGTTCGTCGATGCATGTCGCCTGGCCGGGCACGATGTCTCTGGCGCGGCGGACGCGGCCGGGCTTGTCGGCGTATACGTGGGCAACGCCGCCCGGATCGACCGGCGGCACCTCCATATTCGCCGACAGGCCGAGGAACTGGGGCTCCCAAGCGTGGCTGCGATTGCCGATCGCTGTTATGCCGGATACACCAATGCGCTGAACGGCCGTTTTTTCAAGGAATACGTCAAGCAGGACGTCGCTGAAATAGCGGGTATCGCCAGGGTCACCGAGAAGCTGGAACAGACCATCTGGGGGGCCGAGGGTCAGCGGGCGGTGGTGATCGTCGATGCTCTCCGTTTTGACTGCGCCCTCGCCATCCGGGACGAACTGCGAGGCCACGATGTCGTGGTCGAACCCATGCGGGCGGAGCTGCCCACAGTCACGCCCGTGGGCATGACCGCGCTGATGCCGCTTGCGTCGGCCTCGGTGACGCTGGACATTAAGGGCAATGACATCCACCCCATTGTCAACGGAAAGGACTGCTCTGTACGCAAGCAGCGCCTGGCATTCATGACGGAGTTCGGCGCCGATTGCAGGGAGATAGACGACCTGGAATCCGTTTCGCTGGCTCCCGATGGACTCGGGGAACTGCTCGTCGTGTTCGGCCACGACCAGGTTGATCACATCGGTCATGGCAGCGGCGACAACCTGATTCGCCATGTCGGCCTGGAAGTGCAGCGTATTGCCAGGCTCGTGCGCAAGCTCCATCGATGGGGCTATGAGGCGGTGCACATCGTGACGGACCATGGCTTCATCCTGTTGGAGGAATCGAAGCTCCCTGATGAAGTCGCCTGCGACAAGGATTGGTGTTATGTGCGCAAGGAGCGCTTCGCGCTGGTTGACGCGAAGGCCGATATCCCGCTCGCGACCTTTCCTGCCGCCTGGGATCCCTCGGTGCGCGTTGCGGTGCCGCCGGGCCTGGCCTTTTTCAAGGCCGAAAAGTCGTTCTCGCACGGGGGCGTGGCGCTTCAAGAGCTGATCATTCCGCACCTTGTCTCCAGGAGTCAGGTGCGACAGGAGAAGCGGATCAGTGTGGAAGTGGTGCTGCCGACCAGCGAGTTGACCCGAACGGCCGTGAAGGTTGTATTGCGTCCGACTCCGACGGCCAGTTCCAAGCCGGGACAGATGCCGCTGTTCACCGAGAAGGGCCGTACTCTGACGCTGGATGTGCGTCGCGCCAAAGACCCGTCGTGCACAATTCTGGCGACGCCGGAGGGCAAGGAAGTTCGTATCGAAGCCGGCGATGCCGAGACAAGCGTCACGCTGTTCTTCCACACGGCGAAGTCCTTTGAAAAGGGCGAGATACTCGAACTCGAGATCCGCGACGCTGACACGGGCGAGCAGTTTCCACCTGGAGGAATCGAGCTCTCGATCGGCAGAGACATGTAGCGAGGCAACTGATGAATGACGGTCCCATCGTCCTGGACGACCTTGATCACCTTGCAAACGAGGCTTTTCCCGGCCTGGTCGTACGCAAGGATCTGCTCAGGCGGATGCGCTCGGCCTTTGGCGTGCCCGCGTTCGTCATCGAGTTCCTGCTGGGCAAGTACTGCGCCTCCACGGACGAGGAAACGATCAACGAGGGCCTGGAGTTCGTCAAGGAAACGCTGGCTTCCAAATACGTCAAACCCGATGAACGCGAAGCGGTCAAGTCAACGATCAAGCAGAACACGACGTACGAGGTCATCGACAAGATCGACGTCAAGCTGGTCGAGACCCACGACAAGTACTGGGGACGTCTCTCGAACCTCAACCTTGACTACCTGAACGTGGAGGACTCCGATGTCCGAGCCCATGATCGCCTTCTGCTGGGCGGGATCTGGGCCGAGGTCTCGTTGCGCTACGACGATTCCTACATCTTCAAGGGTCAGAACCGCCCCTTCTTCGTTGACGCCATACGCCCCATCCAGCTCTCGAATCGCAACGTCGACAGCTTCCTGGACGCGCGGCGCAGCTTCACGCGGGACCAGTGGCTCGATCTGCTGATGCGGTCGATGGGCTACGAACCGGACCACCCCTACTACACAAAGCGGCGCAAGATGCACTACATCCTGCGGATGCTCCCCTTTGTCGAGAAGAACTTCAACTCGGTGGAGTTGGGCCCCCGCGGCACCGGCAAGAGCTTCGTGTACCAGCAGATGAGCCCCTATTGCCATCTGGTCTCCGGGGGCCAGACGACCACTGCCCAGATGTTCGTGAACCTCTCGACGGGCCAGCGAGGCCTCGTGTGCCTTTGGGATGTGGTCGCCTTCGACGAGGCCGCCGGCATCAGCTTCAGCGACAAGAGCGGCATCAACATCATGAAAGGCTACATGGAAGATGGCGCATTCAGCCGCGGACGCGACATCATCAACGCCGAGGGATCCGTTGTCTTCGTCGGCAACATCGACGGTGATATCGAGACCATCGTGAGGACGTCGAATCTCTTCTATCCAATGCCCAAGGAAATGGACACGGCTTTCTACGACCGCATCCATGCCTACATCCCGGGCTGGGAGTTCCAAAAGACCTCCGACGCCGCCTACACGAGCCACTTCGGCCTCGTGACGGATTACCTGGCCGAGGTGTTCCGCGAACTGCGCAAACGAAGCTACGGCGACTATGCCGAACGTCATTTCCGCTTCGGCAGCCACCTGGGCGGCCGCGACCAGAAGGCGGTGCGCAAGATCGTATCGGGCCTAATCAAGCTGCTTCACCCGGATGGAGAGGTGACGCGCGACGAGACCGAGGAGTACCTCGCCTACGCCATGGAGATGCGCCGCAGGGTCAAGGAGCAACTCAAGAAGATGGGCGGCATGGAGTACTGGGACACGAGTTTCTCCTACATCGACCGCGAATCCGGCCAGGAGAAGTTCGTGCCGGTACCCGAGTCCGGCAGCGGCGCGATAATCGCCGAGGGCGGCCTGCCGCCGGGAAGCGTCTACACCATCGGCACCGACGCCAGCGACAACCGACTCGCGCTCTTCCTGCTGCAGACGCAGATGAACCGAGGCTCCGGCCGCATCATCCCGCTTGGCAGCCTTTCGTCAAAGATGAAGGAGGCCATCAAGACCGCGGACGCCGACCTCAAGGCAATCCTCCGCAAGCTTCGCATCACCCGAGACATAAAGAGCGATGACTTCAACATCCAGGCCATCAACCTCAACCAGGTCAAGGAGGGTTCGGAAACCGCAGTGGCCTTCTTCGTCTCCCTGGTCTCGTCCATACTTGGCAAGCCGGTTCAGGACCAGACGGTCGTCCTGGGCGAGATGAGCATTCAGGGGATGCTGCTGAAGGTGACCTCAATGCCGGAACGCATGCAATTCGCGGTGGAGGCCGGCGCCAGGCGCATCCTCATCCCGAGCGAGAACAAGCGAGACGTCGCCGAAGTCCCCGACGCGATCCTGACCGCCATCCAGTGGCAGTTCTACGACAGCCCCACCAAGGCCGCAATCATGGCCCTGGGGATGGGGTAGGATGTGGTTCCTATGAGTGCGGAAAGTAAGAACCGAAAGATGGTCATTTTCTTGTTGACCCAGTCGGTTTCAAAATGCTGTGGATCGTAGTGTAAATCAGACTACTGTCTCGGCGTATTCGCCTTGATCGCCTTGGCCAGACACTTATCCAGAGTACTTATTCGCCGCCGAAACTCATCAAGTCGCATGGCAATGCGTTGAAAAGCCAAATCAGGGTCATGGGTTTCGGGGTGAAGACCCTTCGCAAGTTCTTGTTGATCCAATGCAGTTGGAGCCCAGTAGTAGTAATCCGTTTTCTTCTTCTTTATCAACTGGAATCCGTCGTTCTCAAGACCGATCCCAACGCTCTTCACGATCCGCCCTGTCGCTTCTTTGTCGTCTTTCACTAGCTTCTGAAGCCCCCCAAACCTGTAGTACATTTTCAGTGGATCCTGAACCAATCCTATGATGTGGCTTAGCCAGTGTTCCTCGCTCTCTTCATCAATTGTAAATTCGACGTACAGAGCCTTCGTAGTATCGGACTCTTCCAATTGAGCTGCACCCGATTTCCTTGGACAGTGGATAAGACATTAGACTGTTACCAAG
>CAZURA010000224.1:0-6007 GCA_964622985.1 uncultured Bacteroides sp. | reverse complement strand
GCAAGAAACCGAGAGTCATCTGGGTGGGATTTGAGCAAAATACCCTGTTTGAGTCTTTAAGGGAGAACGTGGATAGAGGGTTGGAAGTAGTTGGAATTCCCAGGGAAGGTAAGTCCTTCAGAGCCCACCTAACATTAGGAAGGATCCGCGGTCTGAAGGATCTTGCATCCTATTATGATGTCATGGACCGGATGAGGGACCGGTTCCGGGAACAAGTAGTATTTGAAAGATTGGTTTTCTACCGGAGTGAGTTGGGTTCAGGCGGGCCGGTTTATACCCCCCTTTATCAATTGGATTTTGCGGACTAATTTTTCTGTATTTCGATCAGCACGTCATCCTTCATTACCGATTCATTCTTTTTCACTGAAACCGATTTTACGATACCGGATACATGACTGGAGATCTCATTTTGCATCTTCATGGCTTCAAGGATGACAACAGGTTCTCCTTCCTTTACTTCAGATCCATCTTCCACCATGATATCTATGATCTTTCCGGGCATGGGAGCTTCAATGGAAACCGATGAGGAGGATTCTCCCTGCTGTTCCAGGTATTTCCTTCGTTTCAGAGAAATGGGGGTCTCCACCGTAAAAGAGTGCCACACACCGTTAATCATGACCGTGTACTTGTTTTGGTTCTTTTCAATCACATCGACCATGTATTTTTTATTCTTCCACACTATGTAGGAGAAGCCATGGGCATCTTCACGCAACCTGATATCTACTGTTTTTCCCTGGTACTTGATGCGCTTCTCAAGGGGTTTCTTGAATTCATATGCCTTGTTCGATGAACTGAGTGCAATGAGCTTCCTGTACTCTTTTTTCTTTCCTTCACGTGACATGACAGAGACCTGATTTATCGTAAGCGTTTATTAATCACCCATGGGGCAATCTCTTTACCCTTTTCCACATAGAGAGGCTTGTCCTCTATCTCATGGATCTCTCTTGCATAGTCGTAAGCTGCAAAAAAGGCTGCAAGCATCTCTTCATCGGGCTCGTTATGATAATGGATCTTAAGCTCTTTGCTTAAGAAAGAGGTGTTGAATGTTCCTTTTCTGAAATTCTGGTTTTGCAGGACGGCCCGGCAGAATGCCAGTGTGGTCTTGGTTCCTTTGATCCAGAATTTACGGATCGCCTGGGTCGATAGTTGCATGGCCTTCTCCCGGTCTTCTCCATGGATGATCAGCTTGGCAATCATGGAGTCGTAAAACGGCGTAATGACCGACCCATCCCTCACTCCGGTATCCACCCTGATGTTTTTACTTTCGGGCCAGGAGATCTTTTCGATGGTACCCAGACTGGGCGAAAATCCCGACTGTACATCTTCTGCATTAATTCTCCATTCTATGGCCCACCCATTCAGTTTAATATCCTTTTGTGTAAAAGGAAGTTTTTCCCCTTCAGCGATCCTGATCATCTGCTCGATCAGGTCTATTCCGGTAACCATTTCAGTAACAGGATGTTCTACCTGTATGCGAGTGTTCATCTCCATGAAAGAGAAATAGTTATTCTCATCCAGGAGAAACTCAACGGTACCCGCGGAATAGTAGTTTACAGATTTTGCGATATTGATGGCAGCTTCTCCCATCTTTTTCCGAAGCTTTTCATCCAGTGCAGGAGAGGGTGACTCTTCCAGGAGTTTTTGGTGCTTGCGTTGTACTGAACACTCCCTTTCTCCAAGGTGCACGACATTGCCATGTTTATCGGCCAGTATTTGAAACTCGATATGCCTGGGTTCCCTGACAAATTTCTCAATGAACACATCCGGATTGTTAAAGGCCTTTGCTGCTTCATTGGTGGCCAGTGTAAACATGCGTTCAATATCTTTCTCCTTTTCCACCACTCGCATTCCGCGTCCTCCACCTCCGGCGGCAGCTTTCAGTATGACCGGGTAACCTACCTCGGCAGCAATCTTCCTGGCTTCTTCTGCATCTGCCACTGATCCTTCGCTTCCACCTAACAGAGGTACGTTATGCTTCTTTGCAAGCTTCTTTGCAATGGTTTTATGCCCCATCCGGTATATGGCATCGTGGGAGGGACCAATAAACACGATATTCTCCTCTTCACAGCGTTTGGCAAAGTCGGGGTTCTCTGCAAGGAATCCATACCCGGGGTGGATGGAGTCCACATTATGCTCCTTAGCGTTATAAATAATTCGCTCAATATCAAGGAATTCCGGAGTGTCATCATAACACTCGGAGAAGTCGATCACTTCGTCTGCCTCATCCAGGTACCAGGCGTTGGGCTCTTTTGCGGTCTTGATAACATAAGACTTGATTCCCATCTGTCTGGCTGTCCGGATGATCCGGATGGCAATTTCACCTCGGTTGGCTATCAATATACTCTTAATCTTCATGGGCGAAAATTAAAGCGGAATGTTGCCATGTTTTCTGGCAGGATTATTCATGAATTTGGTTTCCAGTGCTTCGTAGGCACGTATGAGCTTTGATCTGGTTTCTGCAGGATCAATCACTTCGTCGATGAATCCCCGTTCATCAGCTACATAGGGATTGGCGATCTCATTGCGGTATTTTGCAGCCAGTTCTTTCTTTAAGTTGGCCGGATCATCCGATTCTGCCAGCTCTTTCCTGTATAAAATGGCTACAGCTCCTTCAGGCCCCATAACAGCAATCTCTGCGGTGGGCCAGGCAAAGTTGAAATCCCCTCCCAGCTTCTTACTGTTCATCACACAGTACGCACCGCCATATGACTTTCTGAGTATCACAGTAATCCTCGGAACAGTGGCATCGGCAAATGCATACAACATTTTGGCCCCGTGGCGAATGATCCCATTATGCTCCTGATCAATACCAGGAAGGAATCCTGGTACATCTTCCAGTATAAGTAGCGGGACATTGAATGCATCACAGAAGCGGATGAAACGGGCTCCTTTGTTTGAGGAGTTGATGTCGAGAGTACCGGCTAATACCTTGGGCTGATTGGCCACAATACCTATCACCTTTCCATCCAGTCTTCCAAAACCGATCATCACATTCTGGGCATAGTTTTCAGAGATCTCATAGAAGGAACGTTTATCCACAATGAGGTTGATCACATCCTTAACATCATAAGGTTTATTGGGGTCATCGGGAACAATATCACGTAACTTCTCTTCGATATCCTTCGTCTCATCTTCAGAAAGCTCCATTTCAGGTGGATTCTCCATGTTATTGGATGGTAAGTAGGAGAAGAGTTGTCTTACCCCGATGAGGGTATTCTCTTCATCTTCATATACCATATGAGCCACACCGCTCTTTTTGGAATGTACTCCGGCGCCCCCCAGATCATTTAAGGACACATCTTCGTTCAATACCTCCTTCACTACATTGGGACCGGTGACAAACATATAGCTGGTCTGGTTGGTCATGAAGATAAAATCGGTAATCGAGGGCGAATATACGGCGCCGCCAGCCGCCGGACCCATGATCACTGAGATCTGGGGAATCACTCCTGAGGATTGAACATTCCGGTAAAAGATCCCTGCATATCCCGCCAAACTGGCAACTCCTTCCTGGATCCGGGCCCCTCCCGAGTCGATCAAACCGATCATGGGAGCGCCCATCTTCTGCGCCATGTCCTGTATCTTCATGATCTTGGAAGCATGCACAGCACCAAGTGATCCCCCCATCACAGTAAAATCCTGGGCATAGGCAAACGCCAGCCGGCCGCGGATCAGACCATGCCCTATGATAACACCGTCACCATAAGCATGTTGCATCTTCCCAAAACCCGAGTCTCCCCTTTCTGGGGTAACATAGGCATCGATCTCTTCAAAAGTATCCTCATCAAAAAGGATTTCGATTCTCTCCCACGCAGTCAGCTTGCCCTTGCCATGCTGTTTCCCTTCTACTCTTGCGTTGTGTTGCTCCTCAAACAACTGTTTTCGTTTAAGGAATCGGGCAAAGTTTCTTCCTTTAACATCCATGTGTTAAATCTTATTGCAAATGATAAGACCCGTCAAGGTAAAAAAAAAAGTTTTAAGGTCTCATGAATTATGGGTGCAAAGCTATAAAATTATATCAATTTTCGAATGTTCAATCTTCTATGGTTTACGCTTCGCTCTGCAAGCTCAGTGTTGTAAGGTATTCTGGTATACTTAAATATCGAATCGGTATACGTTATTTTACTCAACGAAAGTAACTCATGTCAGAAGCTGATGCATTTTTGACCCAATCGACCGGCTCACAGTGCCAATTATCCGCTCTAACGGGATATAAGGTATCCAGATCAGCCAGATGTTGCATAAGGTAATATCTCAGGTCGATGTCAGTGGACCAGGTTATTCGCTTTGAAAGCTCTTTATGGGGGATCCCTGAACCCGCAGTAAGGTGCCCACCCCCTCCATTGCCCCGGTAGGAATTGATTGCAACCTGATAAGACTCGGTTTCTGAAAAGGAGGATCCGTTGGTGAATCCGGAGATTGTCACCCTATTGCCTGGGGGTAGCCGGAGATTGACCGTATATTCGATACCTGCTGCAGAGGAGAAATTGTAATAGGGATTAATAAGTCTGCCCGGAGAATCCTTTCGAAACTGTAACAGATGGTCGGAGGGATCTTTCATGGTATTGAACCAGATACCTGCGGCATGTTCCAAGAATCTGTCAATCTCCTTTCCTGTGAGCTCCATGGTATAGAGCATATTCTCGAACCGGTAGAGTTTGAACATGTCGGAAACCAGAACAGGACCCTGCTCCAGCACTGCAGAGATGGAGAGCGGAGCAGTAAACGAAAGATCTGCTCCTGATAGATCCAGTTGAACCTTGTGGATCAATGAGATCATGGAAGAAGGGCCGAAGAGAGCTTCCACACCTCTCATATCTTGCTTGAGCCAGGTAATGGTGTCGTCCAGGTAACTGGATACCGTTTCGAAGTCGGCTGAAAATTCGTCCATGAACCGGGACGAAGGATGAAACTCCTTCATGGGGATGATCTCACTATCTATCTCCCTGATGATGTCCTTTCCAAATGAAACCGTAACCTCACCGGCAAATCGGGCATGACTTCCGGGATCTACTACCAGTACACTATCTCCTATGGAGTTTACCACCCATTGTTGTGATACCCGATGATCATGGCCCGCAAAGATCACATCAAGTCCGGGTACCTGTTTAGCTACCAGCAGCACAGCGTTTTCATTCATGTAGAGATCATCGCTACCTCCATAGGAAGCATCGGTCCCCGAATGAAAAAGCCCAACTATCAGGTCAGGATCCTCTTCTTCGAGAATACGTGGGATCCACTCTTCCGCAGTCTCCGTCATATCCCTGAACTCCATTTCCGGCCAGAGGTTCTTTGGAAGCCAGTTAGGGATACCCGGAGTGATTAACCCAAAGATTGCAATTTTTTTCCTTCGGGCCTTCAGTATAGTATAAGGTTCAAAATAGGGTTCACCGGTTTCAGTATGAATGGCATTGGCAGCCAACCAGGGGAATTGAAATTCTGTAGCAATTTTATCGTAGATGGCCGGACCAGCTTCAATATCATGATTACCCACCGTCCCGGCATCGTATCCCAGGTAATTCATCACACGTGCTGAAAGATGGATTGAAGCGGTATCGATGAAATTGTAATAATACACAGTAGGTTGCCCCTGCAAGAAATCTCCGTTGTCCAACAGGAAAAAAAGTGTATCCTCCAGGCTTTGCTGCTCAGACACATATTCATATATATGAGCCAGTGAATGGCTGGAAGGCTCCCGGTCTAAAAAATCATAAGGGTATATCATGCCGTGTACATCGGTGGTGACAGCAATTTTTACTACCGGTTCTCCAAAGTGGCAAGCAGTCATTGTGGCCAGGAAGACTAGCAGAAATATAACCGGGTGATTCTTCATACGTATCCTATTGAACAGCAAGAAAGGATTTTTCTTTGAAACTTGCCTGAACAGGATAAGAAAAGAAGGAGAAAAAGTTAAAATCAGATCTGCCATCTGTTTGTTGATTACTATGTGGAAATCTGTTCATTCTTTTTTACTCATTTGCAACCAAACTCCGGGTTATTTTCAAAA
>CAZURA010000223.1:0-6207 GCA_964622985.1 uncultured Bacteroides sp. | reverse complement strand
GGTACTCGGCCCGGATGGACTCCGCGGACCGGAACTCCACCAGTGAACCCAGCGAGTCCCCGGTAAGCTGGCCCAGCAGGCAGCCCTGGGCACGGGACAGCAAACCCACGTCCGCTACGGCATTACCCCGTTCGAGTTGCACCAGGGGATACTCGGCTTCATCATCCCTTTCCCGGAAGACCCTGCCCCAATCCCGCGACAGAATAGACCGAGCCACGGTCGCCGTGCCCCCGGCGAACCAGGAGCCGCGTGGTCCGCAGTCCGGTCCGTACCGTACGGGTTGGCCGTCTTGGCCGAACAGATCCCCGCCGACTGCCATGAGCAAGGCATGACCCCCGGCCATGTCCCAGTCTACCGGCCCGTTCAGGGATAGGGCAGCATCGCCTTCCCCCACTGCCAGGAGGGCCAGCCTGTATGCGATCGATGGAAGCGTCCGGTACCGCGCGGGAAATACGAGTTTCGCGTTGGCTAGTGACGCCTCATCCCCGCCCTGGCTCAACAGGACTACGTCATCCTTACTTAGTGTTTCAGGCAGCGCGGCCCGTTGGACTTCCTTACCGTTTCTGGTCAAAGGCCGGCCCTCGGCCCACGCTATCAGGTCCCCACGATCATCCGGGTACGTGGGCGCGCATACGACGCCCAGAACCGGCGCCCCATCGCGCACCAGTCCCACGGATACCGCCGATCCCCGCATCCCCTTCAGGTACGACGCAGTACCGTCGTTCGGGTCCACCAGCCACCGGAACCCCGAATCCGCCGGCCCTGCCGACCCGGTCTCCTCACCCAGATATCCCCAATCCGGGAATGCTTCCAACAGCCGCTCCCGGATCACCCACTCCGCCTCCTCGTCCACTTCCGCGTGGTGTCCATGCCCCCTCGGTCCCCCGGCCCGGTGGAAGTCTCGGCGGATCATGTTGCCGGCCTCCTCGACGGCCCGAATAGCAACGTTCAGAGCAATACCAAGGTCCACTGAGTTGTGGTCCGTATCAGCCATTCAGCTCCTGGGTGAAGAGCGTCTTCTTTGAAACAGCTTTCTGAGCCAGTTCCACAATCCGCTTGTGGTGCGTGAACAGGATGACTTGGGTCTTGCCTGAAATCTCGGCCAGCACCTCCAGACCGGCTCGGGCACGATCATCGTCGAAGTTGATTAGTACATCGTCAACAACGAATGGCATCGGTTCGTTGCGTTCCACATGCATCTCCAGGGATGCCAGTCGCAACGACAGATACAACTGGTCCCTGGTCCCGTCACTGAGGTCTTCAACGCGGCTACGCTTGCCGCTGCTTCGGACACCGACCAGAACGGGCCGATCATCCTCCTCCCAGGCAGATGCCAAGCCACTGAAGGCACCAAGAGTCAGTTTGCCAAACAGCTCGCCGGCACGGGTTATCATGGGATCCTGATTCTTCTTGCGATAGGACTCTACTTCGCGTCTCAGCATTGCTCCGGCCAGTCGCAAGGGTATATAGGCGCGGACCCCTTCGCGTACGAGGGCAAGCGCGGACTCGGCCCTCTCCGCCGCCTCCGTTGCCGGAACACCCCCTTCCAGCTGTTTCAATTCGGCCTCCAGACTCCCCTTGTCGTTCGCCGTCCTTATCTTCCGTTCCTCCAAGTCCTCGATTTGACCTCCAATACCGAGCGCCTCGGCTGCAACTTCGTCCGGATCCAGGCTTTGCGCATCGAGGATCGAATCCTCGACAGGTCGACCGCCGGCTTCGCCAGCAATCTGCTGTCGAAGCGAAGTGATTTCCTCACGCAGCTTCATCGCCATGGCGGATCGCTTTTCCAGGTCCACCAACTGATCAGGCTCCTCGCATCCCGCGGTTCGGCATAGTTCTTCCAGGTTCTCTGTCGCGACTCGCACTGTCTCTGCTGCCTGAGCAAGAACCTCCTTCTGCCTTTCAAGTTCGCTAGTCCAGTTTTCCCGCCGTTCCTCCAGGGTTCGTGCCTTTGTAACCTGCCGATCTAATGCCTGATCTGAAGCACATTCTCGAGATGAAGGCGAAGTTCGTCCCTAGCAGAGACGTCCAATCCCTCGGGTACCTCGAAAAGGTCGCCCACAGCGGCAATACCGAGGGCTTCCAACAGTGCACTGTGTAGGGGAGGCCAGGGATCCCAGCTTTCACTGGGCTCTAGTGCGTCATCCGGCATCGTTTCATTGATGGCATCGACTGCGATACGGGAACGCGGTTTCAGTAGCCACCCCTGTAGTTGGAACAGGCCGTAGGCATCGAGAAATATCGCTTCATCACGGTATTTCTCTGGGATGGTCACCTGGATAAAGCGGTTTCTTACAAGGAATTCTCGGAACCCTAGGGATAGTCGACTGATCCCTATCTCTTTGAGAAATATGAGTATTTCGCCTAGAGCTTCTTCTATCTTCTCACGGTTGATAGATTCGCCCGCAATCGAGTAGTCTGCTAAGTGAAACCCAAGCTTCTGACACAACCACGGATGCCCACCCAGTTCATCGTGAGCCGCTGAAATGACGATTCTGAGTTCTTCGCTCTGAATCTGAAGTGGGTGGTATAGCTTTTCCAGATCTTGGATGTTAAACGGGCCCAGTTCCACTCTACGAATCCGATTCAGTGCTGCTTGTGCTGCATCAGATATATGCGGACTGCTCGCAAGAACGAGACTTCCCGGTCCAGTTTCAATAAAGCGTGCGCGGAGTTCCATTACCCAGTCTTTGCAGAAAGAAAGAGCATCCGCTTCATCAATCAGGAGCACCGTTCCTTCGAGAAGACTATCCGACACAGCAGGAACATCTGTTATTGATGCCTTGGGGGTTGTCGCCGGCAGGTTCATTAGGTCCACGAAATGCGTCTTCGTACCTCGATCCGCTAAGGTCCTTGCAAGAGCCTTGAGGAATGAAGTTTTTCCAAACCGTCGGGGCGCAGTGATCAGAACACTTTTGCCGGTCTCAACCAGTTCCAAGGTTTGCGCCATTTCAGCTTCGCGTTCCACATAGTGTGTGCCGGTTGCCGGTAGTGTGCTTGCCAAGAAAAAGGGGTTCTGTTGATTGGGTTTCTGAGTATCTCCGACATCAACCGAGACCTTTCGTAGCCAGCGGTCGAGTTGTTCGTGACTGAACCGTGGCGGCCCGCTCCTGTCACCGAGTCCATTCACGAAATCCGAGGCAGTAAGCACTTTGATTGGTGTATTTCTCTTGACGCCCAGAACATCACAATCATCGGGAACAACGACCACAAATCTAAGCACGATGTCATTCGGGGGGCGAGGCACGGTATCGTCATTTGAGTGGTTATGAGCCAGACGATTGCGGACGTCAACAAAAGGACTAAAGAGGCTGCGTGCCTGAGCGATGGGATCAGGAACGACCTTGCGACTGACTGTTCCCAGAAGATCAAGAGTGCCGTCAGGGGATGCCAACTGAACCGGTTCCGTCCAAGCCTTGATCTCTACAAACCAACAGGAGTTCACCGTCGCGATGACCAGATCGATCCGCCGTTTCCCCCCTGCGGGCACGTCCCTCAGGATGGTTGCGTTTGGAACCCGCTCCCGCACTCGAGCAACCAATGCATCAGTGATCGCAGTTTCTGTCCTAGAGTTCGCCATTCCTGCTCTTTCTAGTCACCGAGATGGTATCTTTAGATAGCCACATACTTGATACCTCGTCAACAGGTTCCCTCTCGGCCCGCCGTCGCCATTGTTCTGATGTGTTCCAGACAGGCGATCGAGTGCGCTGGAAGCCTGGCCCACTGTTGACAATCAACATCTAGTAACAATGAGAATGTGGATCCAGATTCCTCCACAATATGTGGCAAAACAGTCGAGTCCGAAGAAGTTGTTCCTATGGACATCCCTTCAAGGGAACATATCTCGGCGGTATACCGTTTGGCGATGATCTTGCCCCCAATCCAACTTATCGCTTCGATGCTAGCTGGTCTCGGGGCCTATCTTGTTTATGGGGCAATTAACCCATTATTTCTGGTAGGTCTCGCCCTAGCGATCTGGGGTGCATACCTTGCCCGGAAGTTTGTCGATGCTCGTAGCTCTAAGATAAAATCTGCCTCTTTGTTTTGGAATGCATTGTCACTTGCACTGATGTGTTGGGCGATGATTGCGGGAATTTACGCTCTTCACCCAGGACACACTAGAGGCTTTGAGAAGGGCGTCTTATTGATGCTGTTCATCATTCCAACAATCACTATTGGTCTGAACTCAGCTATCAGCATCATCTTAGTCTTAGTATCCGGACCCGTTGAGGGCGCAATACCAAAAATAGTGATGCCTTCAAACGACATGCCCAAGTCGGGAGATAATCCAGCTGACCTGACCCCCTGAAACTGGACACCATTCCAATCCCAGATCAGGTTATTCGATCCTTGGCGTTATCCAGATGAGTCTATTTTTTATGGGTTAGGAACTGTCGATTCTGAAAACAGGCTCCGTTCATACCTGGTCGCGGACCGCCTCAACCACCCTGGTGATTTTTGGGCAGAGTTCAGCAAACTGGTAGAGGCCATCCTCAAGAGGGCCGAGTGCGGCTCTCAGATCACCGTCAATGTGCTGGGCCAACAACGTGGAATCGAGGCAAATCTCTTTCGCCATACCCCAATTCCCCTTTGGTGTCTTCACCTGATTGCCAAAGCTCACCCAGCCTAATTCCATGAATTCCGACTGCGGGCCATCAGCCCATAGGCGTTTGGCCTCGCCGACATCGCCCAGTCGCTCAGAAAGCGGAGATAGGTTGATCTCCATGCGAATCGGATCCCCTTCATGGGATAGCCCAAGAAGATGGAATAGATCGCCATACTGATCATTGCCATAAATAGGAAACCAGAGGGCAACAGGCGACACGAATTCTCCTTCGGGTGATTTCATAACCCACGACTCCAGATGGACACACCACGCTCCAAGTGCGTCCCACATTTCTTCATTACCAAACAAGTTGCCGCTACGTTCAGGAAGAAGTTCAGCAGTGATTTCCTTCAAGGCGATGCCGAGCCTGGTCCAGAAAACGCGTTCAAGCACTTCGTACCTGTTGGTCATTCGTGTGTAGTTCTCGATGTTTTCGATCAGGAACTGGTTCAGGGATTCAGTCATTGGCCCCCTCCAATCGGTGTTTTTCCAGACTGGGCATCGTCGCTTCGATGAACAGGGCGTACTGAAGGGCGAGTTGCCGAATGAACGGGCTTTTCGAATGGAAGTCGACATTGTCTCCCTTTTCCCCGAAAAGCTTGAATGCCCGGGCAACATTTCGCCACAGAAGCAGTTGAAATCCAGTGTTCTCAAGATTGAATGAGGGGGCGGCAGGAACCAACAGTCGACCTATGAATCTCTTCCGTTGTTGCTCAACCATTGGAATAACCTGGTCCCTGTATCGTCTCAACTGCTCAGGATCTGCATTGCCGTCAGTCTTGGCTTCAATGCAGAGAAAGAACGTGGTGGATTCGGCTGTAATATCCAGGCGAGAATCTCCACGCGCGGTTGTGACTTCCCGGCGAACCCTCACGCGCTCTCCCTCGGATAGGGTGTCGTCTTCCCCAAGAACACGCAGCAAGCAGCGCAGAAAGCTCAGGCCCTGGGCGTGGGACGCCATCGGGTCCATGAACCATGTAAGAATTCGACAGTTTCGAACTTCATTGCTGCCAAGTTGCGCGAGTCTCCAGATATTGAAATCTGGAGGACAGTCTTTTTCTGCGTCCTTCGCCAGTTGTGATCTGTGGAGTTCATCGAACCGTTGCAGGAAGTCCGCCATTGACTGCATGTCGAGTTGTGAAAGTTCAGACAAGTGTGAATCAGACAAATGCTTATGGCCTGAGGGTAGGTCTGCAAACTGTTTTCGGACATCATGTGCAGGATCAGGAGCATGGTTGGCAGGTATGAATCGACTGGACCCGGGAAGGCCACCTGCACTACTTTTACCTCGGCTGTCCATTTTGGGCGTCATTACCGTCAAGGTAATCCCGACATTATCACAGGTGGTCACGGTCCCTGAATTAGACAAGCGAGAAGTGGGTATAAGGGATCTGACAGAAGATTCTGCCCCCTAATCAAACCCATCAAACGGAGAAGAACCATGAACACCCTACGACAGATCCATCCGACTGCGTCGGTCCAAGACCCCGACCAGGACGCTTGCCTCATCACCCTGCTGGACCAGGCCACGGACCGCAAGTGGTCGTTCAGCGTGGAGGACCACCTGGTCATCAATGGCGAGGTCATCGTGCTCGGCAAGC
>CAZURA010000222.1:0-6216 GCA_964622985.1 uncultured Bacteroides sp. | reverse complement strand
ATCCACAGCAACGGAATAGAATTCGATCTGCTCATCCTGCATGAGTCGTACTCGTTTGAGGGCGCCATTGGAGAATCGGATATCCACCTCAAAGGGTGTCGCGAAAAATGGAGTTGCCTCGGGAGCAGATGAGCTCTGCTCACTTCGGATCATCAACGAGTCACCCTGCTGAGACCACTGCACATTGAACCTGGGAAAACCTTCACCGTAATACCATTGGTCAAAGAAACATGAAAAATCCAACCCGCTTTCCGATTCAAGGATCTCTCTGAAGTCCTCACCCACTGCAAGTCCCGAGCCATATTGCTCCAAATAGGTACGAAGCACCCTGAAAAAAAGGTTATCATCGTCAAGTTGAAACCTGATCATATGTAAAAGGATGGCTCCCTTTTTATAACTGAGACCATAATCAAATAGCCTGTATGTATTGTTTACGGCTTCTTCCGGTACATACACTGATCCATGGGTTTCACCCAGTGCAGTGGTCATGGCGTTATCCATCCACCCGCTGGCGCTCTCCTGCCCCAATAGCTGTTGGGCTGCCACATACTCCATATAGGATGCAAATCCTTCATTGATCCAGATATCCTGCCAGTTCCCGCAGGTAATATAATCCCCAAACCATTGATGAGCTAGTTCATGGGCTACCAGGAAAAAGCTGAAATTGTGAATAGTGGTCATGGTCTGGTGCTCCATCCCGCCCCCCATGGGTGCCATAGCATGTCCGTATTTCTCTTCTGCAAAGGGATAATCCATCAAAAGGGAGGAGAAAGATGAGATCATGGGACCCGTTTCCCGGATCTCCTCTCCCCAATCGGCCAACACTACATCCGAATCATATATATAGTTTTGCACCAGTACTGAATCTCCGGCTTTGGAGAGGGCCGCATAGAAAGAATAATCCCTGTAATCAGCCACAGTAAAGGAGAGCAGGTAATAGGCCATGGGATAGTTCGTGCGCCATTTGAAAATATGTCTGCTTTGACCAATGGGTTCAACTTCCATTAGTAATCCATTGGAGGCAGCCATCAGATGGTCGTCGCACTCCAAACTGATCCAGGTTGAATCTATTTTGTCCTCCAACACTTGTTTAACCGGAAACCAGTCTTTTGCATTGTGGGGCTCTGATAACGTGTAAGTGACATCAAAGCCATAACTGGGATCATTACTCGTAGTGATCCCTGAAAAGAAGCCACCTCCTTGTCCTGCCTCTCCACCGTAGGATATCTGGAGGTATAAGTGTTCTCCGGTATTAATGGTCTTCGGGAGAGTCACATAGAGTACATGATTGGCATGTTCAAAATCGAGTATCTCCTCAAACAGAGGTACGGAAATCTCCTCCGACCACTTTACTTCAGTAATATCAAGTGCATCCTGCAACTGAAGGACCAGGGTATCCACCTCTCTGACACATTCAATCAACAGGGTGGCAGTACCGGATATCTCAGTAGTAACATTCGATACCGATAGATAGAGGTCATAGAACTTCACATCATAGGCTGAAAGCCATTGAGAATGGAGTGGATTTTCATAAGCTGAAGATTCAGCATGCAATGGGCATGAATGGTATACTTGCGCTACAGACTGTAACGAAACAAGTGAGATTAAAAGGATGTGAATAGTAACTCGCATAGTATTAACTGAATCTTAACACAGTTATTGCCAGGTACTCTTCTTCAGGAAGTAGTACAGTGGAAGGAAATGATGGATGGTTGGCACTATCAGGAAAAAACTGGGTTTCAAGGCATATGGCACTGTGCTTTTCATATATGGCACCCCCTTTCCCCTGAATACGATCAATGTAGTTGGAGGTGTAAAGCTGAATTCCCGGCAGTGTAGTTAGCACCTCCATGGACCGCTTCGACACCGGGTCAGAAAGAGCAGCTACCCTGGTCAACTCGCGGCTTTTCATATTCAACACATAATTGATATCAAATCCTGGCTCCACCTCTCCGATACGATCTCCAATGGCTCTGGCGATTCTGAAATCGTAAGGTGTGGATTCCACAGGGAGGATCGCACCGGTAGGTATACTCTCACCATTCAGCTCCGTGATCTTTTCTGCATCAATAAAGAGCTCATGATCATATATTGTACCGTTGCAACTATTCAGATTAAAATAGCTGTGATTGGTCAGATTCACATGGGTAGGCTTATCTGTTCTGGCTCTGCAATGTATACCCAGCTCGTTCTTATCATTTAGTGAATACTCGACTTCCACCATCAAAGCACCCGGATACCCCTCTTCTCCATCCGGGCTTTCGTAGCCCAATTTCAGAAATACCTGATCGGGCAATTTATCACTGTAAGCACTCCAAACCTGTTTGTCGAATCCTTTGATCCCCCCATGCAGATGGTTATTTCCTTCGTTCGGTGTAACAAGATAGGTGTGATCATTGAGTTCGAAGCGAGATCCTCCTACCCGGTTACACACTCTGCCAACCAGAGCTCCAAAGTAGGGATGATCTCCCAGGTACTCCTCCAGCGTATCAAATCCCAGTACCACATCCCCGGGTTCCTTATCTTTATCGGGAACACGGATGGCAGTGATAATGGCACCATAATTAATAATATCCACCTCCATTCCACGATGGTTTTTCAGTGTATATCGATATACATCCTGACCATCGGGAAGTGCTCCGAAAGGTTGTTTTTCAATATTCATCGGATCCCCTTCTATTTGGAAAATAAAGATAGAATTATTCCACCAGTAAATCCTATATTTACTTGTTGACATAATGACTCTCCTATGAAATCTTCTGCCACTGGTGTCGTGTTTTGCATTTTGTTTCTTTTTACTCTTCATACCACAACTGGACAGATTCAGAGTGAAGAAAAGACAGATCCGACTCCAGTAATTACCCATTCAGAACCCTCCCATGCCTATTTTAAGCTGGATGAAGAACAGGTGATTCCTTTCATGTTTTCAGAAAATACAGAGGATGATAAACTCTACACTTATCAGTTCATGATACAACCACAGTGGGAAGGGAGGCAGTTATTTCTCAGGTTACACGGGATCCAATCTGCTTATCTGGTAAAGATCAATGGATTTAACTATGGATCGGTAAATGGGAAAGGGTATCCGGTGGAGTTTAATATCACTCCATTCCTGAGGGAAGATATGAACAGGGTTGAGCTGGTCATGGATGGCAAAGCTGATCCCTTCGGTTTTATGGTGGATGATCCTGGTTCCCTGATCATAAGGGATCCGGTTCACATAAGGGACTTTCGGATATCTACTTTTCCAGGATCAGATCCCTCTGAAACCGGAGTAAGGATCCACCTCCATATTCAGAGCTACCTTACCGGGAAGAACGAAGGAAGGAATATTACATTGCTCCTGAAAGACCCTGAAGATAAGACCCTTACCACCAGAACAGCTGAACTGAACCACCCCCTGGCCTTCAAACAGGAAACCGAGATCACATTCGACCTCATCCTTACCGAACCCTTCCTCTGGTCACCACATCAACCAGATCTATACCGTATAGAGTTGCATGTGGCAGAGAGAGGCAGAATCCAAGGGGAAAGGATCTATTCAGAATTCGGTATCAGGAATGCCGTATATAATGACAGCCTCTTCATTATGAACGGGGATACGCTGATACCCAAGATTGCCGACCACTCGCTATTTACCGGAATGCTGAATTCTCCGAATGAAATGTTCGATCTCATCAGGGAGAAAGGATACAATGCAATTGAGGCCGGCTGTTACCTTCCTCCGCGTATTATAGAGATGTGTGACAGGAAAGGAGTATTAGTGATCCAACGTGATGAGATAATAAGTGCCTCCCAAGATAGGATATATGCCGATCGACCCTCCGTCGTAAAGATGAAATAGCTTTCATCCAAAAAATATTCTGTTTACTAACCGATCAAAGCCGCTCTGTCACATTAAGAGGTAACAGAAGAGCTCTTTCTGCAGGTGGCTGCCGAAAAACCTGAATAGAGTAGGCCCAATTTTATTTTACTCTTATGAATTCTGAATTAGCTATTAACAGCTTCCGGGAGATCCCCGTTTGCGAACAAAAGGGATTGAATGGAGGATGGGCCCCGATTATTGCAGCTTTGGCGATAGTAGTCGTACAGGAAGTCATATCCGACTGGGACAATTTTATAAATGGATTGACCGGTCAACCCGAGGAAAAGGAATCTAACTAAAACACTGAAATTATGGAAAAAAGAGAACAATTGAGTCCATTAACTGCTGAGCAGTTAAAAGAGTTCAACGGGGGCGGATTTGCCTATGATGTTGGCCGTGTATTGCGGTTTATCGGATTATGCGGAGGAAATGGAAGCGGTGCATGGTATGCACTGACGGACTGGGATATCAACAAAGCGATCAATGAGGCTTAAAATGGATAAGAAGTGGGGCTCCCGCTATATAGGAGCCCCATTGTATTCTCTTTCATGAGGTTATCAAACCAAACATTTCGAATACCGTTTCTAAAAGGATCAGGCTATGAAAATAAAGAAACCCGGTTACAAAGACATCATCATCTTTATTGAGAGCTTCATCATTTTTTTTCTGATGGTGAACCACTGGGATGAGGTCAAACTCTTCATCACTGGAATATTTCAATGATGCAAGAACTGGAGGACAGTACGCTGGACCTGATATACAGGCGTCGCGTGAGTTCCTTTTTGCCCGGATATGTAATTCTTATCCTGGTGATGGTTACGGGAGTGGCATTGCCTCTGGTTAAAGTGGATGTAATAACCAGCAGCAGAGGAATGGTCAGACCTTTTCATGAACCGGTTGAGGTATATGCTCCCATTACTGGTATTCTGGACAGTTGCCGGCTTCAAAACAATCTTCAGGTATCGACAGGAGACACCCTGGTATGGATCAGGAGTGATATACCCAAGGCAAAAATGAAGGCACGGGCTGAGATGATGGCTTTGAACAGGGCTTCCATTCTCGATATTACTCATATTCTGGAGGGTGAAGTTCCTAAAGAGACCTCCAGGTTTCGGCAATCTCATAGAAATCACCTGGCAGCACTCTCCCATCTGCAGCTTCAGGAAGAGTTTCTCCATAAGGAATTTCGGGTTGCAGAACAGCTCTACCGGCAAGAGGTCATATCACTGTACGACTATGAGAAAGCAGAGTCAGACTATCTCATCATGACTGCAAAAGTCTCCGACCTGCGCGAAAGTTACAGGGATATGCTGGCGACCGAATTACAACGTTTAGAGCTAGAAAATAGCACCTATCATGGCGAGATCGAACAGATCAGATCTACGCTGAATGATTATATTATCACCGCTCCCCTTTCGGGAACCCTTCTCCATAATCAGGGAATCACTACAGGATCAGTAATACACACGGGCACCTCACTTGGAATGATCTCACCTACGGGGAGGCTTGTGGCGGAGTGTTATCTTCCTCCCGCAACCATCCAGACCATAGGGTTGGGTACCAGGGTGAAGATCAGAATCGATGATCCTGGATTTAATCTCAATACTTTCCTGGAGACCCATGTGGATCATATAGATAAGGATGTGAGTGTTATAGATGGCAATCCAGTGTACAGAATCAGGTGTACCCTGAAAAATCCATACCTCCGTACCAGCGAAGGCGCATTCACTCCTCTTCGCAAAGGGATGACTTTCACAGCCAATTTCATTTTATCCAGGCGTTCTCTGGCCCATCTGATGCTGGAAAAGATGGACCGTTGGGTAAATCCCTCAGAAGGTGCAGCATCATGAAGAGGCAGACAAAAAAAGCATGGGTCAGACAGCGTGATTCCAGTGATTGCGGACCTGCATGTATCGCTTCGGTGATGGCCTACTACGGTACTCAGGTTCCCATAGCCTTGATCCGTCAGAAAGCAGGAACCGATAAAAGGGGTACCTCCATGTGGGGATTGATCAGGGTGCTAGAGCAATATGACTTTGAAACTAAAGGATTAAAAGGATCTGCAGAGCATCTGGATCGGCTACCCCTCCCCTTTATTGCTCACCTTGAACTTCAGGACGGGATGCATCACTATGTTTGTGTTTACCGGATTCAACGTGAGCGGATGAGAGTGATGGATCCTGTGGAAGGGAAAATGAAATACTGGAGCCGGTCCGAATTTGAAGAGAAATGGAGCGGAGCACTGGTGGCCATGGTCAGAGGTATCAACAGTAAAACCTCAAAGGATAGCCCGACAGAGCGATCCAGGTTCATGCAACTGCTTCAACCGGTATGGAAACCGGTTGTGCAAG
>CAZURA010000221.1:3021-6221 GCA_964622985.1 uncultured Bacteroides sp. | reverse complement strand
GTAAGACCTATTATACTTATGAGTACTGGAGAGATTTGGTTAGGTTCAACACCTTTTGGTAAGCAAGGCTATTTCTGGGAAATGTTCAACGCCTCTTATAATATTAAAAAAGAGAACGCAAGGTTCAAGGTTTTCTATACTACTACTGAGAAGGTAATAAAAGAAAGAGAGATTACTAGAGACTGGACAGAAGAACGTAGAGATAAAGCCCTTTCAATATTAGAAGAAGACAGAGCCTCAATGAGTAAGCTAGAGTATGGCCAAGAATATCTAGGCCTATTTATGGAAGATTTACAGCAGTTCTTCCCAGATGATCTAATTAGAAGAGTACAAGTCAGAAAGAGACCAGATGTATTTCCAAGAGATAGGGATTATTACCTTGGATCGGATATTGCTCGGCTCGGTGAGGATCAGAGTACTTTTGAGATAGGCTACTTAACAGATGAGGAAGAGCCTAGACTAATACAAGTAGAAAATCTAGTAACAAAGAAGACTCATTTAACAGATACTTTCAAAATGAATTTAGAATTAGATAATAAATACGATTTCAAGAAGATGTTTATAGATGATGAGGGGATAGGTGTTGGAGTATTTGATATGATGATAGATGATGAGCAATTAAAAAAGAAAGTAATAGGTATTAATAATTCTAAAAGAGTAATAGACGCAGACGGAAGAGAGAAAGGGATCCTTAAGACAGATCTATATTACTGGCTTAGGGGCCTAATGGAGCAAAGAAAGATAGAGTTATTAGAAGATCAGAGCATATTTAATTCTTTAAAATCTGTTCAATACGAATATTCTCAAGACGTGAAAGGAAATCCAGTTATAAAGATACACGGAAACGATACTCACATAGCAGAGGGTTTGATAAGATTGGCACAAGCTACAAAATACAAAGATTTAAATATTTTCGTTTGTAGAATAAAGGTATAATGGCTGTTAATGTTCAAATTATTAATGAGAATGGTGAAGAAGAGCAGGTTAGGGTGGAAGAGGACACTAGAGCAATAATTCTCAAATTAGAAGAAATCAACAAGAAGTATGGCAGATTAGCAGCTATGCTTGGGAGATTATAATGGCAGAAGCAGGAACTCTAGCAATAAATAATGATGTTGTTTATTTAGCGGGAGCAAATGCTAATTCTACATACACTGCAGAAGCATATACTAATTATTATATTAAAATGGCTGAGGGAGTGGTTTGCACTGCTACCCGCTATGATTGGGTCACAAACTATGCTTCGGTTTCTACAATCGGTAAGGAGTTATTAAGAGAGGCAACTGCTACACTAGCAGCTACAAAGGCAATCCAAGCAGATATGTCAGGGTATGCCTCACCAATAGAGGCACAAACTATGGTTAATATTTTAACAAACGCTCATAAATATGTAGTTGATTTATTAACAAAAGATAATAATTATAAGGACTTTGTTTTAACCGGAGCGGGAGCTATTGACTAATGGTAGAACAATCCCCTCCAGCAATAGCGTCTTATAATCACGCAGATTTAAAAGAAGGGATTAGCACCCAGGAGTTATACGGCTATGCTTCCGAGGAGTCGGACGGGGAGTATGACTATCATTTAGGGACTTTTCAAACATATAGCAGAACAAGAGACACCGACGAATTAACAGTTAATTCAACTACTACTTTTACATTTTACTCGGGTGCTTTTAATAGGGCTAGGACTATGTATGGCACATTTCATTTAATGTTTGCGTGGGGAGTCAATGCAGGAATAACTTGCACTCCTTCTGTTAAACTATATCACTATGACGGATCAACCTCAACACAACTAGGTAGCACCTGGACAGGAGATGATGAGCATGGTGCGGGGGTATTTATTGAAAATGCCTCCGTAGCAGTTACTGCGGATGGGGGTAAGAGATTTAAAAGAGGAGACCAAATAAAAATGGAGATTACCTTAACTTGTTCCGCCCCAGGGACTCAGATTTGGTTAGGGTGTGACCCTATGAACCGAGATGGTGTATTTATTACACCTACTGATGGGATTTCAACAACTCAAATAGTTGCCAGAGCCCCTTGGAAAACTGATATTTAAAATGGGAGAATTAAACCCTTCATCGGCAACCACAACAGGCTTTACGGGAGCAGTACCCGATTATATAGTTAATTCTATCGCTTTAGATGCAGCTAATGCAGCGGATGCTAAGGAAACTTATTGGTATTTCTCAAATGCTACTAAGTATTACGGCTATTACCTCACCATCCCAGAGATTTTCTCAGCCGCAAATGCTTTAGCTACTTGGACAGTTTCTAGAGGTTGGGAGACTGATGACGTTACCTTGAAAGTAGAGCTAGATCACGTTAAGGGGATGGGCAAAGATACCTTCACTCAGATAATGTGGAACCACGAAGTAGTAAAACTGATAGTTGGAGACGCTTTCATAGAAGTAAAGAGAAAGAACAACACTATAATTAATATGATACCTATTAGTCCAGAGAGAGTTAGAATTGTATTTAATCAAGAGGGGATGATTAAGAGATACGATGTCTGGAATAAAAAGAAGTGGGTAGCAGTAAAAAAAGAGAATATGCTGCACTCTTCTAATAAAAGAATCGGAGACCAATTTCACGGAACTAGCCAGATAGAAGCTTCTAAATTTATTATAGATGCTAGGAATGAGGCTCTTTCCGATGAGAGAGTAATCAAACATAGGGACAAAGCCTTAGGTATTATTTATTATAAAACAGACAAGGCTGGGAAAATAACTCATATGAACTCACAAGTAGAGGACGCTGTTAAGAATGGTGAAATGCTAGGCCTTCCAGAAGATGCAGCTGAAATAAAGCCCTACCCATCCAGAAGTTCAGAGGATAGAACTGCTTGGATATCATATTTAGAAAACTTTTTCTATCAAGTCTTTGGTGTGCCCCGATCTATCGCCTCTAGCGATGGGACTTCTGAAGTTGGCGGGAAGATGGGGCACGTTATATTTGAACCCATTTATACAAAAGAGCAAATAGACCTGGAAGATGACTTGTGGAATCAACAAGCCATCAAAATTACTTTTAATCGGCCTCCTAGCCTTGGCGGGTTGGTTTCACAAGATATGGCTAAAAGCACGGGGGAGCAGAGCATTCAACCTAATGATGTAGCTGCTAATATGGAGAGAGAATAATGGTTAGAACCGATATGACTTATGAGGAATACCTGGAAGAACAAAGAAAGAAAGC
>CAZURA010000221.1:0-2921 GCA_964622985.1 uncultured Bacteroides sp. | reverse complement strand
AATTTAGGTTAGAGGATTTTCAAGAGAAGTTAATAGCGGAAACTGCCGAGAAGAGGGGTATTTCTTTAGATGAGGCAGAATTACAATTAGCAAAAGAGGATATAGCCAGCGCCCAAGCCTCTGGAGGTACTTCACTAAGTGCAGCTAGACGGATTCAAGTTCAACAACAGGGAGAGGCTTTAGCGGGAACTATAGGACAAATATCACAATTACCTTTAGAAGAACAAAGTTTAAAGTTGGGAGAAGCTTCACGAGTTGCTTTAATAGACGCCTTACCGAGAGCTATTCAGTTCGCAGCTGGGGGAGCGGTATTTGCAGGGGGGGCTACCTTAAACCCAATAGGAGCTGCACTGGGAGCGGTTGGTGGTTTTGTAGCAGGGTTTGTTTCTTCTATAGTATCGGACTTTAAAGACCAACGTAGAGATATGAATGAACAACCACAAAAAGCTCTAGAAGACGGAAAGAGCAATTTAAATGATATTATTGGAATGATGAGGGACGCTCCTTCATTTAAAGATAAGCAAACGTTAGCAAAAGAGTTTAATAATCAATTAGCTATAATAAACCAGGCATATAGACAAGTTAAATGGGATACTTCTAAAGATGTTTTAATGTTTGAGAGAAGTGAGAATTTATTGGCGGATTTTGAGGTTTTTTATTCCTCATTAAACGGGGAAAGGAATAATTTAGTTAATGAGATGAGAATGGTATTGGGGGCACCCGTGGACCCAACTAATATATATACAATTATGGAAATGATTGAAAGGAGAGGATTGTCATAATGGCAAAGAAAAAACAAAATAAATGTAAAATAGACTGGAGGATAGTAGTGGCCGCTATACTTGGCTTAGTGATCATAGAATGTTTTGCTATGTTTAATGGGATAAATGGCACTTTCAGGATGACCGTTACTGCAATTATTGCAGGTTTAGCTGGTTGGACTATTCCACGATTAAAAACAAATTAAGGAGTTGGTATTTATGACCGAAGAAAAGAAACCAGTAGAAGAAGAATCTACTGAAGACTTGGGGCACGTTCCCGAGTCATCTTTATCTATTGTAGATGAGGCTAAGAAAATCAGGGATGAAATTCTATCCGCAAAAGAGGACCTTAAAGCTGAAAATGATAGAAAAGAGAAGCTACAGGCTGAGAGTATGTTAGCAAGTACTGGAGGGGGAAAGGATCCAGAACCTATGAAAAGGGATGAGACCCCTAAAGAATATAAAGATAGAATAATGCGAGGAGAACACGATGGTTGAGGAAATTAAAGATATAGATGTAACTATTGCTGAAAATTCTGAGGAGAAGTTTTGGGTAGATACTCAAGGTAAGATAGAAAAAGAGATAGAAATGATGGAAAGAAGTATTGAAATCAATAATGCTATTCTAGCCTTCATAAAGACAAAACTTAAATAAGTGTAGTGCCTAAATTTATATGTCTTAATTGACGGGAACTTAATTATAAAATGACAGGCGAAGCAACACTAGTTTATGAAACAGAGTCCCCGATTCCTTTTACTTGCGCTAATGCAACTGGAATTGAGAAAGGTACTCTATTAGAATTAACTGACCCTATGACAGTTGTAGCTGTTAGCGGGGCAGACAAACCTATTGCGGGAATAGCCGCAGAGGAAAAGATAGCAGATGATGGAAAGACAACTATAGCAGTGTATAGACGAGGCATATTTAAGATGTTAGCTGGGGAAAACATAACTGGCATAGGAACTCCTTTAACTTCTCATACAGTAGTTAATGAAGTAATTATGCAGGATGCAGCCAATACCCATATAGTAGGCAGATGTTACGAAACAGCATCAGATACCGACACAGTGTTAGTGGATTTAAATCCAATGGCCAATCTACACGCATAGAGGTGAATGAATAATGGTAGATACAAGCGGAATGGCAGATATTAGAGGCTTAGATATTGACAAACTTGTAAAAGGTTTTGCAGACGAGGAGAGTGTATTGAAAAGATATGTCACAAACTCCTCAACATCAGCAAGAGAAATCAGGTGGTTTCAAAAGACATCAGGATTTATTACTGGAACAACTACAACGGGCATCACCACCGACATTATAAGGAATGTTGGAGAGAGATCACAGCCTTCAGTAGTAGAGCAGAGCTGGACCAGAAACACAAGCTACGTAAGAAAGTATTTCGTAGAAAGCCCAACTATATCTATGGAAGATATAAAAGACGCAGATGTTGATATACTGGCAACAAATGTTAGAGACTTAGTTAGAGCAGTTGTAAATCAAGTTGATAAAAGAATTTACTATGTACTGACAGATGATGCAGGTGAAACTGGAACTCCTTTCACAGGAGACACAGTCACAGACAACACAGCTGTAGCTGATGGATGGGATGATGCAGTAACAGGCGACCCTATTAAGGATTTAATGTTAGGCATTGAAACTATCAGAGGGCAATCTTATGACCCAACTGGAGCAATCCTATATATCCACCCAACAGAACACTCACACTTACTAGAGTATTTGATAAGTGTAAAAGGTTCAAGTATTCCAAACTTCTCTAGTGAGAAGGTTGTTAGTGGTGAAGTTATGACTATCTTAGGATTGAAGGTTGTTGTGAGTGCTAATGCTACAACTGACTATGCACTGATTTTTGTACCACAGAGAGCTTGTACTTGGAAATCCTTTGTAGGAATTACATCAGTAGTTATGGATGATCCGGGTATTGGTAAGAAGATTAGAGTATGGGAAGAAGGCGAAGCATTACTAACAGACCCACAAGCAGTATACGGGATAACAAACACGGCGGTATAAAGATGACATTAGAAAACGCAAAGAAACACCTTGAATTGGCAGAAAAGGCGGGGGATGAGAGACGAATAGCTATGTATAAGGCGAAAGTTGAAAGGAAATTAAAACATCCAAAATACGCTAATATACCTGCT
>CAZURA010000220.1:0-6243 GCA_964622985.1 uncultured Bacteroides sp. | reverse complement strand
TTTAGGATAGACTAGATCAGATAAAAAGACGGTCCGAGACCGCAAAAAATATTGATCCGTAGATTCGGCCGGGAAGATTGAGATCCCGGAGTGAAATAACGGAAGGAACAACCGGAAAGGAAGTTCCGAAATAAAGCGTACAAATTGTGTGCGCGCACTCTGGAAGCATGCAAGCGTGCATGCGTGAACCAGGATAAATGGGTGCCAATCTGCACAATCAGGAATGGTTGTTCAGGGTTCCTGAATCCTTGACACTAATTTAATATTTATTGATATGAAACGCGACAGGCACATTTTACAAAAGTACCTGGATAACGAGCTCTCAGAGAAGGAGTTAGCCAGGTTCGAGCAGGAGCTCAACGCCAGTCCGGAATTGCTGGTTGACTTAGATCTCTATAAAGAGGTCGATGAAGCTATTGCAGACACTGAAGTGGTGGATTTCCGGGCCCAGTTGACAGATCTGCGGGAAGAAACAAGACGATTTGATCCCGGCAGAAAGGTTTTTCGGTTTACACGGCCATGGCACTATGCTGCTACAGCAGCATTGGCATTGCTAGTAGCAATTGGCCTGGCCACGGTACTTGGACGACCTTTGTCCAATAGTGATCTATTCGTGAAGTACATGAAACCCTATGAATTGGTTCTCACCAATCGTTCAGTAGACAATGAATTCACTAAGCATTTAATGAATATGGCAGAAACGGCATTTCAGGCTGGTGATTTTGAAAGAGCTATCGGACATTATAGTGAAGTACTCGAAATCAATAATGAAAAGATTGAGGCAGAATTCTACATCGGTGTTTCCAGCATGGAAGTGGAAAAATATGTGGATGCCACTGAGTCTTTCACAAGGGTAATTGAGCAAAACGACAACCTCTTCATTCAGAAAGCTGAATGGTATATGGCCGGGTGTTTGCTGGCTATGGATGAAACCGAACGTGCGCGACGTCAGTTTGCTTTGATAGCTTCTTCGGCAAATCATTACTACAAAGATGATGCTGCGAAGATCCTGAAAAGGATGAAGCGCTAGGATTGCTTGCCACCCCGGCGTGGGGATTGGTAAAACTACTTTGTTGATTTATTGCTGAATGTGTGATGAGTGAGAAACCTGATTATAATGAGCTTTTGGAGTATAGCAGGCAGTTAGAGGATAAAATTGCCTGGCTGGAGGAGACTCTGAGACAGTTCCAGTCTGATGGAACCAGGGTCAAGACCAGATTCCTCTCCAACATCTCTCACGAAATCAGGACCCCAATGAATGCCATCATCGGATTCTCACATCTACTTGGAGAGGAAGAAGTAGATGGTGATCAGAGGGACGCTTACATCAATCACATTGCCAGAAACAGCGATTCGCTCTTAAACATTATGGACAACCTGATTGATCTTACCCTGATCGAAACAGGAAATCTTAAACTGAAAGAAGATCAGGTCGAGATTTACTCGTTGATGAAAAGGTTGTACAATCAGTATAATCTGGACAGATACAGGCCAAACAGGGAAAGGGTAGCTCTGCTTTTGAACGTCAGAGAAGCATTTAAGCAGGCAAAAATCATTACAGATAGGCAGCGCCTGTCACGAGCTTTAAGCTGCCTCATCGAAAATGCCCTGTCCCAGACCAAAAAGGGTGTTGTTGAGATAGGAGCTTCATTCGCTGATAAAAATTTGCTGGTTTTCACAGTTAAGGACAGCAGCAACATGCTGTTACAAGAGAGAGCCAGAAAGATCTTTGAAACTGTTGAAAAAGAAGAGGACTGGTACAATACCTCCGATACAATCGGACTTGGCTATAAGCTTGCCAGAGGACTAGTAGAGGCCATGAATGGAGAAATCAAGGTCGAAGATAGTTCTTTTAAAGGTACAACCATTGAAGTCTCAATTCCTGTAAAGACAGTAACACCAAAGTATTACCACTCTGGTGAAGCTGAAAGGATAAAGATTGAAGGACCGCAGGAGAAGCAATAGAGCTGGTTTGATGCCTCTGCCAACATTAACTTAGGGGTTTGTTAATTGTTTTCATGTTTTCAAAATGGCAGATCATCAAATCCGGAATCATTCTCCGGTGGTTGTGAAGGGAAAGGAGTATCCTGATCAGCATTAGTGTCTTGAGTTGGAGTTCCAATGGCAGGCTCACTGCCCTCGTTCGGTATCTTTTCAATACGCCAGGCTTCAAGATTAGTGAAGTAGGAAACCTGGCCATCTTTTTCCCACTTTCGTCCTCTCAGGTTAAAGGAAACTTTAACCAGATCATCAATGCTGAACTGGTCCAGAAGGGAGCACTTTTCTTGAGTTGATTGGAATTTGATAAAGTCCACAAACTCATACCCGGTGGATCCGGTAGATTTGATTTCCAGGATAAACTCACGTTTCTGGAATCGATCTGAGACCTTTTGGGTTTCAAATTTTTCTGCCAGCCGGCCGTTTATTTCGAAGCTCATAATGAAGTACTTTATTTATTTAGGGTGTAAATGTAAAGATTGTTTTTGATTGAAAGAAAGCCTCAATCCTGATCTTTATGATCAACAAAAAAGGCTGTTCGGGTTACCGGACAGCCTTTTGTTTTTTTATGCAAGTTACTTATTCAACTTCCAACAACTCAATTTTGAATATTAATACTGAATTCCCGGGAATCGGACCATTATCCATTGGTCCATATGCAAGATTGGAAGGAATATAGAATTTATATGTGGAACCTTGCGACATCAGTTGTAAACCTTCTGTCCACCCTTTTATAACTCCATCCAGGGCAAATGATACAGAATCATTTGTTTCAAAGCTGCTTTCAAAAACAGTTCCATCAAGTAAACTCCCTTCATAAAACACAGAAACCCGTGAAGTTGATGAGGGTTTTGGACCATTACCTTCGGTTATTACTTCATATTGAAGTCCTGATTCAGTAGTGGTTATTCCCTCTCTCTTTCCATTCTCCTCCAGGAAGGTGATTCCTTTTTCAAGGTTATCAACTGCTCTTAGTTCTGCATCTTGGGTGGCTTGCCTTGAAAGAGTCATATTAAGTTGTTCGAAAACCGCCTGGGCAGTCATTATATCGAATACTGATGAATCCTTAAGTACCTGGTTTATTCCGGAATTGATTAAATCGGCATCAACATCCCAGGGTGCTTGACCGAGGCTGTATCCCATATTTAATCCCAGGAAATAGTTAAGTGAATCGGAATGGTTTTTCATAGAAATCTGCTTTTCCGATTTTACACCACCCATCTCTGAGCCAATAAAATATCCTGCAGCAAGTGCTGCAATCGTTATTACGATCAGTGTAATAATTTGTCTGTTGTTCATTAGATTGCTTTTTGAAATATAAAATGCGAAGATATAAGAAATATTACAGACCGCACAATTATAATCTATGGGCTCTGATCATCTCACGTTTTCCAGGAGGGCCAGGTACTTTCTCAATTTTAAATCCGTTCGAAATCAGCGCTCTACGCACACTCCCTTTGGAAGAATATGTCACCATCACACAACCTGGTTTGGCCACTTGGGAAAGAAGAGCGAAGATCTCAGAGCTCCATAGATAGGGTTGCTTATCCGGGGCAAATGCATCAAAATATATGAGATCGAAAGTGCCAATAGGATTCATGGACCTGATATCGGATTTTTCTTTATACATCCAGAAAGTATCTGTCATTTTGAATTCCTTATCCCAGGGCTCATTATGCAAATGGTACAAGCTACCGGGGGGGATCCCCGATATTTGCTCTTCGTAATTTAACTCCATAAACTCGGAGGGAGTTAGTGGATACTTTTCTACACCATGATAATGAACCTCTGTCCCATCTTTTTCAGACTCCTGGAGGGTTAATAGTAGGTTCAGACCCGTTCCGAATCCAACCTCCAGGATATGAAGAGGTGTTTTTTTAACATGATGATATCCCTGGTTGATAAATATGTGCCTGGATTCTTGCAAGGCTCCATAAGTCGAATGATAAGGCTCATCCAGTTCATTTACATACAAGGTATGAGATCCGTCTCCGGTGACTTTCAGCACTCTTTTCATATTGCAAAAATAACACAGTTCATAAATTAGGCCCCTCAGCAAACGATTTCGTACTATTATTGTAAAGAATGCAGGTAAGGTTTTATATCGAAAAGAGGAAGGATCAATCCGGGCAACTCATGATGAAGCAATGTCCGGTTTTCATGAGTGTCTCCTTTAACGGGAACAGGGTGATTGTCGGAACTGGGATTAAAGCAGATATCCATGCATGGGATCAGGAGGTTCAGAGGATGAAAACAACTTACCCGGGATCGCACGTTTACAATGCCTGGTTCGAAACTCTTACCGAGACTGCAATTGCGACACTTAAGGCTATTGAAAACTCTCCAGAAGGGGTTAATTCAGAGCATTTTAGAGTCGTATTCAAGAGCCTTAAGCCAAAATACTCCAAAGGATTTTTCGATGTCTATTACCAGTTTATGGAATCAAATAGCAGCCGTTGGAGTACTTCTACATATCGAAAAGTGAGGACCACCTACACACACTTTAGGGAATTTGAGGATCAAGCGGGATATAAGATGAGCTTCAATAATCTGGATGCTATCTTTCTAAAGAAGTTCCTTGCTTTTTATGCAGAGAAGGGATACAGCGAGTCCACAACTCACAAGGCTATTAATATCCTGGTATGGTTCATGAACTGGGCTACTGATAACGGATATAGTCATGATCGAAAATATCGAAATCTCTACAAATTGCTCACTCCGGTAAAAAAGTCTGCCCGGCCCTATCTGTTCTTGAGTTGGGAGGAACTCATGAAAGTCCGGGATTTCACTCCTGACAAGCGAAAACTGGAAAGAGTTCGCGATCTGTTTTGCTTCATGTGCTTTACGGGTATACGGTTTACACATTTACAGACCCTTACGAAAGAAGATATTGGAGGAGAGGATATTGTAATCAGGAAGAAAAGAGGAGCCTTGCAAAAGCTCCCCATGAACAAATATGCCAGGGAAATTAGTCAGGTCTACGAGAATAAATTCTACCTGAACAATGCAGCATTCCCATCCATGAGTATCATTACCATGAATAAGTACCTCAGACAGATAGGGCAAGAGATCAGACTGGATCGTCAGGTACCGGGAACCTCAGGAAATGGATCGAAAGCTCCTCTCTATGAAAGGCTGACTGCCGGAATTGCTATCAACACTTTTATTGCTAATGCCATTGAACTGGGAGTTTCGGCGGATGTGATATCAAGCTTTACCGGTGTCCGGAACGACAGCCGGATCAGCCGGATAAAATCAGATTTGGAAAAACAAGAGATCGGAAAATTCGATCAACGATAAGTTGTAAGAATTCCTTTGCTTCTCCGACCAGGTGTTCACCTTTAGCAGCATCTTGAACGATACCATACCAGGTATGTTGGCCCATGACACTTACAGGAGAGACCAGTAGAAACCAGAACAGAACCAGGAATCCGGAACTTGATGTCGGGATGCTCACGGGTGTATCTTGGCTTTTATATTAATAACTGAGGACGAGAACCTTTATTATGTCCTTTTATCCATATCAAGGTAGGCAATCATAAATTCAAATGGAGTTAAAGAGAGTTAAAAGCTGTTAATCAAGGCCAACGGACTCTTCCCATGATGAAAACTTACCTCTGCTCCTGTTTTCGTCACTCCTTTTTGGGAGTCCCGTTTCGCGAAAACAGAATATAACAGAGTTGTGACATTTCGTGATTATGTGACATTTTCGTTTTTCAGTTATTTCAGTAAACAGCTTTCTATATAGCTCATTAATAATTACATAGAAAGCTTCATGTTGACGAGAATAGATTTATGAAAAGTCACAATGTTAATGAAGTGTTACATGATTGTGACATCCGAAAATTGAAAAAGTAGCTGACCACATTCTTTCATTCTATCAAATGGCGGTAGATTAAAATCCAAAGTCATTTACTCTTCCTTGCGGATCAGGGCTGGGGGATAATGGAATACTGTTATAAGCCGGATAACAAAACCGAAGGGCTTTTGGAGGGAGGGATCACGAGTCAGGTTTACCTGGCAGGTATTCTTCAAAGATCCTATCCATCGATTTAAACATATTGAACGGACCTTTGCCGTGAAGTTTCTCGATTTCCCGGATCAGGCTGGCAATGCTTTCTCGCTTGGTGCTGTTCTCGTGGGGACAGCTTTTTTCTACATTCACCAGGTCATTCAGTGATGTATATTCGGTTAACAGTCGTTCATCCAGGTCCATCAGTGGCCTGATCAGTTTTATACGGCCGC
>CAZURA010000219.1:0-6303 GCA_964622985.1 uncultured Bacteroides sp. | reverse complement strand
GCCATCTGCGGGTCAATCCCCGGACTCTCAAACTACGAATGGTGGAGACTCCGCCGCACGTGGAGCCTCCGTGGGTCAATGTCGGTTCTCGAAGCCGCCCTCGTTACATGTGGGCGGCAAGCGAGGTGGACCGCTGGTGGAAGAAGGTGAACAGGATATGGCGCATGTTGAACCACGAGGAAGCAAATACCGTGTCCGGTGGCGGGACCCGGATGGACGAAGCCGCAACCGGTCGGCTCCTGACAAGAAGTCGGCGCAAGCCCTCAAGAGGGATGTCGAAAGGGCGGTCGCCCGGGGTGAAAGGTGGGAACCTCGTGCAACTCGCCAACGACCTGATCTCGAAAGGATCCTGAGTGGATTCATCGAGGAGTGTGCACGTATCAACCGGCCTTCGACGGTAAGGCGCTATGCCTGCAATTTGGAGTTGTTTCGGCAGTGGCTTCGCCACACCGAGGGAGAGAACGCGTTTCTGGACCCCGAGTTGCTTTCGAAGAGATTGCTCACCAATTTCTGGGACTACCTGTTGAAAAGCGGTCGGCACGGTCGTTCCCGCCAGCCGTCCACCTCTCAGAAGATCCTGTCGGTAGTGGAGCGGTTCTGGGCCTGGGCGTACAACGAGGACGACTACGAGTTCATCGTGCCCCAGCCCAAACGGCTGAAGGTGTTGACGGAACCCCGTACCCCGACCATTGCCCCCACCTGGGCGGAGATGGATGCGTGTATTGCCGTCTGCGAAGGTCCGCTGCGACAATTGGGCATCCTGTTGCGGTTCACCGGGTTGCGGGTCCAGCAGGCCATGCACCTGCGGTGGGACGACTTCGACCTGGCCAACTGCCGGCTCACCATCCGCGGTGAACTGGGCAAAAGCAGGGATGAGCGCAAAGGCAGGATCATCCCCATCTCGAAGCACCTCGTAGACGAGATGGGCGGTTGGGGCCCCAGGGAGGGGTTCGTCATCCCGTCAAGCCGTAAGGAAGACGGCCCCCGTGCCCGTGAGGCCCGCGCCCGCGACATGGGCCGGGCGTGGAAGCGGGCCGGGGTTCGGGAGGCAGTCTGGAAGCAACGTCCCCATCACGCCTTTCGCAAGGGCTTCATTTCCGAGTTGAAGAGGGCCGGCGCCGACGTCGATGCCGTCGAGTTTCTTGTTGGGCATAGCCTGGGGTTGCGGGGGGTTTATGTGGACCCGGAGGCTTTGCCGTTGCGCGCGGCGGTAGGGTTGGTGCCTGGCTGCATCCTCGGTGCGAGAAAGCCCGGCATTGTGCGACCGTTCAAATGAACTCATGGGTCTTGCTGCGGTTCACTCTTGAGCAGCAGGCCTCCGACACCCCAAGGTGCTTCTCCCGTCCCTAGTTCCGCAGAGCGCACAACATGGCCTGTGGGCCACCCAGTTCTCCCGTCACGGATACATAAAGCGTTCCATCAGCCCCCACGGCGGGAGAGCCCGTAGCAGGAGCCGGAAGAACTGCCGTCCACATGTCTTGGCCATCGCTGTCGACACACTCAATTCGTCCCGCTTCCACGTTCTCGGGCGCGACGCCGAAACACACGTTCTCCTCCGAGTCTACCACCGGCACGGTGCAGACGGGTCCCCCAAAAGACTGCCCAAACTGGTCCTCTCCCGCCGTTTCGTGGCACCACTTCTTCACACCGTTGTCTTGCACGGCATAGAGTCCGTCTGAGGCACCAACATAAAGCGTATATGTCGGCGACAGAGCTGGAGCCGTCTTCAACGTAGTGCCAAGGTCAAGCGACCAAAGGAGGCTACCGTCTGTTTCTATCTTGAAAACCTCGCCGCAGTCGGCGACCCAGTACGATGCGGACGCTGCAAGCTGTTTCGCTACGCCCACCATCTCGCACGCAGGGGATGTTTCGTACTTCCAATCCAAGACGGCCGAATCGTCATTCATGATGACCTTGCAGGCGTATCTATTGTAGGCCATTTCCCAGTTCCAGCAGCCTACCAGCAACGAACTGGTCATCGCAAAAATGCCGCTGAATCCGCCGTTCTTGATAGTGACCAAGTTCCGCAGACCTCCGTCCTGTGCAACGGCAAAGTAGCTCGTCTGCTCTGAGTCGCGAACAAACAGGCCACCATCAACCACCACTGGTCCTCCGAGCGGTTTGTCCAGATCTGTCTCCCAATGTAGAGCACCTTCGGACGTGAAGGCGTAGAGCTTTGCTCCGGGGACGAAAACGAGGCCATCTTCACCGATTGCCACAGAACCGGCTGTCCCTTGAAACTGGCCTTCCCAAAGCAAGTCTCCATCCGAACTCAGAGCCAACAAGGCCCCATTAGTGGCAGCATAGACGGTCCCATCTTCGGCAACGGCCGCGGAGCTCACATAGCTCCCCCCACATTCATGGCACCACTTGACGTTGATACCTGAGAAAGTGGCGCCACTGGCGGATGCTCCACCACTACATCCACGGTACATGGGCCAGGGCGAATTGGGATGGGCACCATGACTGCTGCCACAGGCCGTTGCCTGCACGTTGGTGCAAGTACCATAGTCGCAAGTGAGGCCTGGGCCACACTCCCCACAAGATCCTCCGCAGCCGTCATCGCCACAAGCGGCGAATTTGCAGGTCGGTGCGCAGTGACAGAAACCGTCCTCGCCGCACTCCTCATTCGGATACTTGGAACAATCCGCGCAGGAACCGCCACAGCCGTCGTCTGTGCACGAGTTCTCCTCGCAGAACGGCACGCACTGACATATCCCGGAAACGCACGACTCGTCGTTCTCACACTTTCCGCAGTCTCCACCGCAGCCATCCTCTCCGCACACTTTGTTCTGGCAGTCAGGTTTGCAGGAGCAATTGCCGCATTCTCCCCAATCTGCTCCGTTTCCTTCGCAGACTTGAACGCCCCAGAAGCCATTTGCACATTTGCACTCCCTTGACTCCCCTGATTCGCACACCGCGTGGTTCGCCGAGTCTCCCTGGGCGCAGCCATCCAACAACCACAAGGACGACGCGCACCCGGTGAGAACCAGAAGACACCGCGTCAATGACGCTATGCTACACTTGCCAAACACTGCCCTGCTCCTCTTGCGGAAGGTAGTCAATCCATGCGCAGCCGTAATCTGCCTGACATTCATCATGGAATGTCCCCGATCCGCCCCCAACTGAGCCCCAGGTCGCTTGAGGCAAAGATTCCATGGCTCCTACCCCTCTTTGTGATGAGGCGAAGCTCGCTGGGAGCTACGAGAGCCAAATCAAGAATCTCGTCAGCCCTGACGTTATCGGGTAGAACGACCTTCTTGAAATCGAGGGCATCTGTGGCCTTCTTGTTCGTACAGCGGACAACTCCAGAATCCACGAAGCATGCGGTCTTGTCGCCACCGAAGACCAGAGGCGCGGTTGACAATCCAGCTATCTCCCAGAAGTCGAGTTCCCCGGTCAACTTGACGAGCTTGTGGTCGCAGCCACAGTAGCAGTCCGAGCAACAGATACCCGGCTCCCAGCCGACACACAACTGCTCCCCGCCCTCGCCACAAGCGTACAGATCCACGGTGGAGTTCAGAGAGCGCACGCCAAGCGTGTTCAGCCGCTTCCAAGTTCCTCCTCCGTTCAGCGTTGCGTACACGGATATTTCGGCATCCTCACATTCGCGGTGCGGGGTTTTGACGACGGCCACAACCCAGAACGTGGGCGATCCGGCAGCAAACCCGACAACGCTCTTGGCAAAACGCCAAACTTGTTTCCACGAATTGCCACCGTCAGTCGTCCGGAGAAGTTGCTTCCCGTTCGCTTTCAGCCCCAAGACGTCGCTCAGCCACGCAACATCCCCTCGGTCCCGTTCTGCCCAGGTCTTGCCGTCGTCGCTTGACAGCCAAACTCGTTTAGCTGAGGTCACCTCGATTGCTCCGGTAGATCTGAATCCAATTCCGACAAGGTCGTTGGCTGTGCCGATGGACAATCCGGTCCAGGATTTACCTCCGTCCTGAGTGCGAAGTGCCACGCCACCTTTCCCCACGACTATGGCCACATTTCGGTCCTTCCACGCCGCCGTTGTCAAGTTCACGTCCTTCTTCTGCGCCCCCTTGGACTGTGCTTTCTGCCGAGGAGACGACCAGACCTCGATGCTGCCGACGGAGACAGGGTCTTCATATGAGAACGCAACATCCCCCGTCGGAGGTCTGGATTGGCGCGCCATACCCAAATAGACGCCGTTGAGATAGAGCTTGCCGAGTTCACCGTCCTTCTCATATTCGACCACCGCGTAGTCTTTCTCGAACGGAAGGTCGCCTGGTAACCTAAACTTCTTGCTTCCCAGGTAGGAATCTCCATTTGTGTGCAACCCGAAGTAATGACCGTCCACCTCGAACTTCATCACCTCACAGCAGGAATCCCGGTTGCGGAGCAGGAACCTCGCCGTCACCTTCTTCCCCAAATGCAGCTTCTTGATTCTGAGATAGTGGTTTCCATTCTGGAAGTTGGCCAGAGCGTTGCCCCCCCCGAACCAATTGGACTTTGTGACGGCCAGAGTCTTGCAGCCTTCCCAACCGGGCGGGGGATGACCTTCCTCAATCTCGGCGAAATCCTCGTGGAAGACTCGCACGCCGTCGGGTCGAACATCGGTTCCTTCGACTTCGACAGCGAACGGAAGCAACTTGAGCCAGTACATAGCATAGGCCAATCCCGAGTTAACCGTAATCCATCGTCCCGGCTTGAAATCCTCCTTTCGAATCATCGCAGCCCCCACGCCGCCAACCGAAAGCTGGAACACCGGGCCTTTCTTGAAAAGCTTGATTGTCAGCCGGTTTTTGAAGGATATGTGCTGCCGGTATTTCTGGAGTTTCGACAGGCGAAACTTCGATTCGCCCAACCATGACTCCCCGTTCGAGTGAACGCCAAAAGACAAGTTGCCGATCCAAACGACGAACGCGCCGCAGCAGGTCTTTCCGAATTTCACGTCAAATTCCAGAGTGAAGTTGTCCGGGACGAACTCCATTGGAACGAGAATCGTGCCCGGCGTCGAGACCAGAGCTTTCTGTCCCGATCCTGTCCTGACATACGTTCCGGCAGGAGCGATCCAACCATGTGGGACGCTTCCGTCTTGCAACTTGAGGAAATCCTCTTGCACCTTCTGTTTCGGAGGCTCCCGCACAACTTTCGGAACGAGTTCTGAGGGCTGTTCGGGATCACTTGAGCTCTCGTCGGAGAAACCAAGCCCAGCCACGGCGGATGGCACACACCGCAGAAGGTCCAACGCTGAACCTTCAGACTTGCAGCTCTGAGTGGACACCAATCGTCCATCCGCGCCGGGCATTCCAACTAGCGTAAGGCCAAAACTCCCTTGTTCTTCTGAGAGTCTTCCCCCTACAACTCTGCTGAAACCATGAGGCTTCAGTGCGTTGGCGATGCACGGCAAACCAGCGCATTTGTTGACTTCCAACACGATTTCGGGAGGGAGGACACCTTGTTCGTTGCTTTGGTCGACAACTGACAATTCAGCCATCGAAATTAGGCGTTTGACGTCTCGCAATATCACCATGGCGAGAGCGTCAAGTTGGGTCTTCACGGAGGGGTCGTCGCTGGCAGTACGAATTTGGTCTATGTACACTACGTCTGCTTCTTTCTCGGGGCTCGATGGTACTACCTGGGCTTGTCCAGCCCGTTGCGGTTGAGTCCCGGGTTTATCGGTCACCTTCCAGGTCATGTCCGTCTGCCCGTCGAACGTCGAATAGTGGACAATAGCTTGGAGCTTCTTGCTCCGAACGCGATTCTCGGAAGTGTCATCCTGCTCAAGGCCAACGAGGACTAGTCCACTCTTCACGAGGCGGACCTCTGTTACGTCCCTAACATCTACTCCCAAATCCCAGTGTTGTGGGCCAACGTCCTTGCCGCTAATCTCAACATGGACAGATACGCCGTTCAAGGCGGGGTCTCCTCCCGTTAGCGTGTAGACCCTGATCGCAACTCCTCCCTGGTCATCACTCAGTTCGGTGTCCAATCTCGCACAATAATAGTCGGTGCACTCGCACTTGTGTGCACGGCAGAAGGGACCAGTGTCCGCATTGGCAGTGGCCGCCATGCTTACTCCCATGGTCGCAAGAGAAAGAAACATCATCAAGCGCATCCGCACCTCCTCAGGAAACCTCGACGCTGGGGAACGAAAACAGTGGCCTTTCCGCTGGTGTCATGGCGGCAAGTCTCATTCTGAACAACTTTCGCGTCCACTACGCGTCCACTTTCGCAGCGTCACGGTTCGTTTTGGTTTGATTCCAACACGTTATGACGCCTTAGCGGAGATGCATGGGAGTCGAACCCACCCGGGACCTTGCTCAGGCCCCTCACTAG
>CAZURA010000218.1:0-6310 GCA_964622985.1 uncultured Bacteroides sp. | reverse complement strand
GATAAGCGCTGAAAGCATCTAAGCGCGAAGCCTGCCTCAAGATGAGATCTCCCTTAAGGGCCGTTAAAGACGATAACGTTGATAGGCTGCAGGTGTAAAGGCAGTAATGTCAAAGCTGAGCAGTACTAATTGCCCGTGAACTTTTTTCGAAGGTCAATTAAAAGATACTTCTTCCAATATGTCAATCTTATTGTGTCCGTCTTCGCCAAGGCCATGGCGGACGAAAGATTTTAGGTGACTATTGCAATGGGGAACCACCTCTTACCATTCCGAACAGAGAAGTTAAGCCCATTCGCGCCGATGGTACTGCATTAGTGGGAGAGTAGGTCGTTGCCTATCTTATTTAATCCCATCCGGCTAGCCCGGATGGGATTTATTTTAATAATACCCATCCAAATTCTACAATGATATAGGAGGGATCACGTGAACTGCCTTAACCAGGAAGGCAGGCTCAGCAGCAGTGAGATTATCCCGGAGATTGTAGAAATGTTTAGAACATTGTTGATTTCTATCCCTGCTTAACCAAATCATTTCAAGGCTGGCTATTTATATTAGTAATTCATTCTGTGTATCAGGTGAGAAGATCTTTATTTATATACGTGTTCCTTTACGTGTGTTCAGTGGTATCGACCGGACAGGTGATTGACACTACCAAGTCCATTAATACCTGGAAGCTGATGCACAACTATACCCGGTTTGAGGAGACTCCTCTGGATACCAACATGCATCAGATTCAGCGTGATTATCATCCTGCATTTCAGCAGGGCTTCAGCTACGAGTCTCTGGGGATACTGGGTCATGCCCTAAATCATGTGGATTTCTTCCTGCGACCAGGTTCAGAGACTTTTGTATTTGGACAGGCTTGGAATCCGTATCTGAAGACGGCAGACCGAACTATCTTTTTCAATACGAAAACTCCATTTACATCACTTTCCTATTCCACCATGTTTGAGAATTGGAGGGAGGAGAATGTATCGGCTATTCATACCCAGAACGCAACCCCGTATACCAACTTTGGCATAGACTTCAATATCCTGGCAGGCAAAGAGTTATATAGAAATGAAGAGACCAGGTCAAACCGGGTTGGACTGTTTGGAAGTCATGCAAAAGATAAATACAGCCTGTTTGGCACTTTCTATTACAATGATTTTAACATGGGAGATCATGCCGGATTGGATAGTATCGACAATTTTTTAAATGGTGTGGAGGATGAATTTTGGGAATATCCCATGCAGCTTATTGAGGCCAAATCACATTACCGAAATATTTCCCTGTTTATTACACAAAAGTATAACTTGTTGGAGCGCCAGACACACACTGATACCCTGGGAGTGACCACCACCACCGGAAAGACCCTGTCGGTTTCACACCAGCTCCACTTTGACCGGCATCTTAAAGAATACAAAGATGTAGTATCTCCCACCAGTCTCTCACCTGTCTATGGTACTTATTACTATGAAGTAAATAGCGCATTTGATTCAGTATCAGAGGATAAGCTCTCCAATGTTTTCCAGTTGATACTGGGTGATCCCGATTATGATAAAATCTCGGCCAGAGCTTATGCAGGTCATGAAATAAGGCGATTTGGTGCGCTTTCACCCTACCCGGAAAGGGTATTCTCCCATGTGGATACGGTGAGCACCATGCCTCTTGAACTGGATTCCATATACAGGGATTCTGCTGGTGCCCGGTTTGATTCCGAGATGTATAACGACTTGTTTCTGGGGTTTCATCTGGCTGGCCCTACTACCGGTGTGTGGGACTGGGTGATCGATGGAAAGTATTATTTGTTCGGGTATTATCAGAATAATTTTCAGGTGAACGCCACCTTCTCTCGTAAAATATTCCAGAAAGCGAACTTAGGGATCCGGGGAAACATGGAGTTGAAGAGGCCTCACTACTTTACCAACCGGTATTCCTCCTCCTTTTTTCATTGGGAGAATGATTTTCCTTCACTGTACAGACTTAAAGGAGAGGCTTTTATTACGAGTGGTGAGCTTGAACTGGACATACGGGTTGGTGCTGCCTATCTGAGTAATTACATGTACTGGAATCAGGAGGCGTTACCCCAGGTATATGATAACGACCTGTTGATTTTTTCCGGGTATTTCTCCAAGCATTTCAAGTTTTCGGGCTACCATTCAGAGAGTAAAGCACTGATTCAGTATACTACGGGAAATGAGGTGCTCAGGCTGCCAGCTGCCGCCCTATACAGTTCTAATTACTGGCATCAATCTTTTTTCAAAGGCGCACTCATTGCAGATGTTGGATTTGATATTTACTATACCACCAAGTATAAAGCCAGTGCATATATGCCCGCAACCGGCGTTTTTCACAATCAGGATCTATACGATGTTGGTGGATTCCCCTATTTAGATGTGTTCTTGGCAATACGAATAAAACGTACCCGTATCCATTTTTCATACCACAATTTGTTGCATGGTATTGGATCTGTAGGAGACAATTTTTTCACCACTTACAGGTATCCTATGAAACCCAGACATCTCCGGTTTGGATTGGTATGGACGTTTTATGATTGAAAACTAATTCTGACAATTTATGAAGAAGAGCACCATTAAAAAAATATTCTTTACCATGTTAATCATCTCATTGCCAGCTATGTTTGACTCATGTGGCCGGCGAGGTGAATCACGATTAAGGGATGTGGATACCCTACAGCCAGAACAGGTCTCGAACCTGGAGCTCATTTATGAGAAAGGGGTGCTCAGGGTAGTGACCGAGTACAACTCTATCAGTTATTTTATCTACAGAGGGCAGCCCATGGGCTTCCAATACGAGATGTTGCAGGAGTTGGCCAACCATCTTGATCTGGAACTGGAGGTGGTCGTGAGTAACGACCTGGAGCAGAATTTTGAAGAACTGGAAGAGGGAGATGTGGATTTGATTGCCATGAACCTGACTGTCACCGCAGATCGGAAAAAAAGGGTCTCCTTCACCCTGCCTCTGCTTCAAACCAGACAGGTGCTTGTGCAACGCAAACCTGAAATGTGGGAGAATATGAATCAGAAACAACTGGAATCCCTTCTGATCCGGAATCAACTCAATTTATCGGGAAAAACGGTTTATGTTCAGGATGGTTCCGTATACGCCACGCGTCTTCTTTCACTTTCCAATGAGATAGGAGGTGAAATCAAGATCCAGGAAGTACAACTTGAATCTGAGCAGCTGGTTCAACGGGTTGCTATGGGTGAGATCGATTATACCATCTGCGATGAAAATGTGGGACTGGTGAATTCGCTCTATTTTCCGCAACTCGATGTGGCTACAGCTATCTCCTTCCCTCAGAATGTGGCATGGGCAGTCCACCTCAATTCGGACAGTCTGAGGTCAGAGATTGATTCCTGGCTGGATGAGCACAGGAATTCTCGCAGGTATGCCATTCTCTACAACAAGTATTTTAAGAACCGGCACTCCTACCGAAGTATCCATAGTGAACACTATACCCTGGGCAGTGGCAAAATCTCCCCATATGATGAGATTATTAAGAAGGAGGGAGAACGTATTGGCTGGGATTGGAGGTTACTGGCATCCATAATTTATCAGGAATCCAGATTCAATCCTCAGGCTGAATCGTGGGCTGGTGCATTTGGACTGATGCAGCTTATGCCCAGTACTGCAAAGAATTACGGGATTTCCAAGGATTCTCCACCGGCAGCTCAGATCAGGGCGGGAGTCAGTTTTCTTAAGTGGTTGGATGATCGGTTTGCAGATATAATTCCGGATACAGAGGAGAGGATCAAGTTTGTACTGGCTTCCTACAATATCGGATATGGACATATCCAGGATGCAAGGCGACTGGCAGAGAGATACCAGGAGGATCCCAATATCTGGCACGGTGGAGTAGAGGAGTGGCTGCTAAAGAAATCAGATCCAAAATATTATACCGACCAGGTGGTGAAATATGGATATGCCCGAGGTATTGAGACCTTTAATTTTGTCAAGGAGGTGATCGAACGTTATGAGCATTACAAAAACATTGTTAACCGCGATGTTATTGCAGACTGGAGACCAATTGAAGAAACTCGCACAGCATCATGGCAGTAGCGCCCCATATCTTTTCATTCCCCACTTTGTAGTAAGGGGTATCTATAGATTGGCCATGCCTGCTTAGTATCTCTGAAGCTCGATTTTCAGGATCCATCAATTCTTGTAGGGTAGTTTCAATCACATACTGTACTTCGGAGGGATCGGGATGAAATGTCGGGGCATGTTCCATCCATCCCACAAAGGGAGTGACCTGATAATTACTTACCGGGATATGGAGCTCAGAGAGCGATCCCAGGATCTCGATCTGGCCTGCGATACCCAGTTCTTCCCGGGTTTCTCTTACGGCTGTATTTTCTAAGGTTCTGTCACCTTTTTCCCATGCACCGCCTGGAAAACTTACCTGAGCACTGTGCGGCCCGTCGTAGGCATTCCTCTTCATAAATACCACATTGATCTCTCCTTCCCGGGGATACATCAGGATCAGTACAGCAGCATGTACCGGATCACCTTCGTGATGAAATACACCTCTGAAAGTAGGTGCCATCTGCAATTGAGTTTCTTCCCCCGGAAGTTCCGCAGAGAGGATCTCCTTCCAGCGCATCAGGTTTGTTAATTTCCCCATTAGGTTTTAAAAGAAAATTATTGGAATTTTATCCTGGTATTTAACAAACATCAAAATAAGAGAATTGTTTTTTAAAAAATCGATCCGGACAGGCACTTCGCTCCTTTGGTTGGTCGTCATGGTGCTTGGGTTGCACCCGATAAGTATTTGGGCCCAACAGCCTGGGGACTCTGCAGAGGTCAATATAGACAGCATCCAGGATCTTCGGGTAAACCGCCTGGAACGTCGGTTGGACCAGCGAATAAACCGGATGGAAGGTTCCCTTCATGAGGAAATGAACACCATCGATTCTCTATACATATTGCTGGAGGATCTTCAACAGCATCTTCGGTATCTGGAGCTGGAGAAACAGGAACAATTGGAAAGACTATCCCTGTTACAGGAGGATGTTGAGCACACAAATGCTTCAGCGCTGGAGTACCGGTCCGGACTTCACCGGATCCTGTGGATATCAGGGTCCATTCTTTTTATCCTGTTGCTGTCCTCATTTCTCTACCTTTTACTTTATACCCATAAGACGCGTATGCTTCTGGAGAGGCTCAACTGGAAACTTAAGCGGATTCGTTCCCGATTCAGGACGCTTCGTAAAGATCTTAAATCCGGACAGAAGGAATTTCACTCTGATCTAAAATCTAAACAGAAGATCCTTCGCTCTGAGTTGGAATCCAGGCAGATGAATTTACGTGCTGAAATGAAGTCGGGTGATAAATCCATCCAGAAGAAGTGGAAAAAACAATGGCAATCCTTAAAGCCAAAAAAGAGAAAGCGGAAACAGTAAGTCCAAAGGCACTGATTTAGTTGAACCGGATACTCTTGTCAGGGGAGATTTTGGCGATGATCATGGAGGGGAGTAGCAGGAAGAGAATGGTGATGGCCATGGTTCCCAGGTTGAGCAGCACCACATGCAGGAGGCTGAGGTTGATGGGGACCGTATCCAGGTAGTAGGAACTGGGATCCAATGAAACCAGGTTGAGGTACTTCTGAGCCAAACAAATAACCAGGCCGATCAGGTTTCCCCACAGCAATCCCACCAGGGTGAGGTACCCTGACTGATACAGAAAGATCTTTCGAATTGATGCATTGGTAGTGCCCAGTGCTTTTAAAATCCCGATCATGTTAGTGCGTTCAAGGATCAGGATCAGTAATCCGGAGATCATATTGAAACCGGCCACAATAATCATCAGCAGGATCAGGATCACCACATTCATATCCTGCAGGTTCAGCCAGTCAAAGATCTGAGTGTATTTTTCCTCGATGGTTTCCACCTTCAATCTACTCCCATCATCCAGGAAGTCAAATGCAACTCTGTCCCTTACATCCCGTGCCTTTTCATGAAGGATATCCATTTCTGTCAGCAGTACCTCATAACCGCTGACCTGTCCCTCATGCCAGTTATTCAGGCGTTGTACCTGTTTGATATCAGCGTATATATAGATCCGGTCGAACTCCTCCAGACTCGTATTATAGATCCCCTGAATAGTGAAAGTCCTGGCCCTGGGCGGATCCTGAATAAAATACATCGTAAACTTATCGCCTACTCCAAGTTTCAGTAAGATGGCAGTATTTTCAGAGAGAACCACATCATTGATCCGCACTGAGTCGTTCACCGTAAATACCTCTCCTTCAGCCAAATGATTCTGGATAAACTCCCAGTCATAGGATCCATCTACCCCTTTCAAT
>CAZURA010000217.1:0-6401 GCA_964622985.1 uncultured Bacteroides sp. | reverse complement strand
TTCAGGCCAGAATAAAGAAGTCACCGCCCCGGGTGGCGGAAAAACGTCGTTTGACTACCTGACCAACTTCTCGGATACTCGACCAGATGAGGAAAAACCGGGTTGAAAATTCTTACACGCAGCGCCTGTCTACGAGGACAGGATGCCGGGTGATGGGATCAGCGTCGAGGTGGTCAGTGTGACACTGGATAAAAGGGGATGGCAGTGAATGGTCGTTGCTCCACGAGAAAAACCGTTGCGTTTTCTGAGACTTGGTGCGAATTTACTCAAGAGAAAGGAAAGGCGGTATGAATAACAACATCCAACAGGTTGCTGTTCTGACTACGATCAGGGAAACCGATTCGCTGATGGAATGTTGTAGAGGAACCCTGCACACCGGTCAAAGGTTGGACGCAGTTGAATCGACGACAGGTGTAGCGAAAGTGTAGAAAACACTGGAGGGAACAAATGGGGATGACTGAAGAGGTAGCCTCTTACAACGAACTCGTGTCAAAGGCAGTCCTTGCATTCGACCAGGATCTCTCAGGACTGGAGAGTCGGGTGAGCGCAATCGAAGCTCTCGGAAAGAAGCAGCAGGAAATGCTGGGAAAGATGGAGACAACGCAGGGGAAGCTCCATGCTGTTTCCTTGGATACGCAGAAGGCCATCGCAGCCTTAAGGAATTCGATGAAGGACAAACATGACAGCTTGAGTGAACGGCTTGATGCATTTGAAGCTTCGCAGGATCATGTCATGAGTAGAGTTTTTAGGCTGCAGACGACAAAAGCGTATCTACCCATTGGCATGGCGGGAGCCTCAGTTGCCATCAGTATTCTGGCATTGGTTCAGGCTCTCTAATCATAGGAGTCTTCGATGATCCCTTCTATCGAAGAAATCCTGCGCCGACGACGGGCTCCCAATGTGTCAGATCCGCGGGAAGAAGCACTCAATAGGCTGAAACGTAGAATCAAGAGGCAGGAGAACCAATCCATTGCTCTTGTCGGAGCACTTGCGACGATGGCTTCTGAGCTTCCTGCCTTGGATCCAGAAATGCAGCCGGAGGTGCTGGAGGCACTCAGGCAGCAATACCCCAATGCATATGGTCCCCTATCGGATGGTCAGATTGTTGAACGCGTGGGAAACATGTCTCCTGACGAACTCAGTGGACTTCTCAACGTTAAGGGCAAACTGTTGGAATCGGAAGTGGTCAACAGGCTGAATGAAGGAGCCGATCTCGGGGGTTTAGAACTCTCTCCCGGACAGCACGCCGAACTCGCTTCATCGGCAACCCAACCAGGATACGACATCATCATTCACAATGCAGACGGATCTGTGGCTACGGAACTCAGTGCCAAGTGCTCAAACGATGTTGGGGAAGTTGTCAGGGCACTTGAACGATACCCCGAATACCAGATTATAGGTAGTAGTGAGCTTGCAGCACAACATCCCGATGTAATTGACGCTGGCATGAGCGACGCTGATATAGCGGAAACGGTCGGGGAGTCGTTTGAGGCAGCTGGCGAGGTAGGAGAAGCACTGGATATTGTAGGTGATATTCTGCCCGGCTTGCCCATCATTTTTGTAGCTGGTCGGCACGGAGTTCGGTTGGTGATGGGAAAGACAACTTTCGAAAAAGCCGTAAGGACTGCAGCCCCCCAGCTAATCGAGGCAGGTGTTTTTACTGGGATTGGCTTTGGACTCGCTGCTCTAGACATGGGGTTATTCTCGATTCCAGTCATGATCTTTGGAAAATTCCTTTGGGGTTGGATAAAGGACCGCAGGCGTGCAAAACAGTACCTTCTGGATGCCTATAGTAATCTAGAAACCATAATGAGCCAGCGGCCACGCTTCGCTGAAGAATAGCGAGCATTCCAACAGAAAACAGGAGGGAACATCATGCTCTACAAACTCATCCCCGATGGCGACAAGCTCGGAACACTCGAAGCCCTGCCTTTCATGGACGCTGCAGATTTGAAGAAGCGAGAAAAGCATGTCGAGAACCTTCTTGCCGAGCACCTCCTCGACATTCTCTTCGAGGACACGGCCCTGCTTCCGATCTTCCAGGAACGCTCGCTCCAAGCGGAGGCCGATCTATACGCTCTCGGAAAAACCGGTGACTTGTACATATTCGAACTGAAGCGAGGTTTGACTGGCGAGGATGCGGTCATCCAGGCAATCAGGTACGCGCAGCAGGCTGGCAGATGGACATTCAGAGAGTTCGAACGTAGGTACAAAATTTACTTGGAAGCAACGGACTCAAAACCAATCGCGTTGGCAGATGCCCATAAGGATGCATTCCAACTCGATCAACCCCTGCTACCAACTGAGTTCAACCGAAAGCAGACCATATTTATTGTCGGTAACGCAGCGAATGAGAGATTGGTAAGCGCGATTGACTACTGGAAGGAACAGGGGCTTTCAGTGGAGTTCTTGCCATACCGAATTTTCGACATCGGAGGAGAGCACTACTTTGAGTTTTTCTCTTTTCCGTACGATCTTCACCGAAATCCCGCATCTGTGAAGGGAGTACTGTTCGATACGAATCGAAGTTACGATGAGGACGCCATCTGGGAGATGATGGAGAAGTCTCGAGTTGCCGCATATGGCGATATCAAACACATCGTAGGCTATCTGAATCCTGGAGACATCGTGTTTTTCTCACACAAGTGGACTGGCGTGGTGGCTGCTGGGGAAGTTGTCGGATCGGTGAAAGAGGATGGACCCGACGAGAACTACCGAGATGTCCGGTTCTTGACCCCAGTACCGACGAAGGAGACCACAACACCCAAGGCAATGCCCTTTGGGAATGTATCGCAGATCACCGACACGAGCTTTTTCTGGGCACGAACCATCAAGGTTCCGTACCTTGACAGGGAAAAAGCCCTGGGCCTGCTCGATGAACTAAAGAAGTTCCTCGAAGAGAGCCCCTAGTCAGGTCATCCAAGACCAGCGTGTTGCCTGAGAGAATTGATTTCCTGTTCCAACGACTCGACTCGATCCTTCAAGCTTTGGCCAGAGAATATCCCTACGATACCGCCAACCCCCAGTGCCGCTTTTGCTGCAGTCATATCCGATTCCAATCGCTTCAGCTTTTCTTCATGTTGCTGGATAGAAGCCTCGTGGATTTCTGATCGGTCCTCTAGTCTGCCAAGATAGTTGGCACCAGTTGCCCGTATTTCCTCGATCCACCGCTGTCCCACCTCGCCTAACTGCTGCTCTTCCTCACGACAAAATGTGGAGAGGGCTTCTTCCTGCTGCCTTATCTTAGAAAGGTAAGTTTCAATGGATACAACGGCTTGGTCCTTTGCATCCTCGATGGACCTTCGAGAATCCTCGGCCTGCTTTCGAATGCTATCAATGACAGTATCTCTCATCTCTATGCTCTTCTGTCGAACTGTCGCCTCGATGATATCTTGGCAGTCTCGGCACAAAGGAAAAAGTGTTGCATTCTTATCAGGAAGTTCACCCAAGACCGATGCAATATCTCGAAAAAGAGCGCTCTCCGGGCGGTTTAAATCGATTTTCACGAGATCATAGTTCACACGAAGGCCTGTTTTCTCTTTGTGGCAGACTGAGCATACAGCACTCTGTACGATTTCCAGCCTTAGCCGGTGGACATCCTCCCAATTGGGGTCGTTACACTCCTGAAATAGCTTTTCAGCCACGATATAGTGCTTTTCAGCTTCGGACGGCGCCTCCTTCGAGATAGTTCGGCCTTTCTTCAGTTCCAATAGGCCTTCGAGATATGCACTGCGATCACTCGGATTGCTGAGGTGAACCTTCTGGGTCTCGATGGTCGAACGTCTCAGAACCCTGTCGAGCAGCACGAAGGACTCGCTTTCCTCCAGCTTTTTCGTCGACTCCACCAGCTTTCCTAGAACCTCCACATCGTTCGATTCTGAAAACCCGATTTCGAGTTCTAGACACGACACCTCTTGTAATAGACGCCCGGATGAAACCTGTTCCTCGCTTCCATAGGGCCATTCAAGGCTTTCAATGCCTACAAGTTTGGCCCTAAGTTCCATCAGTCCGCTCGATGTATCATCGCTTCCCTCCGACATAATCAGTTCGCACAAGCATCTATTCGCTTCCAGTTCCTTGAGGCTCGCTTCTGCCGATCCGGAGATTCGTCCAATACCGGCAAGGAAATTGTAGACTGTCGACATTCCAGTGTAGTTTTCACGACTGATCGTGTCCGGGAGGAAAGATCTGAGCCATTCTTTCATACGACTGGCAATCTCGGAGTTAACGATTTCATGGTCCGGAAGATCTGGATCCTCGACCTCAATAACATTCGGTAGAACCTGAATAATCGACCCCAGATACTCAAGGATTTCCGGCAAGATCTGGGCGGTGGACTGCTCGTTTTCTTGTATCGTCTTGGCCCGCCACCAAGAGACAAGCAATTCAGCCTTTGCGGAGTCCCGTTGGTCATGGCGTTTTTCTAGTATCTCAGCGGATTTCTGCATGAGATCAATGGCTCGTTTACGCTTGCCTGAAAGCCAGTGTCTGAGTCCGCTACGATACCAACGAAGACCTTTAGCCTGTCCCCAGAGTCCAAGGGATTGCACAAAACGAACAACAGTGCCCATGGCAACTCCCTCCTCAGTAGATTGTGGCTACTGGAATATTCGATTACGCGCAAAGGAATGTCAACGCAAGTCAATCGACCCGATCTCCCCGGATCAGGTGTTGAGTCATCCTAGCATTTAGCCGTTGATTCAACCGGAGGAAGGAGAAGCAACTGACGTGCACCTGCACCCCGGATGGGCCGGCGGTCCCTCCACTTCATCAATCCCGAATACCTTCCCGTCTAGTGCCCGGCAGATCGGACACGTCCGTTCGTCCTGGGCCGTGAGCCACTTGACCTTCTTGACGCCTGCCTGGCGGTAGAAGACCTTGCGGCCCTCGTTGTGGGCACGGAGGGTTTCGGTGCGGGCAATGAGCGTGGCTCGACGCTGGGCCGTCTTGAATACGGTCTTGCCCGCGCGCCGGAAAGCGTCCTTATCCTTCACGACCCGTCCGATGTCCCGGGCCACTTCGGGAATCGACTTCCCGGCGAGGACTCCCTGGGTCACGGTACGCTTGATGCCCGAGGCCAGTTCGGCAGAGACATCGCCGAGTAGCTGGACCTGGTAGTTGGCCAGGAAGTCAATGGCAGCCCGGTCGATCGTGGCGAACGTCCGCTTGACCAGGGCGTTGCGCTTCACGTCGGTCAGGTCCTGGAAGTCGGGCATCTTCATGGCTTCGAGTTGGGTGATCCCATCCTCGATACCGAGTTTCATTGCCCCTTGGACGTTAGCTCGGATCCCGACCTTCCAGGATGACTGCAGTTCCTTGGCAACTCCGGCGATCTCCTTCTCCAGGTCCTTGAGGATGGCCAGCCTCATCTCCTGCCAGGGCTTCAGTGAAGCCTTTTCACCAAATCGTCGGACCTGCTTCATAACGTCATCAGCCGCCTGGTCCAGGGCTTTCAACAGATCCTTGACCCGCTCGTCCGCGTACCGGTCCCGGCGCTTGATGGCCTTTTCAACGGCCTCTCGGATGCGGCGAGCCTGGTCCGTGTCAGCCATTGCCAGCACCTTCCGCCTGCAGCTTCGTAGATGCCTTCTCGGCTCGTTTCCGTGTGGCGAAGTACCTGTACACCGGATCAAAATCCAGGTCGGACGGACTGACGGCGCACGCCAAGTACGGATCGTCCAGATCGAAAGTCCGCATGCCCACGCCATCCCGCTGCCGACCGTCCGGCCCAACCGTTTTCATGCTGTTGCCTTCGATCACAGTCACGGTACCCGCGTCCTCGTCCACGGACTCGACCAGCATCACGTGCCCGTTCCACGATTTTTTCTTTCTGTGCAGGACGATGTCCCCGGGTGTCACGGGTCCTGGCAATTCGGTCACGGTACGTATCTTCCCGACCCTGCGATGCAGATTCTCGATGCGTTCGATCTCCCCGGTCCTGGTATCAAGGGCCCAGTCTGGTGCCCCTTTCAGCGCCTTTGACCGGTACCGGCCATACGGGTGCAGCACCTTGCCAGCCGATGCCAGTGTCAAAGCGCGGTTGAAACCGGCCTTCCGAAAGCAGCACTGCACGAAGAACCCGCACCACGCGGTCTTGCGATTCCGGTAGTCGGGATCAGGATGCCCGGTGGCCCCGCCGATGATCTCGCTGCCGATCACCTGGTTGCCCTCGGGCGTGCCATCCACGATATCGCGCTCGTAGAACTCCCGTGCCGCTGCCAGCACTTTTTCACGCCACGAAGCCGGTGTCCGATCCCGCACCCTCGTCCTTGCCTTCCGAACCGCTCCCATGATCCACCCCCCGATCCGCCGGATCATCCTATGAATCCTCATCATCCCCCCTGTGCTGCACGCCGCACGCACCGTGGACGAGCATGACCGCAAGGGGCTTGAGCGTTTGT
>CAZURA010000216.1:0-6561 GCA_964622985.1 uncultured Bacteroides sp. | reverse complement strand
AAAAGCAATTAACCCTCTTTTGATACTCCGCTGCTTGCGGCGGGGTAGTTCATTGGCACCTAATTGACCTAATTCATTTATTAGGGCATCATGCATTCCAAAAACAAGGAATGAATGACTATCATCTCCCGTATAATTGTCAAAAGGAAGCACGGCAATGGATTTTACATAGTTCCCGGGTTGTTCAGAATGAATTGCATTTTCGGCTGAACCGAATTCTGACGGATACTGTTTCCTGACCTCTCCAGGTGGATAGCCATAGTAATCGTGGAAGCACTTTGAAAAATACGTTGTACTCCCAAAACCCACCCCATATGCAACTTCTGCAACAGTACCCGCTTGTAGTTGAAGCAATTCCTTTGCGCGTTTCAACCTCGTCTCACGAATAAACTGGCTGATGGATTTTTTGGTAATGGTTTTCAATTTCTTGTGAAGTCCGGAGTGGCTAACACCCATTTCTTTAGCCAGCTCTGCTACGCCAAATCTACTGTTGGAAAGATTCTCTTCAACTATTTCGGTGAGCTTGTTAATGTATTTTTGCTCAGCAGGGAGATACAGTGTCATAACTCTTGTTCTATAATTGAGGGTTTCTATTTATGAATAGTAATTTACAAAAAAAGGGAAGAGGTACCTCAGCCTCTTCCCAAAAATTACTTCAGTTCCCAGAATAAATGTATGCACTCAATACAAGCTGTATCAAATCATTCGCCGAGCTTTCAAAGAACGAATACTTTAAAATAGGATTAAGGTTCCTCGGTAATCTTACCTTTAATGGTGTAGACAAGAGTTTCCGGGGTCCCATCAAAATCCAATGAATATTTCCATCTGGCTGTTAATCCCTCTACAGCATTTCCTGTGCCCTTACCAACAGCATGAGCGATTAATTCAAAACTACTTCCATCAGGGCTTGTCAGGGTCTGGGTACCATGCCATGTCATTTCCCATTTGCCAAGGCCATCATCCACAGTTAACTCTGCTGTTCCCGTTAATTCAAAGGTAATTTCATCAATCGGAACAACCTCCTCTATAACCCATACTGAAATTCCAGTAACCCTCGCATCATCTGCAGCATCGTACCATGCATTATCTCCAGGTTCGGGGGGGGCAGTAGGAGTACATATCCCGGTAAACTTTGTTTTTACTTTCGCGGATTTCAAAGAGGTTGTTTCCTGATTGTCCAGGTTAGATTCAGGATTCGGATAATCTTCTTTTGAGCAGCCAAAAAATATTATGGAGGCTCCAATTACCAAAAACATTACGTTTGATCGTTTCATAATTACCATGTGTTAATTAGTAAATAATTTTTGAATTGGTTTGATAATTGCAAGTTCGCACCGAATCACAAGTGCCAACAAGAAGCTATTCATAAAAAAGATTAAAAGATCCGGATGGATTTAAATTATATGGATAAGGATTTAAATTATATTGAAACAGACTTCTCAACCCGGTTTAAGGAATAGGGTATCAAAGCCTATGGAATAATGCTACTTATTAAAAAGCAGAGTAGAAAGAGCAATGGATTTCAATACATTATTATGGATCTCAGCCCCAATCGCTTTAGCACAGGAGAGTCTCTGGATCTAGAAGAGTGATGTGCCAGGGGATTATTAAATACTCCAACCCTCCCTGTATTCTCGCATGACAAATTGATTGGCTGGCTCGAAATTCGTTATTTTCATATTTTCGGCATCCCAGAATAATCTCTTTCTGCCGGGATAAGACGAATCTCCGGATTCATTCAACTCGTACTGGTAGCTTCGAATCGCAAGATTACCCATCAGAACAGCCTCTGTAAATGGCCCGGCATACTCGAAATCTGAGCTCAGGTCAGATGTTCCGTACCCTTTCATACATGCTTCAACCCAGGCCACATAGTGTCCTTCAGGAACACGTTTCTCAGTTTTGGGTACACCCTCAATTTCTGATCTGAGGGTTTCGGGAAAGAGTAAAGGCGGATCGGAAAAGACGCTTAGCGCCTTTCCTTTGGTTCCTTCCATGATCAAACCATTCCCCATGGCAGCCACCTGATCATCCGAAGCCATCTCTGCCGGCAATTGGGGGCGTAATCCCCCATCCATCCAGGTCAGCCTTACCTCACCATTCCCATCGGTGCGTGGGAATTTCAAATGGATGATCGAGGAGGCCGGGCAGCTTTCGAAATACCTGGCCACCTTAAAGAAACCTTCCCAGGCAGTTGTAACACTGCATTCCACTTCGGAGGGATATTTTACAGGCAAGATCCGGAATACCGGATCCAGGATGTGGCAGGCCATATCGCCCAGCGCCCCGGTGCCAAATCTCCACCAGCCGCGCCAGTTGAAAGGCAGGTAGGCCGGATTGTAATCCATAAAATGAGCCGGGCCCAGCCAGAGATCCCAGTCCAGCTCAGGGGGTATTTCATGTTTGCCTGTAGGTGCCGGGATGCCCTGAGGCCAGACAGGCCGGTCCGTCCAGGCATATACTTGAGTAACTTCTCCAATGAGTCCGGCATCAACGATCTCCTTCATCCTTCGAACCGATTCCCCGGATGCTCCCTGGTTCCCCATCTGGGTAACCACTTTATACTGTTTTGCCGCTTTAGTCAAAGCTCGCGCCTCACCAATACTGTGGGTGAGGGGCTTTTGCACATATACATGCTTCCCCAGTTGCATGGATGCCATAGCCGCTACAGCATGTGTGTGATCAGGGGTTGAAACGATCACTGCATCAATGTTTTTATGCTCTTTGTCCAGCATGTCCCTGAAATCCCTGTAATAGGTTGCCTCCGGAAAATTCTCTTTCGATTTCACCGCCATACGATCATCCACATCACAAAGCAGGGATATCTTTGCATGCTTGCTTTCAGCACAGGAGGTCAGATCTGACTCGCCTTTACCGCCCACACCAATACCGGCAATGTACACCGTGTCACTGGGCGCCACATACCCCGCGCCCCCGAGGACATACCTCGGGACAATGGTAAATGCCGTGGCAGCACCGGTAGTTTTAATAAAGCTTCTTCTGTCAATGTTCTGGTTGGATTTGTTTTTTGATTTCATAGCAGGTGCATCATTTGAATAGGAGTAAGGCTATACAAGTTTGTAAAACTTTTGCTCAGAATCAAATCTGATGCATTTAATAGCAAGCGAACTAAACACAACAACTCTGAATTTGTTTATTTGTAGTAAGTGCTCATTTAATAACACATTCAATTATGTTAATGAAAAGAATATTCTCCGCTTTGATAAGCACCTTCCTGATCCTGGGAGCAGTGGCACAGGAGCAGGAACTGAAGGTGAAAATAGTAGACACCGATAATGTGACAACGATCATTAACCAAGTATCCTCCTCTTCCTCTTCTTCCTGCAATACTTCAGATTTTCCTGTATATCAGGGGACGACAAAGAGAGATGTGGATTTCCGTGATATAAAGAAAGTCATTGTCCGCCACGATAAACCGGCTGAAGATGTGAATAATTATCTCACTGTCGAACTCATTCAGAGAAACGGGGAATCAAGTGTTTACGAAATGATCAAAAACATCCGGATCACAGGAAAATCCGATGAGGGTGATTTCAGTGTCAAAGTGATTGATGTAAAAACCATTGAGGTATTGCAGTAGAAACGCTGACCTTTTAAACCGAAAACCAGAAATTGAGCTTCAGCATAAGGATATGGTTCCCCCGGACCCCGAATAGATCCCAGGTGAGATCCCGGATGGGATTATGCAGAGATTCATAATCGGAGCGATGGTGTGACCAGACGATATATAGGGTTGAACCCAGTTTATACTCCCACCGGAAAACCAGATTCGACCTGAACTGCATAAAGCTGAAATCAGGATTGCGAAACTCCAACTGTTCAGAATTCCTCTGGAACGAATAGAGCTCCATTTCCGTATCATACTGCAGTACCAGGGGCTCCAGACGATCATAGAACGCTTTCTCCGAAGCCTGTTTCACCCGCCTGAAAGAGTCATATGATCCTACCGCAAAGTAGGGACTGCCGTAATATTGAAGAGAAAGCTCGGGGGTTATAAAGAGCTCACCTCTGAAGGTGAGTGAAGTAGTATGGTGATCTATCTCCCCGACGATATATTCATCGGATAGGTTCCCTGAGATAGTCGTCACATATTGTTGATGGTACTGTCGCTGGGAAATGGCAGCTACACTGCTGAAATTTAACCTTTTAATGGGCAGCCAGTTGATGCTGAACATCAGATGACTCTCATGTGAATCTTTCCGGCCAAATGTCGAGTACTGATAGGCCAGTGCCGCATATAAATCTTTGGAGGTATTGGACCCCAATGACAGGGCTATCATCGACTCCCCATCATTCAGTAATGCCGGTCCTCCCCTCAGCTCGCGGGTATCCAGGGTGGAAAAATCGTGTTGCAGATATCCTTTCAGCCACCATAGTTGATTGTTGAAGGCTGTATATTGAAGGCCCATAAAGTTATCTGTGTTTTCACCCCCAAAACTCCACCTCGCTTCCTGGAAAAATGATAAGTAGTAGCTCCTGATCCACTTCCTGGGTTCATTCATGTAGTAGGAAGCTTCCGCTCGTTGACCCACATAATCGGACTGCCTGATGTACCCCATATCATTCAGGTTGAGACCCGGACTGCGGTACTGACCCTCCAGGTGAAAGTTCCATTTCCCCCCCTTCTTGCCGGCTCGGATGAGTCCGCCGTGACCTGACAGGCTTTCTCTACGGCTATCCACCTCCAAATAGTCTGCATCTGGGCGTTGGAACCGGTGGTTATGTGCAAGTTGTTTCCGTAATATGGCCTCCGGCGAGCCAGCCAGTTGACTGGCAATGGCTTTTGCTTCGATATAATAATTCCTGTTCTTCCAGTGATGCAGCATGTCCAGCCCGCCACTGATGGCCTGGTCAGGAAGCAGTTCGCGGCTTACCGAATCGGGAGAGATCCTGTTCACCGAGCTAAAAAAGCCCCCCACAATGGTATTGCCTTGCTTAAAGTCCCGCTTGATGCGCGAAGCCATGTAATTGCTCATTGGCGATACCTCGATCTCCTTCTCCACATCGTAATCGTCGGTTGCTTTGCCATATTCGGTGGCAGTCAACCCATTGACCAATCCCACAGATAATCCCTTCTTATTTTTGCCGGTCAGCTTGGCAGCACCCAGGATGGTGGTCCAGTCAGGGATATCCGAAATCTGCCATCCTTTGTAGTAACTAGAGAATGAGGGAGCGCTTCCGATCCTTCTGGAATAGTAGGGAATGTCTTCTCCAATCTCAAAATCAAACACATCATTTCCTTCCAGGAAAAAGGGCCGTTTCTCTTCAAAAAAGGTTTCAAATGCGGTCAGGTTTAATACCGAGGGATCGGCTTCCACCTGGCCAAAATCGGGATTAATCGAAAGATCCAGTGTATAGTCGCTGCTGATCCCCACCTTGGCGTCCACTCCACCACTAAGAAGTGGTTGTTCAGCTGTGCTTCCCCGAATCCTGGAGACGGAACTCAATACATAGGGAAGGAATTCCACCTGTCGCGAGGTTCTGATATCCTTTATGCCATGCAGTTCACCGAACAGGTAAACGGTAGCAGGAGCTTCACGAGGGAGCCATTGCCAGTGTGATGATTCTAATTTCCTGGAAATCACCCTGTAAAAATGTAATCCCCACACATGTTCCTCCTGGTTGGCATACCTGATCTGACTGAAGGGTACTTTCATCTCTGCGATCCATGCCGTATCATTTATGGAGGTAGCCCCGTCCCAGATGGCATCCCAGTTGTAATCAAAATTGTAATCACCCAGGTGTTTCAGGTCCATCTTTTGACCGGCGGCTGTCATACTGAACTCAAAGGCTGTCCGTTTATCGAAATAACTATCCAGCCCAATACCTGCATTATCCCCACTGCGTGAATCGCGGCGCCCCAGGATGTCCCTGATCAGATCCGGTTCAATGTCCTGACATATAAAAGCCGCATACAGGTTAGACCGGTCATACAATACTTTAACAAAAGTTTTCTCGCTGGCGGGCCTTCCTCCATAGGGAAACTGCTGGGTAAACTCACCCTGCCATTCTCCCAGGCTCCAGATCTCCTCATCCAGCAATCCATCGATCTTGGGTACGGTATGATCACCAATACTTTCTGCATGATAGATCCGCTTGTTTTGCAACAGAGAATCGATGTTCTGTGCAGCAAGGTCCTGTGGTACACTCATCAGGATCATCAAAAGAGGAATGGATAGGGTTTTAGACATGACCGAAACGCTAACGAATCAAATTCCGGTCATAAAATACGGATAATACCTGAATAGAAACAGAGTGATATCACTTTATTAAAGGAACTGTGATTAAATGATAAATCAAATGAAATAAAAGTCGTAACTTATCTGGTTGAATTTTTTCTCTTGCTGATAGGATTCAGTACGTCAGGATCATAAGTAGATCGGGTGATTTAATATTACCTGTAATGAATGCAGCAAAGAATACACTTTTCGCAATACTCCTGGGATGGCTCTGCTCATGTTCCCAGGGGAGCAGGTTTGAGACCATTATTAAATACTCCCCACCTTCAGACAACGATTCTTTAAAGTTAAGTTTGTTTTC
>CAZURA010000215.1:0-6600 GCA_964622985.1 uncultured Bacteroides sp. | reverse complement strand
TTTATATTCCCTTGCCAGCCGGGTTAACAGCCTCGATTCATAGACTGAATGGGTGAGCGGTTTCTGGCAATAGACATGTTTGCCCGTGGTTATAGCAGTGGCTGCAATGGCCGCATGTGTATGGTCTGCAGTGGCGATCATAACCGCATCGATGTCATTTCCCATCTCTTCGAACATCTTTCTCCAGTCCCAATATCTTTTGGCTTTTGGATAATCATTGAAACAATCCTGTGCATATTTCCAGTCCACATCGCATAGGGCCACAATGTTTTGGGAGTTCATGGCTTTCAGGTTGACGCGCCCTTTCCCACCTATTCCGATGCCTGCTATATTCAGTTTATCACTGGGGGCCACATGCCCCAGTGCTCGCCCCATCACATGGCTGGGGATGATGGTCACGCCTGCAGTTGCTGCCGAAGCGGTTTTAAGAAAGGTTCGCCTGGGGATGGATGGTTGTTTCATGATGGAATGGTGTATAAACGAAGTTGATGGTGCATTAAAAATAGTAATAATTTGCTGTATTCCGCATCTCGTTAATTTGCTGTTTGACCAGTAGCTTTGTTGGTTGATTTATATTATTTTAACGGGATATAAACTGATCTCCGTTGCACTATGAAAGTAAATCGAAGAAATTTCATCAAAAACACCGCTATTACCGCTGCTGGCCTGGGTGTAGCACCCACCCTGTCAGGCTCGGTACCGGCTCCCTCCTCTATACTTGGATCCAACGACCGGATCACTCTTGGTTTGATCGGGGCGCGCAATATGGGATGGTATAACCTGCGTGATTTGCTGAAGCAATATAACGTAGTGTGTAAAACTCTTTGCGATGTGGACGATGGGGTCCTGAGTGAGAAAGCATCTGAGCTGATAAAAATGGGTCATCAGAAACCGGTGCTGGAGAAGGACTACCGAAGGGTGATCGACGACAAGGAGATAGATGCGGTGGTGGTTGGAACCCCAGATCACTGGCATTGCCTGCCCACCGTTGAAGCGAGCCAAGCCGGAAAGCATGTATATGTGGAAAAGCCATTGGCAAACTCTGTTGGAGAAATCAATGTAATGCTGGATGCGGCCAGGAAATATGACGTACATGTTCAGGTGGGGCAGCAGCAACGCAGCGGAGCCCACTGGAAAAGTGCCATTGATTTAGTGAGGTCCGGTCAGTTGGGGACCATCCGACAGGTGAAGTTCTGGGCCAACTTCAATTATGGTGCAGGAAATATGCCTCTGCCCGATTCGGATCCGCCGGAGGGTGTGGATTATGATCGCTGGTTGGGCCCGGCACCCAAACGACCCTTTAACAAAAACCGGTTCCATGGTTCATGGCGAATGTTCAGGGATTACGGTGGGGGATTGATGACCGACTGGGGTGTTCACCTGATCGATATGGGATTATGGGCCATGGATGTGGATTATGGACCTCGTTCCGTGCAGTCAGCCGGTGGAAACTTTGCAAATACCGACAGGGCACTGGAGATGCCTGATACCTTAGTTGTTCAATATGAAATGGATGGATTTCTCATGAGCTGGGAGCACAATGGAGGAATAGAATCCGGTCCTTATGATCAGAGCTATGGAGTACTCTTTTCCGGAACAAATGGGACCCTGGTAGCAGACCGTGAGAAATGGCGGATCTTTAGAGAGCAGGACGGAGAAAAATTCAGGATGGAGGCCGTAGAAGAACAACATAGTGACCATCTGTCACATATCAATCATTGTGAGAACTTTATTCGCGCCATCCGGCACGGCGATTCTCTGAATGCAGAGATAGGGATCGGACACCGGTCGGCTCTCTATGCGCATCTGGGAAATATTTCTTATTGGGCTGGTGAGCCTGTTGTATATGATGAAAACAGCAGGAGTATCCTAAACTCAGAGAAAGCAGATTCCATGGTTACTCCAGATTACCGGTCACCCTGGAAGTTCCCATCTGTGTAAGGTTAACATTCCAGCCGAATTACAACTTCTTTCTTTCGCAATGTTTACATAGGGGAATACTGAAATTTTGACAGTTTTGGCCTGTGATTGTTATGAATTTTGTAAATTACTTGTGAATTCAGATCGAATGAACTCAACCATGGGAAAGAGCAATTACCATAGTACTCTACCTGAATCTGATTACTGGCGTGCTCCTCTGGACATTGAAGAATATCATGTACCGGTTGGAACTGTCAATGTAATCATGGATCGATGCAAAGGATGTAACTTTTGTATTGAGTTCTGCCCGAACAAGGTTCTTGAAAAATCTGAAGAATTCAATTCAAAAGGTTACCACCCTCCAATAATTGCGAACCAGGCAAAATGTGTGGCATGTGAGCTCTGCCAGCTTATATGTCCCGAATTTGCAATCTACGTAACGAAGTAGTCTGGTATCTGTAACACTACTGAAATGAGTGCAAGGGCTGTTCTCTCCGGGGAGCATTTCCTGAACGGCGATACCGCATGCGCAGAGGGTGCGCTTGCCTGTGGCTGCAGGTTCTTTGCCGGATACCCCATTACACCGGCCACTGAAATAGCTGAAGCCATGTCAAAACGCATGCCCGAGATCGGTGGCATCTACATACAGATGGAAGATGAACTGGCATCCATGAATGCTATCCTGGGGGCATCCAGCGCAGGGGTAAAGTCGATGACCTCCACTTCCGGACCCGGTTTTAGCCTGATGATGGAAAACCTGGGCCTGGGACTCATGATGGAGATCCCTTGCGTCCTGGTGAATATTCAAAGGGGTGGTCCGAGCACCGGACTTCCCACCACAGTGGGGCAGCAGGATATGATGCAGGCCAGGTGGGGATCTCACGGGGATTATGAAATTATCGCACTGGCGCCCTGTTCTCCCCAGGAAATGTTCGATTTTACTATCAAAGCTTTCAATTTGTCTGAGAAGTACAGGGTACCTGTCCTGGTAATGGCAGATGAGGTGGTTGGTCATATGACTGAAAAGGTGATCATTCCGGACGAAAAGGAAATTGTGACCATATACCGGAAGAAACCGAGAGTACCCCCTGAGGAGTATGTCATGTATAAAACAGATGGCGAGCTGGTCCCACCCATGGCCAACGCGGGTGACGGGTACAAGGTGATTACCACCGGATTGACGCATAATGAGAAGGGATATCCCGATATGAGTCAGGAGACTCATGAGAAACTCATCAAGAGGCTGTGCAATAAAATACTACTCAACAAAAATGAGATCATTGAAATCGAGGAACGCTACCTGGAAGATGCTTCCATTGCTGTAGTGGCCTATGGTTCACCGGCCAGGTCAGCTTTGAGGTCTGTCAGGGATGCCAGGGAAGAAGCGATCCCAGCTGGATTGGTGCGTCTTATTACCGTGTGGCCGTTCCCTGAAGAGGAGATCTTTGAACTCGCAAAAAAGATGGAGGCTATTCTGGTCCCTGAAATAAACAACGGTCAGATCGTCAGGGAGGTGGAACGATGCGCCAGAGGTCAGTGTAAGATCATATCCATACCGGCTTATGCCAGAATTCATGAGCCTGGCGAAATATTGACCATCATTAAAGAGAACTTGTCATGAGTAAGCCCCACATACACCCCATGGACCGGCTTATCAGGGCCGACAGAATGCCCCATATCTGGTGTTCCGGGTGCGGACTGGGTACCAATTTTACCTGTTTCCTGGCCGCATTGGATGAATCGGGCCTGGATCCCGATAAATGTGTGATTGTATCAGGTATCGGTTGTACCGGAAGGATACCCGGATATACCAATATCGACTCCTACCATACCACGCATGGCCGGGCAGTACCCTTTGCCACAGGATTAAAACTGGCAAAGCCTGAATTGACTGTTACGGTTTTCAGCGGAGATGGAGATCTCTTTGCCATTGGGGGGAATCATTTTATCCATGCGGCCCGGAGAAATGTGGATCTGAATATTATTTGTGTGAATAATTTCAATTACGGAATGACTGGCGGACAATTCGGGTCGACTACTCCTCTTCATGCCAAAACCACCACTTCTCCATATGGTAATTACGAACATCCCTTTAACCTGGTGCAGGTGGCAGCAGCCAGCGGGGCGGTATATGTGGCCCGCTGGACCACGCTCCATGTGCGCCGGCTGACCAACTCCATCAAAGAGGCACTGCAAAAGAAAGGATTCACTTTTATTGAGATCATATCCCCATGTCCCACCAGCTTTGGGAGACGAAACAAATTGGGAGAGGGGATCGATGAGATGAAGTATTACCAGAAATACAGCGTAATTAAACACGGAACGGATCCGAAGGATGCGGAACTGACACTGAATGGGAACATCATTGTGGGGAAGTTTATTGATATAGATAAACCCACATTTCTGGATAACCAGCCTAAGATTGAACAGGAACCTGAAACATAGACGTGATGAAACACCTGGAAGTGAAACTTGGCGGATTTGGGGGACAGGGGATTATCCTTGCGGGGTATATACTTGGTAAGGCAGCATCTATTTATGATAAAAGAAATGCCACTCTTACACAGAGCTATGGTCCGGAATCGAGAGGAGGAGCTTGTAGTGCGCAGGTAATAATCTCAGATGAGGAGGTGGATTACCCGGAAGTCTTACATCCTGACATACTTGCAATCATGTCCAAAGAGGCCTACGATAAATTCACTTCTAATGTCTCCAGCACCGGGATCATTCTTTTTGATGAAGATCTGGTTGAAAACAATCGTCAACTTCCCGCTTCATCTAAGTGCTACTCCATTCCCGCCACCAGGTTTGCCGAAGAGCTGGGCAGGAGAATCACTGCTAATATCATCATGCTGGGTTTCCTGGTAGCCATCACCGGGATCGTCCAGAAAGAATCGATGGAGTGCGCAATCTCCACCAGCATTCCCAAGGGAACAGAAGAGATAAACCTGATGGCTTTTGCCAAAGGATATGAATACGGTACCCAAAAATTAATAGTGAAGTAGAGATGTCAACCCCGGATACCACATATGATCTGATGAAGGACCAGGAGTTCAAAAACCTGATGAGGCAGGCCAACGATTGCCTGGAATGTGGTAAATGTAGCGGAGGATGTCCCATGATGGATCTGTTCCCGGAGTACTTCAATCCTCATCATGTATTGGAGAAACTCACCCTGCAACCAGCGGAAGTTTTATCAGCACCGGATATCTGGTTTTGTGCCTCCTGTTACAGATGCAACAAACAGTGTCCGCAGGGCATTGAATTGCCTGAAATGTTTGTAAAACTCAGGCGAATGGTTATGGTTGAAAATGGATTAGATCCTCTTACCCGGGCCATGGAGGTAATAAGAGAGAGAATACCTTTCTATGCCAGCTTCTTCAGGGTCTGTTACCATCCGGAAAGAATTCCTTTGGATGAGAAAATTGTAAAAAAGCTCATCTCCACCAAAGGAATTCCCATTGATCGTAAACCTTTGCTTGATACCGGTAAGCACATTGCCATTGTGGGCTCAGGACCTGCCGGTCTCTATGCGGCCTATCTGTTACGTATGAAAGGAGTTATGGTAACCATTTTTGAATCAAAGGATAAAGCGGGGGGTATGTTAAGGAGGTGTATTCCCGAGTTTCGTTTGCCTTCCTCAGATATGGATGAAGATATTAAACGAATGAAGGAGATGGGCATTGAAATTAAGACCAGGACATCGATCGGGAAGAGAACAAACATACGTAACCTGAAAATAAAGTTCGATGCTGTTTTTCTGGCTACCGGAGCACATCACATCTTAAGGTTGAAGGTACCGGGTGAAGATCTGCCCGGAGTTTACGGATCGCTCGATTTCCTTGAACAACTGAAAAAGGGCAAAGTATGCCAGGGTTGTATTGAACGGGCGGTTGTGATAGGAGGGGGGAATACGGCCATGGATGTGGCTTCAACGATCAAACAGATGGGAGCTGAGCATGTGATGTTACTCTACCGAAGAACTATGAGAGAGATGCCGGCAGATATCAATGAAATTGCAGAAGCTGAGAAGGAGGGTGTGGAGATTCATGAGTTGGTAGCTCCTGTAGCCTTTGTTGGGAATGACTTCCTGGAATCCATAGAGTGCCAGAAAATGGAACTGGGTCCGGCCGATTTTTCCGGGAGAAGGCGGCCGCTGCCCGTAAAGGATTCCAATTTCACCATAGAGACAGACCTGGTGGTTAATGCCATAGGCGAAAAACCCACGGTGGATTATCTGCCCGACCTTATCGAGATCAATCGGGACGGATCCATTGCTACAAATCCCATCACCATGGAGACCAGTATGGAGGGAGTTTTTGCAGGAGGGGATGTGGTGATGGGATCTTCTACGGTATCTGAAGCGATCACGAGTGCTATCAGAGCCGTTAATGGAATAGAAAAATACCTGCAGAAATGATCAAACCATCAACAAACGGAGAACTACGGATCGGTGTATATGTATGCCACTGCGGTCTCAATATTGCAGGTTCTGTGGATTGTAAAGCGGTGGCAAGATATGCCAGAACTCTGGATGATGTGGTGGTGGCGAAAGACAACAAATACACCTGCTCAGATCCGGGCCAGGATGAGATCAAACAGGACATTCAGGAGCATCGACTCAACAGGGAGGTGGTGTCATCGTGAACTCCCAGGCTGCATGAACCCACCTTAAGAAAC
>CAZURA010000214.1:0-6632 GCA_964622985.1 uncultured Bacteroides sp. | reverse complement strand
GATCAAAAGCATAACAAATTGAATAACAATAAATTAAGAACTAGGAAACTTTAGTTATTTCATTTATCAAATTCTATTACAATGGCATTAGAAGCAACTGATGGAAATTTTGAAGAACTGGTAGTTCAGGCTGATAAGCCTGTTATTGTCGATTTCTGGGCAGAATGGTGTGGACCCTGTCGAATGGTTGGACCCATCGTTGAAGAAGTAGGAGTAGACTACGAAGGTAAAGCTGTTGTGGCTAAGGTGGATGTAGACAGCAATCCCGGAATCACTGCAAAATATGGTATCAGAAATATTCCAACTATTCTGTTTTTCAAGAATGGAGAAGTTGCTGACAAGCAGGTAGGGGCCGTTCCCAAAAGTACTATTGTCAATAAGCTGGAAGCACTATTTTAAAATCTCCTGCCGATGACCAGAATGTCATCGACTTGCTCCACATCACCTCTCCATTTTTCAATGGTCTGATCCAGTATGGATCGTTGGTTCGTTATAGATTCGGATTGGATCTTCAGGATGAGTTCTTTCAGGTTCTTGTACTTAAATTTTTTCATGAGTTCGCCTCCGAACTGATCGGCATATCCATCAGAAAACAGGTATACTGTATCTCCTGATTTGACATCGATTCGGTGATTGGAAAATATTACCTCTGTGCTGATGGAGGATCTTCCAATAGAAACCTTGTCAGCCTTGGTTTCCAGAATCTCCCCGTCTCTAACCAGATACAAGGGATTGAAAGCACCTGAGTATTCCAGGTACTTCTCCTTGCGGTTATAGGATACCAAAGCCAGGTCCATTCCATCATATACATCACCTGAGTCACTTCTTTGGTGAAGCGTTCCAAGCACCTCCTTGTTCAATTGAGTGAGGATCTTACCCGGTTCCAGTATTCCGTATTCTCTGACTATTTTAGTGAGGGAGTTGTGCCCGATGATCGACATAAAAGCTCCCGGAACTCCGTGTCCTGTACAGTCTACAGCAGAAAAGAACTCCATATCCCCCACCTCGGTAAACCAGTAGAAATCACCACTCACAATGTCTTTTGGCTTAAACAGAATAAACGTATCGGGGAATGGGGATTTCTCAGGAAGGATCGCAAATTGGATCCTTTTGGCATATCGAATACTGTCTGTAATATCCTTATTCTTTTGAGCAAGCTCCTCCTTCTGGGCAACCACAATGGCTGTCCGGTCCTTCACCTTCTCTTCCAGAATAGCATTTTCTCGTTTAAGGGCCCTTTCTCTGATCTTGATGTATGTGAAAATGACTACACCAGCTGCAAAGATCGAAGCCATGATGAAATACCAGGTGAGATAGAAAGGAGGTCTGATAACAAACTGGAAGGAAACAGGTTCCTGGTTCCACACTCCTGCACTGCTTTTTGCTCTGACCAGAAAAGTATATTTTCCATGCCGCAGTTGAGGGTATGTTGCCCTGGTTTGTGTATCCGGTTCCCGCCACTCCTGATCGACTCCCTCCAGCTTGATCCGATATTGCACTGCATCGGGATTAAGGGTAATACAGCGATAGTCGAAAATGATGGAGTTTTGCTTATACGATAGGCTCAAACCCTCATTCAATGGGTAATGGGTATTGTTCACCTCGATCCCTGTAATGTGCGTCAAAGGCTCTTTTCTTGTACTGCTCTCATCGCCAGGGCGATAACGAGTAACCCCCTGTACAGTTCCAAACCAAATATCTCCATTTTGGTCCACAAAGGAGGAATTGGCTTTCGTCTCAATTCCCACAAATCCACTTCGAGAGGTGTAGGAGTAGATTTTGTTTTCTTCCCGGACATACTTGTTCAATCCTTTATTGGTACCTATATAGATATTATTGAACTGATCGCAGCTGATCTGATTGATCAGGTTGGCAAGCAGACCATCCTCCGAGGTAAAGGTCCGTACAATCACCTGCTGTTGAGGATCATATTGAATCAATCCTCTGCCCTCGGTTCCAATCCAGATTTGACCATTCTGATCCTCCGCAAAACATTCAGGTGTAAAATCAAATTCCAGATCCAACTGTACAATGGTATCCCCCATAATGAGAGTGATCCCCTTCCCTTCGGAACCCACCCATACATGATTCCTGGAATCTGCAAAAATGGAAGAGATCTCATTTCCTTTAATACCATCCACCTGAGACAGTCTGGTTACTTGCCGGTTATCGATTTCAAAATATACAACCCCCTCCATGGTCCCAATCCAAAGATTATTCTCACCATCCAGATCCATGGCAGTTACATTCAGGTTGATAATGTTGTTATTAATTAACGGATCGAAAGAGAATCTCCCGCTCTTTTCATAACTGTATACGCCCTGGTTCAATGTGCCGATCCACATGGCTTCATTGAGGTCTTCTTTGAGAAAGATAATTCTCAAGCCCTGAAGTCTTTCAAATTCCCGAAACCTCTCTCCTTGGGATCCATACTCCAAAATCGAGATTCCCTCATTGGTCCCAAACCAGAAATCTCCATTTGCTACTTGTTGTATGGCCCATACCTGCGGATTGATCAATCCATCTTCCTGAAAGTAGGAGATAAAATGATCTCCTTTGTATACACAGAGGCCATGTTCCTGTGTGCCCACCAGGATATTTCCCTCCCGGTCCTGCATAATGTCCCATATCTTTAATCCAGGCAATCCGTTGTTGTCATTAAAAAGGCTGACTTGATTCTCGTTGTTGATTCTTATCATGCCTCCACCCCATGTTCCGGCCCATATGTTGCCCTCTCTATCTTCAAACAGCGTACTTACCCAATTGGAGCTTAGCCCCGATTTGATCAGGTCATACATTTCCGCATCATCTTGATCCGGATCGTAGCGATAGAGCCCTCCATTATGCTTTCCAAACCATATGTTCCCTCGGCCGTCAACCAGTATGGATGTAGTAACATAATATTTTGGAATGCCATTCATCTGCAGGTTATCAAACCGGGAACTGTCCTGCAGATAATATTTTACATTGATATCTGCCACAAAATAGATCCTTCCTGTTCCTTCTACAAATCCACCCACAACCCTGTCTGATAGCTCATGACCTGAATATTGGCGCATCTCCAGTTTATCCAGTGGGGCTTGCGGATTCATGATCTCAATTACACCCGACCCAAAGGTGGTCAACCACAGATGTCCGGTTGAATCCCGGAGAATGGATGTGACATTGGAATTGAGGGTAATCTCTTTCATTCCTAATATTTCGAAGCGGTGCCCATTGAAGCGTGAAACTCCACCTCCGGCATGTCCGAACCAAATATTTCCATGACCATCCTCACAAATAGCTCTCACCCCATTGGCTGCAAGACCATCCTCTGCCGACAAATTGGTGAACTCCAGGCCATCAAATTTTGAAACACCCGCATCTGTGCCAATCCAGAAAATATCGTTCTGATCCTGAATGACCTTATAAACGGTGGATTGTGTCAATCCTTCAGACACTGAAAACTGATCGAAGTAGAGCTGCTGACCGAAGCTGGAGATGGAAAGCAGTCCAATCCATAAAAAAACCATTCGTCTGTATCTGATCAGACGAATGGTTTGGTCGATAACATGGAAAATCATTTTAATAATCTTTCGGGATAAAGAAGAACGTGCCATTTTCATCCTCAAGTCCGGCGATTTTACCGAACTGAGGTTTTTGCTGGTTGCTGTTCACCACCGCAGAAGTTACTTTCTGAACAATGTTTTCTATGGGAACACAGTTACTGGGATTATTGATCAGCACATTTGCAAATGTTCGGGTGAACTGACTATTGTCCACTGCCAATTCATAACCGGCAGATGAGAATACCTGGGATGATTTGAAGCGTGTCGACTCCCAATCATTACAGTTGCGGTCCTCTATCCCTGACCTCATAGCCTGGTAAAAGCTTGGTCCCGATTCACAGGCATCGGTAATAACCAGTGTATGATTCAGAAAATCGGGATAGGATTGCATGGAGGCCTTCAGGGCGTTAATGTTGTAATAGGTAAACTCATCGTCTCTTGAAGCATCCACAGGAATCCAGTAACCGCTCTCATTGATGTATTTGCCGTGACCTGCATACCAAATAAGAAGAGAATTTACCCGGTTACTCCTGATCATATCGCGTAACTCGATGGAGAAGAATTTCTGCAATTCCACCTTCGTCATGTTCTTCTTATGAATGGTATTATGGACCTGGTACTTAGCCAAAGCTGCTTTCATCATGGTGATGTCCTTGGTAGGTCCTTCCAGACTGGCAAATGATTCATAGTCTGAATTCTCAATATATATGGCCCAGGTCTTCCCCATGGGATTATCCCCAAATGCCTGCGCATCCCTGTTCAGCGTGTACACCAATTCTGAGGTGTTTCCATATTCGTCTTCCACCTGAACAGTGATTTTACTTTTATTTTCCACATTCACCAGGGCAGTAAATGATGGATTCAAGTCACTGGGGATATAGGAGGCAAGTACGCTTTCCACGTAGATACTCTTTATCTTGCTTTCATCTTCCACCCTTCCTTCCATATAGATCTGAGGTTCATTATTATCCAGATAGAGAATATTATTATCCGATCCATAGGGCGCGATCATTTGAACCACGGGAGCATCCACCTCTGTTCGCCGGATAGGGAATATGGCAGTTTCTGCATTGTTATATACGTCCGATACCTGAATAGTGATTTTGTCTGTATTATTCAGACTCACACTGGCCAGGAACTGAAAACCTTCCTCCGTCTTCTCCACGGGCACTGTAAATCCATTTACCTGAAGTGATGTGATATCACTTTCATCTTCCACAATCCCCGTCAGGTTAATCACCTGGATCGCTTTTGGAATATCTACCGTGTTTCCATTTTTTGCCACTGGATCCATCAACACCACCTTAGGTTTATTCTCCTCCCTGTTCAACTCAAACATGCGATCCGTAGCCTGTTGATGCAACCTTTGGGCTTCACCGTCATATTTCGACATGGCCAGCAGCTTCTCATAATCAGCCAATGCCTTTTTATAGTCCCTGATGGCTTCATATGCTCCCGCTCTCTTGTAATAGGTTTTTGCATTGTCGGGATTCAACTCAATGGCCCTGGAATAGTCGATAATGGAATAGCTTGCCTGATTCATCCGAGTATTGATATCTCCCCTGTAAAGGAAGATCCTGGCTTCATTAGGATACTCAATGGAGGCCATGGATAGCACTTCTATGGCTTTTGGAAAATTCCCTTGTTCAGCAAGTATTTGGCTCTGTAGCAATATCCCTTCCAGGTTATTCGGATCCATCCTCAACATCTGGTTGATGGAATTTTGGGCTGCGCTAAATTTCTTTCGATCGTACTGAAGGTGAGCCAGTGCATAGTATGTCGCTGGTACCTGCTTGTTTTTATTGATGGACTTTAGATAAGCCTGCTCAGCTTCATTGTACATCTCCAGCTTTTCATAAACCAGTGCCAAATTAAAATAACCCCTCTCATCTTCTCTCAATCTCAGGCATTTCATGCAATCTTCCAATGCCTTATCATAATTCTCCAACTCCATCTGGACTACAGCTCTAACCTGGTAGGCTTCAAGAAAATTTCCTTTTGTTTCAATGGCCTTGTTCAGTTTCGAAAGAGCTATTTCGTTTTTCCCCTGGAGATGCCATTCATATCCCGAAAAATAGAATAGCTCTGCATCCCTGTCATCGAAAACCAATGCCCTGTCATAATCTGTCGCAGCACTGACATGATCTCCAATCTTCGAATATGACATGGCCCGCTTGATATAGGCCTTATCATAATCAGGATCTAACTCTATCGCCCTTGTGTACTGATCAATGGCATCCCTGAAGTTCATGGATTTGTAAAAGTCCTCACCAGCCTTGTAGTACTGCTTGGCCGATTGCGCGACAACTGTTGCTAATGAGATAGTTGGCAACAGGAACAATATGAGTACAAGCCTTTTCATACCTACACAATTTTTTTACATGATTCTACGAATCTTTCGGTTATAGGGTTTCCCAAAGTACTCCTTTTTAGATAAATATAAAAGAATTATCCATTAACGTGTTTAGTTCACACATCAATCCGATGATCCTTATTTAAGTAACATTCCAGTTTTGTATCTCCAAAAAAGGTAGTTTCGTCAGGTTTTTGAAGCAGTTCAGGAGCATGTACTCCCTTATTGAACCTCATCTTACCTGTAAAAACACGGGCTTCATCCCACAATCCATCTTTCAGGAAAGATTCATGCATTCTGGCTCCCCCCTCCACAAATACCGAGATGACCCGTTGATCATATAACTCCTCCAGCAGATCTCTCAATTCATAGGAGTGATCTACATGAATGCTTTTTGTTCTTCCGGAGTATTTTCCCGGGCTCCCGGTAAACACCAAGGTATCCTGCTTTCCATCCATGATATGATGGTTTTCGGATAGTCTTCCATGCCTATCTATAGTTATCCTTAAAGGATTTGTGCCGGTCCATTTCCTGATGTTGAGCCTTGGATTATCAGTGATCACAGTTTGAGTGCCTACCATAATGGCTGCCTCCTCCGATCTCCATTTGTGCACCAGGGTTCGGCTCAACTCATTGGATATCCAGTGGGTATCAACGGGTTCATCCTGGGCTCTCTCCAGATCAATGAAACCGTCCAAGGTTTGTGCCCACTTCAAGATAACATAGGGGCG
>CAZURA010000213.1:0-6935 GCA_964622985.1 uncultured Bacteroides sp. | reverse complement strand
TCTTCCAGATTGAACCCATCTCACCTCAACCTTTACTAAAAGGCTGGCTTGTGTAAAGCCCTGCGCTGTGCATGGCCGATGCGGTGGGCGAAAGGTCCTTAGCTGTCCCCCTCGCCGATACCGAGCAATTGTCGCTTTGTAAGGCCCATCAAACCGGCGGTGGGCATCTTCCCAGACTCAAGAGCCTCTTTGTACCGCGGGATCGCAACCTCCCTCACCGTCACCATCCCGTCGGGACCGTCCCCCGGGACCAGGAGGTAGGGCATGAACTCCTCGAGAATATCAACGAACCCGAAGGCAAGAGACTCGAACTTGGATTTGAGGTAGTAGAATAGACCCCGAGCCATGGTTTTCTTGTAGCGGTGGAGCCTGGCGGCGCGATTGAGCCTGACCAGGAAGTCCTCGGGGAGTTTGAGATCTACAACAATCCGAGCCGTGGCATTAACGAACTTCCCATCTTCTGGATTTGTGTATTGGATGTTGAACTCCACCATGAAGAACTCATCTAGTTCCGTCCATCGCTTCTGATTGCAGTTCCATTTGTCCAAGAGCTTGTTTATCGATTGCATTGAACGGGTGAAGGATACCTCGGTATCCTGGTAAGGGTAAACCACCATCCGACCACCCTACGGGATCGCTCGTTGGACCTGGCCGCACTTGGGGCAGGTCTCTGTAAAGTTCTCGGGATCCCGGTTCTCTTCTGGTATCTCGGCTTTGCACTCAAGGCACTGTATCGGGTCCTCCTCGAACCCACTGTCTCCCTGGGGTCCTTTCTCTCTCATTCACCCACCCTCCTATTCCTGAGCCAGATCAATGAATGGTTGCAGTCTGGGCAGTTGGACCAGTCACCTTTCACCCACTTACCACAATTCGGACATTTGACCGGCAGAGGCTCACTCATTCACTGTCTCCCTGGACTTGGACGGTGGCGCTCATGGCTTCCCCCGTTTTTTGACTAAGCTGGCCACTTCGAGATCTAACTCCAGCTGCTCGCCGATAGGCACTTCGTCCAGGTGCTCAACGATACCTTCGTCTACGATCCTGATATCAAGAGCCTCCATCGCAAGCCGCGTCGCAGTCTCCTCCATCTTCTCCAGGAAGGTATCGCGCACATTTGGATCTCGGAACTTACAAGCCTTCTGCAAGGCCGAAACCATCTGCATAAGTGAGATCGAAGCTGACTCTCCAAGGTTATCTCTGACGATTGAGATCGCAGGCCGCATTTCAATGTTCAGCTGTCCTTTCATGGCTTGATGGCGCCAGACTTCGTGAAAGACTTTGCACTTATCCGACATTGACATTTTCCGGCCGTCTGGATGGCGTAGGGTCTCTGCCTCGATATCCTCGGCAACGGCTATGTTCAGGCGTACTAACTTCGATCCGGGTCTTTGACTATTTTTCATGTTTTTTCACCTCTAACAAAAATGGACATAGATTTTGAAAACAGTGGTTAACTAACTGGTTAACTAACCACCATTTTGTAGTGTGTTTCATAACGATGGAAAATTCCGAGCGAATAAAACCAGTGTCCAGGGAGACAGTGACGCCTCCACGAAACGCGCTCATGCAGTTTTCCACTTTCTTCCCTCCATTGTCGCTTCTCCTTTGGCCTTGATTAATTTCACTGAACCGTAGAACTCGCCCTCAGTGATCCCTTTCTGATTGGCAACCTGGAGCCATTCGAGCTCATCGACCCCATTCGGTGCTATCTTCTCCAACGTCTGCAGGATCCCGAATACCTTTTCTTTGGTCGTAAGAGCGCGATCTCCGTCCAGGGTGAGTTTGTCGATATTCGGCCGTGCGGCCTCTTCGACCAGGGTGCCCATAGCGATAGCCTGCAGGTCCCGGGCGAGATCGACCTCCATGATCTTCACTTCATCGGCGAAACGAGCCTTTGCTGCAGCCTGAGAGAGCCTGGTAAGCGTCTGCAGCTGGCGCATGGTCATATCACTACCACCAACGGAACGCGCCAGGGCGAAGATCTCGGCGAACTTTGGGTGGAGCGCCCGGGGGATCTCTGGCGACTTCTCGATGGCCTCAGTGAAGAAGCGCAGGAGCTCGTCCTCGGTGAGGATATCCTTTCGGTATTCGACGGGGAGCTCTCCAGAACCACGGCCGAGGATCGCCTCGGCTAGCTTGAGGTCCTTCGCCTCGTCCTGCTCGTCTCGCATGATCCAGATCAGATCCATCCGGGATCGGATGGCCGGCGCGATGAACTTTCGGATCTGATCTATCGCAGCCCCAGGGGAGAGCTTCCCGTCTGGAGGGTTCCCGCCACCCAGGAACGCAGTCGAGGCCGGCAGGTCCATGATAATCCCAGCCTTCGCAACGGGCATAAAACCACTCTCCAGGGACGTTTTACCCCGGTTGAGGTCCTCTGGCTTGAGCTCGCTGACTTCATCGACGACGGCCATGCCAAGGTGGGCCAGAGCCAGGACTCCAGGCTCGACGTAGTAGCGACCGGTCTGCTCGTCCTTCAATACAGCATACGAGAGGCCTACGCCGGATGATCCTTCGCCCGAAGTATAGACGGAATGAGGGTGAACGAGGGAGGCGAACCTGAGCAGATCTGACTTCCCTACGCCAGGATCACCGATTAAGAGTTGGTGGATCAAGTGCCTCGTCTGAGAGCCTCCGACCTCATCGGTACGAACCCCGCCGAGGATCTGCAGAACCAGGGCGACCTTCACCATTTCCAGACCGCGAAGGCCAGGAGCGAATGACCGCGCCAGGAGCTTGATCACATCGGGCCTGGCTGCGATCTCTGCGTTACGTGCCCGATCCTCCTCAGTGAGTACCAAGACGTCCTCTTCGGCCTTCTCGAAGCCGTAGACTTCCAGGTAATGATAGATTGGAGATGGCCCACCCTTACGAGTATAGAGGACCTCGAACCTCCATACGCCATGAACGATCATCGCCCGAGACGTGGAGATCCCCGCGAGGCCGTGAGTGATAACAGCAGGACGCGGCACCACGGCACCCTTTACGAGCGCGACCTGGTGGGCCTGGATCTTCACCCATTGAGCAGCGTAGAGGGTGGACTTCTCCGGGACGAGATCGAAGTCGCGACATTTGCAGTCTCGATCTCGACAAAGCCTTGGCTCTCGCAACTGGTCAAACAGTCCAGCCTTCACGGAGTTGGTGTGTCCTTCCCATTCGCATTGAAAGATCTTCACGTCGTAGTGAGGCGCCGTAGGGGTGATCTGGCTGACGTCTACCTTTGAGCTAATCAGCTGGCCGACGTGGTGCTCGCGCAGGTCGTCGAGCTCGATCAGATCTTCAAGGTCTTTGTAGTTGACCCAGATCTTCGACTTGGGGGGGATCCCTTCTTCTCCTGGTTCGGGGAGCTCCTCCCGGAGGGCTATCATTAAGGCTTTTCTACATAGCTCAGGGTGATTTTTCATCGCTTTGGCCAGGGCTTCATTGTGGAACTCAACGTCAGGGTATGAGAGATCCAGGACGACCATAGGCTCCTTCCCGAAAATGGATCGAGCCAGGGCGCCATAGTTAGGATCGTCTGGCCCTCCCTTCTCCTCGCCGAGCTCCCTGGATCCATCGCCCGGGTGAGCGTTAACCAGGAAGTCCCGCCACCACTCTATGAGATCGTCTGGAGTGGCGCGAACCATTACAACCACCCCCCGAAACAGTGGTTAATTAACCAGTTAGTTAACCACTGTCTCCCTGGCGATTGGAGAGCCCCAGGACAAAGGGTGAGTGATTGGGGGGATGGGTGCTCGGGGTAGCTAAACATGGCCCGGGACCCTCCGTTTATTGGTAGGTGGAGGGTCCAGATTCCGGCCCGGGACCCTCCGCGTAGTGGTATTTCAAAAAACATATTTTTCCGTCCTTCTGAAAAATGGACCAGGTTTGAAAATAATAAATTGGCGCTCGTCGAGAAAGTTTGAGATCCTGCAGCTGCAGCAGGTCCTCCAGCTGCCAATCGCGGTTTTTCTATATTTTCGACCATTAGACACCCCCTATTTTCCGGGCCTTGATAGGCACGGTTACAGCCTGCCGGCCATGACGCCGGCGCCGTCGTTGAGGAGGAGGGGCCTGAGTGGATGGGGGCGTATGGTCGAAGTTCCCCTCCTCCTCTTCATCGTCAAAGATCCATTGAGCCTCGCTCGATGGATTGTCGTCTACGAGCAGCTGCAGCGTCTCGGGATATCGGAACCTCGGCCGGTTGTTGACGTCTCCAGTGGCCTCACGACTCAGATATCCCTTCTCGACGAGCCAGTTCGCCTTCTTCCAGATCGCTCTCCGGTGAGAGAGTCCCATCGCTACCGCGATCTTCTCGTAGGTGAGGTCTGTCTCGACCAGGAAATACATGATCCTGAGCTCCTGGCCTGAGACGGTCCCTGGCTGCTCGGTCATGGGCTCCAGGACAGAGGGGACGTCCTGCCCGGGCAGGATCGCCTTGAGCTCTGGCGTCAGGGAGACGGTGGAGCCCTTGCCCTTGCAGATCGCGCAGAGCACGACCTCCTTTCGTAGAGTGTAAGAACCCGAGCCCTCGCAGACGGGGCAGGAGAGGGTCTCTGGAGCCTCTCTCGTCGGCCTTCCGTACAGCTGCCAATAGTTATCCTCTGTAGGTGGACCGGCCTTCTCTGCGACCTCCAGGAGCCCTTCGAGGTTCCAATGGTAGCAGCTGGCCGTCTCATTGGTGAAAGTGGTATTGGCCCAGCATAACGGCCGGTGCCTGGAGGTCGCGGGTCGCTCGAGGTAGAACTTCTCCTGGACCCATAGCTTGAGGACCATCCAGACCCGGCCGGAGAGCTCGCTCTCCTCCAGGATTGCGTCTCGCTTCCCGTACAGCTGCTCACAATGCAGGCGATACCCCTTCCCTGAATCCGTGAGCTTGATCCGGTAGGATTGGGTCTCGCTCTTTTGGTCAGCTGCCCTCTTCTTCCAGACTCGCTTCGGCTCCCTGGCTTTGACCTCTGGAGGTACTTCGACACCGAGCTCCTCGCAGACCTGGCAGGGGACCCGTTCCAGCTGCTTTTCCCTCGTGGATTTATCCAGACGGATATCGCAGCCTCGACCCTTGCATTTTGGACAGCGAGGAAGGTCTACGAGCTCCAGGATCCAATCGAGAGTTAGGTGCTTGAAATCTGGGTGGGAGATCTCCAGGTTGATTCCGGCCCACGTAACGGCCGGTGCGGTCTCGTCGCGCTTCTTCTCTTTCAGCCTACGAATTACCCCCCAGAGTACCGAGTTAACAGTATCGCCTCCAACGGTGCCTCCCCCACCGTAGGGCTTCCTCTGCTCAAACCAGGAACTAATGAAAGAGTGGCCTCCCAGCCCCTCTACATTTGGAGAATACCGACTCTTACGAATCGTGATAACGTAGCTGGGGTAGACGTTCTTAATCCGAGTTTCAACCCCATCGCTCAAGCCACCACCCCCGCGAAGCGACAATACTTGCAGCCAGGAGCGCATACGCCCTGGTCGTGGAGCCTTTTGTGAGCGTCGATGGTCTGGAACCTACCAGGTAGATTATCGTCGTCTACGACGGTATAGTGGCGCTCCTGGATCCGGTCACTCTCACGTTCCAGGAGGAGGAGCTCGAGGCCAGTCCTAAACCAACCGGCGCCGATCACAGTCTCGCCTCCTCAACCCTGCAGTATTCACAATAGATCGGGCCACCGCAGAGCTTCCGGTCATGGTCTATTTGAGCCTGCGGAACGTCGCCACCTGGTCGGTCTGCCCCGCAGTCGAGGCACTCGCGTAAGGGGCCAGGATTAACCGACGTGCAGCTGCAGATCCAGCGACCCTCGATCTCTGCAGTCGTAGGCTTTACGAACCTATCGAGGACGAGGGTTTGACCCGGGACCTGGCGCACTTGGAAATCGTCCATTATGCAGCCCTCCCCTCTGCGCGGATTCGCTGCCGGCGTACCTCACCCTTGAACTGCCGAGAATCGAGAAGTTCCAGGAGCTCTCGCCCGGATGGGTGCTGGCTTCCGTAGATCTTCTGTTTTGTAACTTTCAAAGCCAGGAACTCGATCTCGTCGAGTCCTGGATCTCGCTTCTTTCGTTGTTTACGGGCCACTTCTTCCACCTCCAGTTAATCTCCGTTGAGTGATTGGAGTATGCACGACGCACCGGCCCTCGACAGGATGGAACCTCGAGACCTGATAGGTCCCACCGCAGGTCTCGCAGGTACTCTCATGGGCGCCTTTGAAATTGTCCAGGGAGACAGTGGAGGCCATCATGTAGGAGGCCTCCTAACGGCCGGCTCAATCTGGATATTGACGGTGCCGTGACGACTGCAGTAACCCTTCATGCCGTAGCCGTGATCGCCGAGGACCTGGAGGAGTGATCCGCAGGCGCCGTTCCCATCGTTGATATCAATCGGGCAGGTTGGGGCCATTAGATCAACCCCGAAGTCAATAACGGGGATTCGTTCTCATGGTGGCAGACTCCATCGGGCTCCACCAGGCACCCACACTCAAGCTCAATACACCCATTGAGGAGAGCTCTGGAAAAGATCTCAGTGATCTCTTCCCTCGTGGTCTCGAACTCGGCCGGCTTATGGTTGCCGTGCTCGTCGAGTGGGTTTGAAGGTTCCCAGGCCATCTACGATCCCTCCTGGAGACGTACCACCTGGAGGAACTGGTGGACGAGCTTCGAGTCGCCTTCGCACTTATGGATCTTCGAGGCGTCTACCACCTGGAACTTCCCGGTCTCGTCGAGCTCAGTACGAAAGAGACCGACTTCGACGGGGAGGCCTTTGACTCGCAGATCTACAGCCATCACACCACGTCCCCGGGATATACGATCTGGCCGCAAGAGACGCACCGGCCGGCGCTCTCTGCAGCGAGGATCCTAACGCGCAGTCCACAACGACAGAACGCTGTCTCTCCAGCTATCGGTTTTCTAACCAGGGAGACAGTGGTTCGGAAGCGTCGAAAACGCCCGTTTTCCCATCCCGGGGAA